>NZ_JAMYQH010000004.1:0-308016 GCF_040320765.1 Mesorhizobium sp. M0618 | reverse complement strand
CGACAAGCTGGCTGAGAACTATCTTGCCGCCCTCAAACTCGTCGCAATCCGCATCTGGCTACGCGGTAATGAGTCTACGTCCTAGCATTGATCCGCGACGTCATCGAACTGACGTGCCCCTCGATGCCGTTCGATCACCCACGCGATGCGAGATCGTTTCTTCGGCCGTCTCGTAGCTCACGTCCGTCTCGTCGCCAAGATACTCGTGCAAGCTCGACCTGAACCCATGAACGGTCACGTCGCCGGGCGTCAGATGCAGGATGCCGGTCCTGACAGTGCTTGGCTTCGCGCCTCGCGAGCCGCTAGGAAGATGTACGCCGCATCCCGATACGGAGGCAAGCTGCTCCCGGAGGATGGTCATGGCGCGCACATTTTTTGTAAGCCTCAAATTTGTCACGCGGATTTTGCAATCGGGGCGGCGCGTATTAAGTTCAAGCCATGCCGGATCGACCGGCGCGAGATCAGAACCAGCAACCGGAACCGCCCATGCTTGCCAGACCCGACGCTTACCGCTGCATCGAATGCGGCCTGCCCTATCGAGCGGAGGGGTTCTGCTACCATGGGGGCAGACTGGACCACGGTGCCGCCTACTGGTCGGATCGCGGCATATTGTGCTCGCCGCAATGTTCGCTCGCCCACCACCGCAAACGCGCCGCCGAAGGCACGCTGCGGCAAGAGCCGGCGCCGGACCCGTTTGAATTCTAGCCATTCAGCCGGTGCTGAACGCTCGACCAAAGGTGATCATAATGCCAAACGAACAGACCGGTATTGCCCACACCGAAGCAGCGCAGCCCTCCATTGACGAGGCTGCCGCCATCCGCCTTTCAATCGAGGACCAGATCGCCTTGGTGGCAGCGATTGTGAACCCGCCGGAGCCGAATGAAGCGCTACGCAAAGCCGCGAATGCTTACAAACGGCTTGTCGTTGAATCCCGGTAAATCTCACCCTGATCGTCGATCCACCAAAGGCCACCTCAGCCGTGTCTCCCGCCGAAGCAAATCCTTAACCATGGCGGTTCAGGATTTGCCTTTGATCAACGGGGATTCCCTGTTTTGAAAAGTACGGTGCGCCTTCTTCGCCGCACAGCGCTCCTCGCTCTTGCGGCGACGATGGCGCTTTCGACGGCGGCAACGGCCTCGGATTTTTCCGAGCCGTGGAAGAACGCCGACCGCGCTCTGGTCGTCGATGCCTACGAATACAATTCCATCGACTGGGCCCAGCTCGCCACCGACAAGCGGGTCGTCGGCTTCATCAACAAAGCCTCCGACGGCATGCCGCCGGCCTATTTCTGCTTGGGCAACGACATCGAGGTGAAGCTTTGCAAGGCGCTGTGGAAACGTCATGCGGTGACGCGCGAACTGTTCCAGACGCGCAGGGTGGTGGCCAAGGCACTCGGCCTGAAATGGGGCGCCTATCACCTTGCCCGCCCCGGCAATCCGGTCGAGCAGGCCAACAATTTCCTCGATTTCGCCGGGCCTGCGCCGGACGATCTCATGGCTCTCGACATCGAGGGCAATGATCCCTCGCAATGGATGTCGCTTGACGACGCCGAGGAGTTCGTACGCCAGGTGCATCGCCGCATCGGCCGTTTCCCGGTGCTGTACACCAACGGCAAGACCGCCCAGTACATTGCCGACAACAGCTACCGATACCGGCTCCTGTCGCGGCTGCCGCTCTGGTATGCGCGCTACACCAACGACATCGACGTGCATTTCCCGATGGGCAACTGGCAAGGCTACGCACTTTGGCAGTTTTCGGCGCAAGCCAATTGCGGCCGTTTCCGCTGCCCTTACAGGGTTGCCGGCACGCCTAACGACATAGACGTCAATGTCGCGCCGACAGACGCCGCCACGCTGCGCGCGCAATGGCCGTTCGGTGGGCTTATCGACGTGCCGCCGGACTATCTCGCCTCGATACCGCTACCGGTCTCACGCGAGGCCGGCCTCGCCGGCAATGTCACCATCACCTATGCGTCAGTGGCCGCGCCGCCGACTTTCGAGGACATGGTTGCAGCGTTGGGCACACGCTGGTCCCGTTTCCGCGACGGCTTCCGCATGCCAGTCGTGAAGACGGTGCCCCGGAGACCGAGTTTCGGCATTGTCCAATATGTCGCCTGGAAGCGGACCGAGCGGCGTTCGCCCGCACAACTCGACGCTGCCTTTGCCTTGTCCGATCCGCTCAGCACCGCTTCCACCGAACTCGATCGCGGCCAGCGGTGAGCCAACGCGGAACTTCAGGTTCCCTGTTCGCGCGCCACGGCCTGCCAGCCGATATCGCGGCGGCAGAACCCGTCCGGCCAATCGATGCGGTCGAGGGCAGCATAGGCTCGTTTCTGTGCCTCGCCGACCGTGGCGCCTGATGCCGTCACGTTGAGGACGCGGCCGCCATTGGCAACCAGCGCGCCGCCATTGATGGCGGTACCGGCGTGGAAGATCTCGACACCGTCGCTCGCCGCGTCTTCGACGCCGCGGATGACCGAGCCTTTTTCCGGCGTGCCGGGATAGCCTCTCGCCGCCATCACCACGGTGAGTGCCGCCTCGTCGCGCCAGCGCACCGAAGTATGCGCAAGCTGGCCGTCGGTCGCCGCGTTGAGCAGGACCAGCAGATCGTCCTTCAGCCGCATCATCAGCACCTGGCATTCCGGGTCGCCGAAACGGGTGTTGTATTCGATCAGCCTCGGTCCCTTGTCGGTGATCATCAGCCCGGCAAACAGCACGCCGGAGAACGGCGCGCCAAGTTCGGCCATGCCGCGCATGGTCGGCTCGATGATCTCGCGCATGGTGCGCTCGACCAGTTCCGGCGTCATCACCGGTGCCGGCGAATAGGCGCCCATGCCGCCGGTGTTCGGACCGGTGTCGCCGTCGCCGACGCGCTTGTGATCCTGCGCGGTGCCGAAGGGCAGCGCAGTGGTACCGTCGCAGAGGCAGAAGAAGCTCGCCTCCTCGCCGGTCATGAATTCCTCGACCACAACTTCCGCGCCGGCGGCGCCGAAGGAACCATCGAAGCAGGCATCGAGTGCTGCCTGTGCTTCACTGAGCGTCATGGCGACGGTGACGCCCTTGCCGGCAGCGAGCCCGTCGGCCTTGATGACGATCGGCGCTCCGGTCTTTTCGACATAGGCCTTGGCCGAGGCCAGATCACTGAAACGGCCATAGGCGGCGGTCGGGATGTCGTAGCGGGCACAGAGGTCCTTGGTGAACCCCTTCGAGCCTTCCAGCTGTGCGGCAGCCTTGGAGGGACCGAAGACGCGGATATTTTCGGCGCGCAGATCGTCGGCAATGCCGGCGACCAGCGGCCCCTCCGGACCGACCACCACGAGGTCGATTTTTTTCTCCCGGCAGAACGCGGCCACGGCGGCGTGGTCGGCTAAATCCAGCTTCACCAGCTCAGCCTCGCTGCCGATGCCCGGGTTGCCGGGAGCCGCATAGAGCTTCGTCAGCAGCGGTGATGCGGCAATCTTCCAGGCGAGCGCATGTTCGCGGCCGCCGGAGCCCAGAAGAAGAACGTTCATGGCCACCTCTTGATGCCGAAATTCTGCTCTGGCGGCCATCTGATGGCGTTTTCTGCGCTTCCGTTGCTCACGGACCAAATGTCCGCTCCGCTACGGTTCTCGAAACCACCACCATATGACTCGCCAGCGCGAATTTCGAAACAGTCTCTTGGAGCACCCGCTATTGCTCTCCGGGCGACGGGTCAAGGCATCAGGGTGTTTTGATCGGAATTGCGCACGGGAACGTTACCCCAGCCAGAATATGGGCCTCGAATACCGGCGCTCATATTCTGGCTGCCGCCTCAGCCCTGGTAGACCACCGGAAACCAATCCTCGCGCAATCTCTGTCCCGGCTGCATGCCATGGCCATGATAGGGCGGCGAGGTGCGGCCCGGCCGCTCGACATAGCGCGCATCGTCACCGACCCAGCGCAGCGACAGCGCCCGGCGCCGCGCCGCGGTCATATTGCCACGCGCGCCGTGCGCGGTCCTGAAGTCGAACAGGATGGCGTCACCCGGCTCCATTTCCCATTCGAGCACCTTCATCGACGGATCCTGGTCGGGATCGGGCACCGGCAGATAGTCGCCCTCGCCGGCATAAAAGTTGCTGTCGTCGAGCCAGCGCACAGGCAGGATCATCTTGTCCCATTTGTGCGAGCCGGCGATCAGGCGCAGCGTCGCTTCCTTCACCGGGTCGATGGGAATCCAGAAGCTCACCGTCTGCCGGCCATCGACGAAATAGTAGGGGATGTCCTGATGCCAGGGCGTCGGCTTCTGCGTGCCGGGTTCCTTGACCAGCACATGATCGTGGAAGAACTGTGCGGTGCGCGACTGCATCACCGCCGCCGCCAGTTCGGCGGCTGGCGAACCCCGCACCAGACTGACGAATTCGGGGATGCGCTCCCAGTTGCAGTAGTCGTCGAAGAAACTGCCGCGGCCGTTGGCGATGTCGGATGCGGTGGCGCTGCGGTTCTGCATGTTGCGTTCGATGCCGGCGGCAATCGTGTCGACCCAGCCCTTGAAGGCGCCGCGAATGCAGACAGCGCCGTCACGCTGATAGTCGGCAATCGTGGACGCGTCGATCATGGTGGCGTCGATGGTGGCAGTCTGGGAAGCCATGGCGTTCTCCTCTTGGAATGAAGCCATTATCGCAATATCAATTCATTCAGTAAAATAATAACTTTCCATCCGACATATAGAGTACTCCTATGAGTGTGACCCTCACGCAGCTGCGCTACCTGGTTGCCGTGGCGCGTCACGGCAGCGTCACCGGCGCGGCAAAGATGCTGAACGTCTCTCAGCCGTCGATTTCGGTGGCGATCGACGCGGTCGAAAAGAATTTCGGCCAGAAGCTGTTCGTCCGCCAGCGCGGAAGCGGCGTGTCGCCGACATCGTTCGGCCGCGCCGTCGTGGCCAAGGCAAGGCAGGTTCTCACCGAAACGGACGAATTCGTCGGCCTGGGTTCAAGCAAATCGGCTGTCGCGGGTGAGTTGGTGCTGGGATGCTTCGAGGATCTGGCGCCTTTCTTCGCGCCGGCTTTGATCCGCGCCTTCTCCGAACGCTATCCGGCCGTCAAAATCGTCGTTCGCGACGAGACGTTCGAGACCCTGGGACGACGGCTGGGTGATGCGGCCATCGATCTCGGCCTGACTTATGACCTCAGCCTGCCGACGCATTTCGCCCGCATCCTGTTGCGCGAACTTCGCCCGCATGCGCTGTTGCCGGCAGGCCATGCCCTGGCGGACCGGCCAACGGTCAGCCTTGCCGATTTGGCCGCCTATCCGCTGATCACGACGGACCAGCCGCACAGCTGGCAGCACATGCTCGACCTGTTCCGCAGCCGCGGCCTTTCGCCGGTGGCCGATACGACGACAAGCTCGTTCGAACTGCAGCGGAGCATGGTCGCCAACGGATTCGGAGTCGCGGTCAGCTACACCCGCCCGCACGGCGACCGCAGCTATGACGGCCTGCCGCTCATCTGGAAGCCGCTGTCCGATCCGCTGCCCATGCAGCGGATCCTGCTCACCTATGACACGCATCAGCGTGTGTCGAATGCAGCGCTGGCCTTCGTCGAGGTGGCCAGGGACTGGTTCGCCACCCGCGACATCTTTGCCTCGTGAAAGGCTGACGTGCACCACTCTCCCGCTTGCCGCTTGACGGTTTCTGCCGCTGCTGCCACTCCATGGACATGGAAAACATCCAGTCGAAAGCGGCCCAGGGCCGTGTCGCCGATGCGCCGAACGGCCATTGGGTCTACCGCGTGCTGCCGCGCTCGATATGGCCCTATGCGCAGCTTGCCCGATGGGACAGGCCGATAGGCTGGCAGCTGCTGCTGTGGCCGTGCTGGTGGTCGGCGGCCTTGGCGGCAAGCGCCTATCCGCGTCCCGGCGACCCGCTGCTCTCACTGCTGCCGGCACCAGTGTATCTCGTGCTTTTCCTGGTCGGGGCCATCGCCATGCGTGGCGCCGGCTGCACCTACAACGACCTCGTCGACGAGGACATCGACAGCCAGGTGGAGCGCACGCGCTCGCGACCGCTGCCGTCGGGCAAGGCGACCCGCCGGCGGGCATGGCTGTTTCTCGTCCTGCAGGCTCTGGTCGGCCTCGTCGTGCTCATCCAGTTCAACAGCTTCGCCGTCCTGCTCGGCATCTGCTCACTGGCGGTCATCGCCATCTATCCATTCATGAAGCGGATAACCAACTGGCCGCAACTGGTGCTTGGCCTTGCCTTTTCCTGGGGCGCGCTGATGGGATGGGCGGTCGAGTTCGGCGATCTCGATGGGCCTGCCATCATGCTTTATATCGGCTCGATCCTGTGGGTGATCGGCTACGACACGATCTACGCGCATCAGGACAAGGAAGATGACGCCATCGTCGGCGTGCGCTCGACGGCACGCTTGTTCGGCGACAACACCAAGTCGTGGCTGGCAGGGCTTTATGGTGGCGCGCTGATCTGTTTTGCGATCGCCTTCGCGTCGGCGCAGGCGCCGGTGGTGGCGCTGGCCGGGCTGATTGCCGCCGGCGCCCATATGGCGCGGCAGATCGCGGTTCTGGATATCGACAATCCGGACCAATGCCTGCGACTGTTCAGGTCGAACAACCAGGTCGGCTGGCTGATCTTCCTCGGCCTGATCGGCGGCGCTGTGTGGGTGGCGCTGAAGCCGCTGGTTTAGCGGCTTCCCGTTTCAGCATTCCCAGCGGGATCATGCTCAGTCGCGCGAAATAATCTCCTGGCCGTCGATGACCAGCCTGAGACCGAGGGCGCCTGCTCTGCGGCGAGCGAGGAAACGCGGGCGGCGCGTGTTCGAAATCCGCCCCTTGCGCCTATCCTGCGGCGGCAGCGTCTTGATGGCGGCGCCGAGCGATTCTTCCAGGGTGCGGGCAACGCCGTCCGATTCGATCAGCAGCATCGGCAGACGGTAAGCGTCGGCCCAGGCGCGCCAGTCGGCTGCGACATCGTCGAGATCGTCGGCCACCAGCAGCGGCACCGACAGCATCGGGTCGTTGTGCAGGAGTTCCAGGGTCACCGTGACATTGCCGTCCGGGTCTTCCATGGCGCGGGCGGCAACGCCGCGGAACGCATTGGCGGGCAGAACGATGATCGCGGGCAGGCCGCTCATCTCGAGCAAGCGGCGGATCACGGCGCCGCGCTGGTCGATGGTGAAGGTTACATCGCCGTAGTCGTCGCGAGTCGCGTAGCTCACCACTTGCGGCAGGCGGAATGGGTCGAGACGCATGTTGCGTCCCGCCCAGACTGGCTTCAGTCCGGTGTTCATAGAGTGGCCTTCCTGTCTGTCTCCTGAGAGCCGGTGTCCGGTTCTCTCCGGGCCGGTTTTTCCAGCCTCGTTTGTATGGAGACAGTAGCGCGGGCTCCTTACCGCCCCGCTTAAGAAAGTCGGTTAAATTTTGCTGATCTCAGGGATGGTTATCGGAATCCCACCAGCCACAAGATGTCGAAAGGATCAGATAACCTTACCCGGATTCATGATGCCGGCCGGGTCGAAAGCGGCCTTAACCCTTCGCATCAGATCGATCGCCATCGGCGGCGCGGTGGCGATCAGTTCGTCGCGTTTCAACTGGCCGATGCCGTGCTCGGCCGAGATCGAACCGTGCAGGCTGCGCACCACATCGTGCACCGCCTTGTTCATGGGATGATAGAGAGCGAGGAACGCCTTATCGTCGCCGTCGACGGGCCGCGAAATGTTGTAGTGGAGATTGCCGTCGCCCATATGGCCGAAGCAGACGACGCGGGCACCGGCGCTCACCGACGCCACGGCGCCGGCAGCCTCCGCGATGAAACGCGGAATCGATGCAATAGGCACCGAAATGTCGTGCTTGATCGAGGCGCCCTCCGGCTTCTGCGCCTCGGGCAGCAGCTCGCGGAAATTCCAGAAGGCATCGCCCTGCGTGAGACTCGCGGCAATGACGGCGTCGCCGACGAATTCCTGTTCAAGGCCGGCCGAAAGCACGTCCTCGATCAAGGCTCTCGAATCCTCCGATGAACGACCGGACGAAATCTGCATCAGCACGTACCACGGCCAGTCCTCGATCAGCGGCCGCACCACGCCCTGGGCATGCGCCAGCGTGAAATCATAGGGCCGCTTGCCGATCAGTTCGAAAGCGGTGAGTGCTGCCCCGGCACGGTCCATGGCCAGGCTGAACAGCGAAAGTGCTGCCTCGGGCGACGACAGGCCGACGAAGGCGACTTCGCGCCCCTTCGGCTTCGGGAACAGCTTGAGCACGGCGGCGGTGATGACGCCGAGCGTGCCTTCGGCACCGACGAACAGGTTTTTCAGATCGTAGCCGGTGTTGTCCTTCTTCAGCTTGCGCAGGTCGTCGAACACCTCGCCGGTCGGCAGCACCACCTCGACACCGAGACAGAGTTCGCGCGCATTGCCATAGGCAAGCACTCCGGTGCCGCCGGCATTGGAGGAAAGATTGCCGCCGATCTGGCAGGAGCCTTGCGCGGCCAGCGACAGTGGAAACAGCCGGTCGGCGGCGTCGGCCGCCTCCTGCAGCGTCTGCAGGATGACACCGGCCTCGACCGTCACCGTGTTGGACAAGACATCGATTTCACGGATGCGGTTCAGCCGCGACAGCGACAGGACGATTTCGCGCCCGGACCTGTCCGGCACCTGGGCGCCGACCAGGCCGGTGTTACCGCTTTGCGGCACGATCGGCGTGCCTGTCTCGGTCGCCAGCCGCATGATCCGGCTGACTTCGTCGACGCTGCCCGGCCGCAGCACCAACGATGTCGCGCCGTGCCAGAGCCCGCGCCGTTCAACGAGGTAAGGCGCGATATCCTGCTCTTCACGCAGCGCATATTTGTCGCCGACGATCGCCGTGAAGCGATCGATGAGAGCGGGATCGAGTGTCTCTGTGATTTCGGTCATGGGGAAAAACTATGTTGCGGGTTGTGGGATGTCACGAGGGGCGGCGGCACGCGACAGCCGATCGTTGATCGCTTCGCCGAGCCCGTCGAAGGGAACCGGCTCGACGGCGATGGTCCGCGCGCCGCTGCGGTCAAGCTCCTGCATATAGGCGAACAGATTGCTCGCCGCTTCGCGCAGGTCACCGGTTTCGGACAAATTGAGGAAGGCTTCGGCGCGGCGCCAGCCTTGCGCCCTCTGGCTGCCGAAGCCGAGCAAAGCCTCGCCCTCGCCGACCGTGCCGGCATTGAGCCGCATCGCAGCACCTGGCGCATAGTGCGAGGCAAGCATGCCCGGCGCCTCGATACCGGCGGTGCCGCCGCGCAACAGCTCCATGCCGATAGCCGCCTCAATCTCCGCGGCGGCGATGCCGCCGGGCCTCAGCAGCCGCAATCTGTTTCCTTCGGCCTTGATGATGGTCGATTCCAGCCCGATCGGGGTCGCGCCTCCATCGACGACCAGCTTGATCCGCGCGCCGAGATCGGCCGCCACCGCTTGCGCGGTCGTCGCGCTGATCCTGCCGGATGAATTGGCGCTGGGCGCGGCAAGCGGGCGGCCGAGCCTGGCGATCAGGTCGCCGCCAAAGCCCCTCGGCATGCGCAAGGCAATCGTATCGAGCCCGGCGGTGACCAGCGGATGGATGCCGTTGCCGGGCCGTTGCGGCAGCACCAGCGTCAGCGGACCTGGCCAGAATGCCAGCGCCAGTTTCCTGGACAGCGGATCGAACAGCGCGAGGCGCTCTGCCATCGCCATGTCTGCGACATGAGCGATCAGCGGGTTGAAGCGCGGCCGCCCCTTGGCCTCGAAAATGCGCGCGACGCCGATGCCGTTGGTGGCGTCGCCGGCCAGCCCGTAGACGGTTTCCGTCGGGATGGCGACGACATCGCCTTCCATGAGCAGCGCCAGCGCCCGCTCCAGCGCCTCGCCCGAGGCAAGTATTTCAGCCACTCTCGTCACCTCACAGCTGCGGGGTGCGTAGTACGATGGCGGCCATTGGGCAAGTCGTTGTCGGGTAACCGATTGTTGGCGAGCAGGAGCATTGGCGATTTATCAATCCCTAAAATGCTATGTTTCCACGAAAGCCGGCATCAATTCCGGCCTGCTATCGAACAGCTTCTGGGCAAAGGGGAGCGATATCAGTGTCTGCGCGGATCTTGCTGGGTATCATTCTTGCTGCTGCGGCCGGCGAAGCCCAGGCGTCATCCCTGGTTTTTCCAGGCACGCCATCCTCCACACCATCGATCGTCAGGATCGGCGCCCCCAACCAGCCTGGAACCGCCGATGCAGTCAACGCCAGCGATGCGCGGTCGGTGGTGGCAAAAGGGGAAGCGCAGCCCGACGTCACCGATGAAAAGGTGGCGGCGATCCCGGACAAGCCCGCGACCGGGCACGGCTTCCAGCCGGGCCCGATGGTCATTCGTGGCGGCGTTACCGGTCCCGACTTCCCGGCACCGGCGCCAACCGCTGCACCAGCGACAGGTACTGCGCCGGCCGCTGGCACGGCGCCGGCAACGGCCACCGCCTCCGCAGCCCCTTCGGGGACCGAGAACCAACCCACCCCGCCGAGTCCCCCGGCGCCGGCTGCAGGTCAGCGCATGCCTCCCAACGGCTACACCAAATAGCCCCGGCTTGAAGACAGGCTGACATCGATGGCGTGACTTGACGGCGGTCTGGCGACCGGCGCACCATTGCCAAGCAAACCCCGTTTCGGTTTATGTCAGCCGCAGGACGCCATCGCCTGTATTTCGCCAGGCGGTTTTGGCAGACGGGATTTCATCACTAGGGGGTAAAGGGGGGGACCATGAGAAAAGCTGGAATCGTAACCGGGGCTGGCCTTCTGCTGGCGTCACTGCTTGGCGTCGTCGCAGCTCACGCCGACGACATGCTGGGATCTTATGTCGCGCGCATTTCCGATCGCGACCATCAGGCGAGTGACGGCTATGCGCTGGACAATGCCGCGCAGATGGTGCGGCAGGACCGCGCCAACTGGCACAAATTCCACCGCCGTGACAGCGACGACGAGGGTGATGGCTGGTTCAGGACCAACGGCCAGCGCGCCGACCTGCAACGCATGCTGGAACGCGGCGGCGCGATGAGTTCCTCGACCAAGCGCGCCATCGTCAATGGCGAACCGCTGATCCAGGTCGATGTCTACGAAAACAGCGTGCGCGTCAGCATTCTCGAGAACTGACCGTCGCCGGGGGCTGACAAAGTCGACTTCGGGGACGGCTGATAGGAAAAGGCGACGCCTCAGCGCCGCCTTGCCATCGATGGAACCGGCGGCTGAAAAGATCAGGCCGCTTCTTCCTTGTCGTCGTCTTCTTCGGACTCGTCGCCTTCAGCCTTCACGCTGTCCTCGGCGTCTTCTTCGTCCTCGTCTTCTTCGTCTTCATCTTCGTCGTCATCCGAGAGCGTGGCAGCTTCGGCGGACTCTTCGCCTTCTTCATCGTCGCCGGCTTCGTCGTCATCAGACAGGTCAGCGGCTTCGACCGCTGCGGCGGCGGCATGATCGAGGATGGTTTCGGAAGCGGATTCAAGCGCCTCGGCGGAAGCCGGGGTTTCTTGTGTCACTTCGATGTCGTGATCGGAATTCATGGAAGCCTCCGTGGGGTTGGGGAACATGTCCCTTTTGCCACGGAGAGATCATCGCCATATGACTGTAAGCCGGCTCGAACGGCCGGCAGCAGAGAATATTTTCTTCGCCTTAACCTGCGATCCTGGAGAAATCCGCGACCTGACCGGTGGCCGCGCGGATGCGGGCGAGCAGCGCCAGGCGGTTGGCGCGCACGGCCTGGTCCTCATCATTCACGAGAACATGCTCAAAGAATGAATCAACCGGCTCGCGCAACACGCTAAGCGCGAGCAGCGCGCCGGAAAAGTCATCGTTTTGAATCGCTTCGCCGGCTTGCTTCTCAGCCTGATTCACCGCCGCAAACAGCGATTTCTCGGCATCCTCGCGCAACAGCGCCGGCTCAACGGTTTCGGCGACCGCCGTTTTCTTCTTCTCCTCGGCGGCCAGAATGTTGGCCGCACGCTTGGTGCCGGCGAGCAGGTTTTTGCCGTCCTCGGTGTCGAGGAAGGAGCCGAGCGCCTCGACGCGGCGGACGATCTGCAGCAAGCCGTCGGACTGCGGCGTGATGACGGCATCGATCAGATCGTGGCGTGCGCCCTGGTCGCGGAGGTAGACTTTCAGGCGATCGTGGAAGAAGGCGAGGAGGTCAGCGGCTATTTGCAGAGCTCTCTCTTGGGTTTCCGAGATAATACGTTCAGCCCGGCTTGGAGCCTGTTCTCGTTCAACCATTTTGTTCAAATCACGAACGGTCTTCTCTCCTACCCCAAGATCGGCCAAATGCTGAGCTGCCTCAGTCTGCCGATCCAATTTCCGAAAATGATCGCCAACCACGTATCGGGCCATACTGAGCGCGAACACGGTGCGAAGCGTCAGCCTGATGCCGTTCTCGACAATTATCCTCACCACCCCCAGAGCCGCGCGTCTCAGCGCATACGGATCCTTCGAGCCGGTCGGCTTTTCGTCGATCGCCCAGAAGCCGACCAGCGTGTCGAGCTTGTCGGCGAGCGCGACTGCGACCGACACCGGATCGCTGGGCACATAATCGGATGGGCCTTGTGGCTTGTAGTGTTCCTCTGCGGCAGCGGCGACCGAAGCATGTTCGCCTTGCAGCAATGCATATTTGCGGCCCATTGCGCCCTGCAGTTCCGGAAACTCGCCAACCACTTCGGTGGTGAGGTCGGCCTTCGCCAGGACGGCAGCGCGGCGCGCCAGTGCCGGATCGGCGCCGATGATCGGCGCCAGTTCCTCGGCAAGCCGGGCAATCCGCTCCACCCGCTCGCCCTGCGTGCCGAGCTTGGCGTGGAAAGTCACGCCGAGATGGTCGAGGCGGGCCATGCGCTGGTCGAGCGGCTTCTTGAGATCAAGCCCGAATTTTTCCGCCGATGCCTCGAGCTCACGCAGGTCAGGCAAATCGCCCTGGTCGGTCGTCCAGAAATAGAGCGCATCGGACAGGCGGGCGCGCACCACCTTGCCATTGCCGTGGGCGATCTCCTTGCCGCCATCCCTCGCTTCGATATTGGCGGTGAGGATGAAGCGATTGGAAAGCGCGTCGTCGAAACCCTGCGGCCGCGTCACAAAGCATTTCTGGTTGGCGCGAATGGTCAGCCGGATCACTTCGGCTGGAATGGCGAGGAATGCCTCCTCGAACTCGCCCATCAGCACGACCGGCCATTCGACCAGCCCGGACACTTCCTCCAGCAGCCCTTCGTCCTCAACCAGATCAAGCCCGTTGGCGAAGGCGAGATTGCGGGCATCGGCAAGGATGATCTCCTTGCGCCGGTCGGCATCGAGCACGACCTTGGCCGCTTCCAGCTTGGAGACATAGTCGTCGAAGCGGCGCACCGTGATGGCATCCGGCGCATGGAAGCGGTGGCCATAGGTGATGTTGCCGGAGCGGATGCCGTCGATCTCGAAATCGACCACGACAGGCTCCTCTGTTTCCGGGCCGAAGGTGCACAGGATCGATTGCAGCGGCCGTACCCAGCGCAGTGAACCGGGCTTGGCCGAGGCCGGCCCCCAGCGCATCGATTTCGGCCACGGAAAATTGCGGATGATGCCCGGCACCAGTTCGGCGATGATCTCCTCCGCCGCCCTGCCCGGCTTCGAAATGTGGGCGACATAAAAATCGCCTTTCTTCGGATCGGAATGGACATGCGCCTCGGCGATCGAGGAAAGTCCGGCCTTGCGCAGGAAACCCTGGACCGCCTGTTCAGGCGCCGATGTCGAAGGCCCCTTGATCTCTTCGCTTATATCCTTCGAGCGCGCGGTCAGGCCCCTGATGTCGAGGGTCTGCCGCCGCGGCGTCCAGTACTCGCGCGCCGCCTCATAGGTCAGTCCCGCCTCGACCAAACCGTCGGTCAGCATCTTCCTGAGATCACCCGCCGCCTTGCGCTGCATGCGCGCAGGGATTTCCTCGGAGCGAAGTTCTAGAAGCAGGTCAGGCATCGGGGTCAGCTCATGCGGGAGAGTGGTCCGGGCGGGGCATAGCAACTCGGCTGGCTGCTGTCACCCTTTACACAAATTTTGACCGCCCTGTCGGGACGAGACCACGCCACCCGTCCTTGGATCAAAGATTTCCATGAACCGAACGCAGCGCTGAAGCGACCCACGCTCAGGCAGGGAACATTTGGCTCAACGATCATGAAAACGGCATCCAGACTTCTGCAGATCCTCGCACTCGGCGCCTGCTTCACCGCGCAGGCTCACGGTGCCTTCTCGATGCCAGGCGTTCGACAGGCATTGCGCACGATCGACGGTGCCAGCAGCCAGAACATACTGCCGATCAAAGCTTCCTTCGAGATGATGAAGCGGGCCTGAGACTCAGGCCGCCAAGCCACCCGCCTGCGTCTTCAAAAATGCCTCACCGCAAGCCTTGGCCAGATTGCGCACCCGCAGGATATAGCTCTGCCGCTCGGTGACCGAAATCACGCCGCGTGCGTCGAGCAGGTTGAAGACATGGCTGGCCTTGATGCACTGGTCGTAGGCCGGGAAAACCATGCGGTGCATCGGCAGATTGTCGTTCGATGCCGGCGCGCCGGCGTCGAGCAGCGCCTTGCACTCGGCCTCGGCGTCCTCGAAGTGGCGCAGAAGCATCGCCGTGTTGGCGTATTCGAAATTGTGGCGCGAATATTCCTGCTCGGCCTGCAGGAAGACATCGCCATAGGTGACCTTGTCGGCGCCTTCGCGGCCGTTGAAATTGAGGTCGTAGACATTGTCGACCCCCTGCACATACATGGCCAGCCGCTCCAGCCCGTAAGTTAGTTCGCCGGCCACAGGCGCGCATTCGATGCCGCAGACCTGCTGGAAATAGGTGAACTGCGAGACTTCCATGCCGTCGCACCAGCATTCCCAGCCGAGACCCCAGGCGCCCAGCGTCGGGCTTTCCCAATCATCCTCGACGAAGCGGATGTCGTGCAGCAGCGGATCGACGCCGATCGCCGCCAGCGAGCCGAGATAGAGCTCCTGCAAATTGGGCGGGTTCGGCTTCAGGATCACCTGGTACTGGTAATAATGCTGCAGCCGGTTCGGGTTCTCGCCATAGCGGCCATCCTTGGGACGACGCGAGGGTTGGACATAGGCAGCGTTCCAGCGTTTTGGGCCGAGCGCGCGCAGCGTCGTTGCCGGATGAAACGTGCCGGCGCCGACTTCCATGTCGTAGGGCTGCAGGATGACGCAGCCATAGGCCGCCCAATAGTTGTGCAAGGTCAGGATCAGCCCCTGGAACGAGCGGCTGGGATGCATATGGGCGGGGATTTCAATTGTCACGGGTGGCCTCGACAGCACAGGCTAGCTTGCCGGCACGTCCTAGAGACCCAGCAGCAAAGCGTCAAGCAAGGCACGCCGATGCCGTCACCCCGACATTATGGACAATGTTGAAAGCTTTGCAGGGGCTGGCCCATTGCCCATCTCTCGGGCCTACGCTCTGTTTGCCTGTGCAGCAACGACAACAGGTTTCAGCCATGCCCAGCCCGATCGTCATCCGCCCTGTCGCGCGACAGGATTTCGAGCAATGGCTGCCGCTGTGGGATGGCTACAATGCATTTTATGGCCGCTCGGGCGAAACGGCCCTGCCGGGTGAGATTACCCAGATGACATGGTCTCGTTTCTTCGATGCCTATGAGCCGGTCCACGCGCTGGTGGCCGAAGGCGAGGGACAGCTTCTCGGCCTCGTGCACTATCTCTTCCATCGCAGCACCACGGCGATCGCACCGAATTGCTATCTGCAGGACCTTTTCACCACGCAGGCATCGCGTGGCAAAGGCATCGGACGGGCGCTGATCGAGGGCGTCTACGAGCGCGCCCAGGCGGCCGGCTCGGGCCGCGTGTACTGGCTGACGCATGAGACCAATCACACGGCGATGAAGCTTTACGACAAGGTCGCCGAACACTCCGGCTTCGTCGTCTATCGCAAGCTCTTCTGAGGCAGCCAGCCTAATACGGTTCAAACGAAAACGGGACTCCGAAAGAGCCCCGCTTGCGTTGAATTCAAATGGCTGACTTCATCCCTTCGGGGCGGGCACCGGCTCCGGCTTGACCTTCGGGGTCTCCTGCGCCGTGTTGGATTCGATCGGCGGCAGGCCCTTCATCAGCTTCTGCTGCAAGTTGGCCAGCACATCGGGATCCGGCTTCAGGTCGCGAGCCTGGTTCCACTGGAAGGTGGCTTCCAGCTTGCGGCCGACGCGCCAGTAGGCGTCGCCGAGGTGATCGTTGAGAACCGGATCTTCCGGCTTCAGCGACACGGCGCGTTCCATTTCGCGCACCGCGTCATCGAACCTGCCGAGGCGGAAATAGGCCCAACCCAGCGAATCGACGATGTAACCGTCGCTCGGCCTGAGGTCGACGGCCTTTTGAATCATCGCCAGGCCTTCCTTGAGGTTCATGTTCATGTCGACCCAGGAATAGCCGAGATAGTTCAGCACTTGCGGCTGGTCGGGGAACAGTTCCAGCGCCTTGCGGAAGTTCGGCTCGGCCTTGGGCCATTCCTTCAGGCGCTCATAAGCGATGCCGCGCTGGTAGAAGATGTTCCAGTTGGCCGCGGTCGGCGCCTTCAGCACCTCGACGGCCTTATCGTAGAGAGTGGCGGCCGAACGGAAATCGTCCTTCGAGGAATAGACGCCACCGAGCGCCAGATAGGCGCGCATGTCATTGGGATGGGCGTCGACCAAGGCTTTCAGATGGGTGATCGCTTCTTCGTGACGGTCGAGATCGGCAAGATTGAGGCCGAGTTGCAGGTCCGAAAGCTCCTTCAGCGGCGAAGCGGCGGGAATCCGGCGATAGAGCGCGATGGCACCTTCGCCGTCCTTCAATTGCTCGGACACGGCGGCGAGTTGCACAAGGGCAGCGTCGCTATCTGGCTTCAAAGCAAGCGCATATTGCAGATAGAGGCGGACGAAGGGCTCGCCGCCACCACGGTTGAGCGCGGTGGCGAGGTCGAGCAGGATTTCGGAGGCGCCATCGGATGGACCGGCAACCAGCGGCGCAATCTTGTCGCCTTTTGCAATTCGGTCGCGCAAGGCGACGATTTCCAGCTTGCCCGGCGAAAACGCCTCGGCCTGGTCGAGCACCGACAGGGCCTTGGTCTTGTCGCCCTTGCGAGCCAGGAACGAGGCGTAAGCCTGGGCGTTGCGCATCCAGGTTTCGGGAGCGGCACCACCGGCGGCGGTGTCCTGCATGGTCGCGGCATAGATCGCCTCGGCCTTTTCGGGCATGCCGGATGCATCAGCGATCAGGGCACGGTGGAACGACTTGAACAGGCCGAACCAATCCGGCCCCTGCAGCTTGTCGATGGACGCCATCGCATCGGCAGGCTCGCCGGCGCCTTGCTGCGCCCAGCCGGACATCACCCCGGAGATCAGCCGGTCGAGATCGGATTCCAGCGACAGCTTGAGCCAGTACTGCGCCTTGGTGAAATCCTTCTTGTGGAAGGAATCGACGGCGAGCGCCAACCGCGAGAAACGCTCGACGTCAGGCACTTCCTTGAGCTTGTCGGCATAGACCAGGGACTCGTCGAAGCGCCCTTGCGCGATCAGCGACAGCATCAGGCTCTGCTGCAGGCCGGTGTCGCTCGGGTCAAAGGCCAATGCTTGCTTGTAGTAGGCGATGGCGCTGTCGAGGTCGTTATCGCCTTCGGCGATCCGGGCTGCCAGATAGGCGCCCGAAAACGACGTGATCTTGACCGGTTCGCTGGTCTGCTTGGCATAGGCCGGCAAAGCCGAGATCGCCATGCCTGTCACAATTGCCAGCCTTGTCAGCCAGCGCGCACATCCTTGCCGCATCGTATCCCTTTCAGCCAGGCGCCATCTCCGCGTCAGCGGGATCGGCGTAGACTCGATCTTTCCAGGCAAAGCATGGCCTTTTTGGGGTCGCGCTTCAATCCGCCTCGAATTCACAATCCGGGCACCCGATTAACAAACCATGGCGACAGGGGGCAGTTTTCCGATTTGAATTTCGGCCATGGCCCTGCGCAGCGCCGAATATATCACAGCTTCGACCCTTGAGCTCGGCTTCGACCGCTAAGGCTCGGGGCCAATATCAGCCCTCGGCTGGCGACGCGGACCGCTGCACCAGCGCGTCGCTATATCCACCGGCCGCTATCGTGCTGCACAGTTCGTTCCATTCGCAGCCGCCGCAGGCCTTGCGTACAAGGCCAGCCGAAAACGCCTGCCGCATCCGGGCTAAGGTCCCCGTGTCGAGATCGAGGTGGGTGCCGACACGGATTGGCCGCGCCAGCAATTCCTCTACATCCAGCGCGGCGAGCCGGTCCCGCTCGACGACGCTCTCGTTGAAGCAGTGAGGTTCCGGCTCGTCGAGCAGTGGAGCGCAGACATCGTCGGGGCCGGAAACGAGGAGGATGTCCTCGCCCCGGCTCAGGCGCTCCGCGACGCGATCATAATTGGCGATGAAGGCGGGGCTGTATCCCTTGCCCACATAGGTGAGCAGGCAAAGAAGGTGATGGGCGCGCAGCCTGATCGTCACGGATTGGCCGGCTTCGCCTTGCCGCCGGGAAGGGCCATGAGGGTCGCGGCACCCAGCGCTGACTTGAGCAAGCCGCCGACGATGAACGGCAGGAAGCCGAAGGCAACGGCCTGTTCGGCTCCAATCATGATGGCAAGCCATGCTGTGCCAAGCACAAGGCAGGCAAGGTTGCCAAGCAGCATGGCGACGAAGGCAAGCATCACCCTTTTGCCGTTCCAGCCGCGTTCGGCCAGCCAGCCGACCAGCGCGCCGACAAGCGGGAAGGCGAAGAGATAGCCACCCGTCGGCCCGACGAAATACGACGCGCCCCCTACCCCTCCGGACAGAACCGGCAAGCCGATGGCCCCCTCGACCAGCCAGGCGACGATGGTCAGCGCGCCAAGCCGCCAGCCATAGAGGGCGCCGATCAGGGTCACCGCAAAGGTCTGCATGTTTACCGGGACCGGCACCATCGGCACCTCGATATAGGACGCCAGCGCCAGGAACAGCGTGCCAAGCACGACGGCTCCAACCTGCCAGGCAAGAGAACGATCCTGGATCCGGAGCGGACTGAACGACGGCTTGCCGGGTGAGAATGCGACGTCTGCCATTGGGATTCCTTCGATCGATTGCAAATTATAGATAATTTCTGTTTTCGATCTATTATCGAATCCACACTTCCCTGGGGATTGCAAGCCCTGGCTTTGGCGGAGGCCGTCTAACCCACGATGGCAAAAGCTTCGCGCGTCGTCCCGGAGGCCGTCCTGACCGGCTTGCGGCCAATCCATTGGACGTGCCGCCCCAGTGTGACGGCCGCGGATTCGGTGTTTCCCTGCCGCAAGGCGGAGAGGATCGCGCGATGGTCCTGATCGGTGCGCGTCTCCCACTCCGAGCGCCATGCCGCGAACAGGAAACGTGCGCTTGCCGCATGCAGGTCGTCGATGGTCGCGAGCAGGCGCGGCATGCCGCATGGCGACAGGATCAAGCGGTGGAAGGCGCGGTTGGCCTCTTCCCACGACCTGACATCGCGGGACTTGTCGCCGGCCTTGGTCGCCTCTTCCGCGAGATCGAGAATGGCCGATGTCAGGTGCGGCGCGGCGTGGCGCAGCGCCAGCACTTCGAGTGCCGCCCGCATTTCGGCGACCTCCTTGACCTCGCCCAGATCGAAAGACGCGACACGCACGCCGCGGCGCGGCTCGCCGATGGCCAGTCCCTGCGCCTCTAGACGGCGGAAGGCCTCGCGCACCGGAACATGGCTGGTTTGGAATTCCTCGGCGATATGATCCTGCCGAAGCCTGGCCCCTGGCTCGATCGCACCGGAGATGATGCGGTCCGCCAGAACCTTGCTGATGCGCACCGCGATGGTGTCGTCTGTGCCCTTTGCCATGTTTATAGATAATTTGCGGCAGGGCAGCTTGTCGAGCCAATTGCAGTCGAAATCGCGAGGCGCCAGAAGCAAGACTCAAGGCTGTGAGACGAAACCGTCGAGCGCAGGCATCGCCACGGTGATAAGGTCATGCAGCCGCTTCTTCGGCACCCCGTCGCGCGCCTGCACAGAGAGGCCAAACAACAGTGTGGTGTAGTAGTCGCCAAGCGCTTCCGGATCAGTATTCGGCTTGAGGTCGCCGTCGCGAACACCCTTTTTCAAGCGCTCGACAATCAACGCATTGCGCGCCAGTCGGCGCTCGGCCAGCCAGTGCAGCACGTTATCGTTTTCCGTGGCGCAGTTGGTGGCGGCCGAGACGACCATGCAGCCTTTCGGCAAGTCCGGCCTTGTGTAGATATCGATCGCATCGCGCAGCAACCGCTCGACAAACCGCCTTGCGGTCGGCTCCTCGGCAAGCGCGCTGGTGGCGAAGCTTCCTTCGCTGGTTTCGTAGAGAACAACGGCTTCGCGAAACAGATCCTCCTTCGAGCCAAAGGCGGCATAGATGCGCGCCGAGGCTAGGCCAAGCATGGAGACGAGGTCGGCCATCGAGGTGCCCTCGTAGCCGCGCATCCAGAAGGCATCGCGCGCTTTCTGCAGAGCCTGGGCTCTGTCGAACTCCCTTGGCCGTCCCGCCATTGCAGCCTCCATTTCTTTATCGATCCACAAATAATCCGCTTGACTCCGGATTGCAAATTCAATTCTTTGTCGATCGATAAAGAACCAAAAGGAGATTGGCATGAGTTCATTCGATCAAGGGCTGCCGTTCGGCGCCATGGCGACACAGGGAGAGGTTGGCGCGAAGCGCGGCGCTACGCTGGCATTGCTCGCCTTCGCCCAGCTTATCATCGCTCTCGACATCAACATCGTCTTCGTGGCGCTGCCCGAAATCGGGGCTGGACTGGGCTTTTCCGGCCAGACCTTGCAATGGGTGGTGAGCGCCTACACCGTGTTTACCGGCGGTTTTCTGCTGTTCGGCGCCGAGCCGCCGACCTTATCGGTCAGCGCCGCATTTTCATCTTCGCTCTCTGGCTCTATGCGCTTTCGTCGCTGGTCGGCGGCCTCGCCTGGTCGCCGGAAATCATCATCGCTGCCCGCACTGTACAAGGCATCGGCGGCGCTTTCCTGTTCCCGGCGACGCTCTCGCTGATCAACCGCCTGTTTGCCGAAGGACCGGAACGCAACAGGGCGCTGGCGGTGTGGGGCGGTGCCGGCGCGAGCGGCCTCACCCTTGGCTCACTGGCCGGTGGATTCCTGACAGGCGCCTTCGGCTGGTCGTCGGTCTTCTACGTCAATGTGCTGCTGGCAGGCATCGCCATCATCGCCGCTTTTGCCATCATTCCACGCGACCCCAAGCGGCGCGAGCACCGCAACTTCGATCTCCCGGGCGCGCTGACCGTCACCGCAGGCGCCACGCTGCTGGTCTTCACGCTGGTCCAGGGACCTGAATATGGCTGGGGTTCGCCAGCGATCATCGCCAGCGCCGCGCTGGCAGCGATCTTCATCATCGCCTTCGCGCTGATAGAGGCAAGGAGCGCCGACCCTCTGATGCCGCTGCGGCTGTTCCGCAATCGCAGCCTCGTCGCCGGCATGACGATCACCTTCCTGTTCATGGGAACGTTCGGGGCCCTGCCCTATTTCCTCACCGTCCTGTTGCAGACCGTGCATGGCTTTACCGCGCTGGAAACCGGCCTCGCCTTCCTGGTGCCGTCGATCGCCATCGCCGCCGGCACGCAGCTCGGTGAACGCCTGGCAACGCGCTTTTCAACCCGCTCGACCCTGGTCGGCGGCATGGTCATAGGGGCGGCCGGCACGGCGCTGATGGTCCTTGGAGCATCAGCCAACAGCTTCTATCTGGCTCTCGTTCCAGGGCTGATCATCTCCGGTGTCGGACAGGGCATCGTCTGGACCGCCATGTGGATCGCGGCCGCGTCGGGCGTGGCTCACGACGAACAGGGCGTCGCCTCGGGGATGGCCTGCACGACGCTCAACATCGGCAACGCGATCGGCATGGCGACGTTGATCGCGATCGCCAACAGCCATGTCGGCGGATTGAGCGGCGATGCACTGAAGGCCGCGATAGCCGACGGCATACAGATCGCCTTCTGGCTGGCGGCGGCGGGCATCGTTGTCAGCCTGCTTGCCGCAATCGCTTTGCCGGGAAAGGCGAAGTAGCCGGCAACCGGGTGACGCCGCTCAGTTCACCCGGCTGATGCAGAAATCGATGACGTCGATCAGCGCCGATTTCTGCGGCGTCGCTTCCAGCGGCGCCAGCGCGTCGCGGGCGATCTCGCCGAAATGGCGGGCGCGTCCGATCGTGTCGGCAATGGCGCCATGGCGAGTCATCAGGCCGATCGCCTTTTCCAGACCGGCGTCATCGGTGACATTGTCCTCGATGGCACGCTTCCAGAAAGTGCGCTCGGCCTTCGTGCCCCGCCGATAGGCGAGAATGACCGGCAAGGTCACCTTGCCTTCGCGGAAATCGTCGCCGACATTCTTGCCGAGATCCTTGCTGGTGCCGCCATAGTCCAGCGCGTCATCGATCAGCTGGAAGGCAAGGCCGAGATTCATGCCGTAGGAGCGCAGCGCCGCACGATCGTTGCGGGTCGCCTGGGCAATGACGGGGCCGACCTCGGCAGCAGCCGAAAACAGTGCGGCGGTCTTGGCCTTGATGACGGCGAAATGCTCGTCCTCGGTGGTTTCGAGGTTCTTGGCGGCGGCAAGCTGCATAACCTCGCCCTCGGCGATGATCGAGGCCGCACTCGACAGGATGTCGAGCGCTTCGAGCGAACCGACATCGACCATCATGCGGAAGGCCTGGCCGAGCAGGAAGTCGCCGACCAGCACGCTCGCCTGGTTGCCCCAGATCATGCGGGCGGTCTTCTTGCCGCGGCGCATGCCGCTCTCGTCGACGACATCGTCGTGCAGCAAAGTCGCCGTGTGCATGAATTCGACCGAGGTGGCGAGCTTGACGTGGCCCTCGCCGGCATAGCCGAACATCTGCGCGGCGGCGAGCGTCAGCATCGGCCGCAGCCGCTTGCCGCCGGAGGAGATAAGATGGTTGGCAACCTCCGGGATCATCTCGACGTCGGAGCCGGCCTTGGACAGGATCAATTCATTGACGCGTCCCATATCGGCCGCCGTCAGATCGATCAGATCCTTGATGGAAGCGGGCTCCCGCTTCCCGTTTTCGATGTTGAGAACGACACCCACAACAATCACTCCCGTCTTGGTATAGAGCGTGCGACGGCACCCTTAGTCCCTGCATGGACTCTAGGGCGGCGGACATGGCCACGGCAAGTGGCGAATTGGCGCGGCGTCGATGACGGAATGTCAACGACCCGAGAGGGAACGGGGACCCGAGAGGGAACGGGGCTCTGCCTCGGAATCCCCTGCCCGTTTACATCAATAGCGCAAACTGCGAGTTTCATACGATGATAGAACTTGTCCGCACCAACGATGCCGTGATCATCTCCTTTGTTGAATCGCTGATGCGCGACGCCGGCATCGCCTGCTTTGTCGCCGATCAGAATATGAGCATTCTCGAAGGGTCGATCGGCCTTTTGCAGAAACGCGTCATGGTCGATGCCGACCAGGCCGACGCGGCACGGCGCATCCTCAGGGATGCCGGCATCGCCAACGAAATCCGCGGAAAATAATGTCCGCCGCGCCCGCCGCCCTTGTCCCGGACACGCCGGCCCATACGGTCGACGCTTTCCATCGCGGCCGGTTCTGGCTCGTCCAGCCCAAGCAGGGCGGCCATCGCGCCGGCATGGATGCGATGATGCTGGCGGCATCCGTGCCATCGACCTTTGGCAGGCGCCTGGCCGATTTCGGCGCGGGAGCCGGAGCTGCCGGACTGGCGGTGCTGTCACGCTGCCCGGCGGCAGAGGCGGTGCTTGTCGAACGCGCGCCGGAAATGGCGGCCTTCGCGGCGGCGACGCTTGCCCATCCCGGCAATGCCCATCTCAGCGATCGCGCCTCCGTGCTGGTCGCCGATGTCACCGTATCGGGCCGGGCGCGGGCGGCCGCCGGCCTCGCCGACAACGACTTCGACTTCGTCATCATGAACCCGCCTTTCAATGCTCCCCGGGACCGCGCCACATCGGATCGCCTGCGAAAGGAAGCCCATGTCATGGAGGACGGGCTGTTCGAGAGCTGGATCAGAAGTGCGGCGGCGGTGGTCAAGCCGCGCGGCGGGCTCGCCGTAATCGCCCGGCCCGAACAGCTCGGCGCCATTCTCGATGCGATCACAGGCCGCTTCGGCGATGCCGAGATGCTCGCCGTCCACCCTCGTCCCGATGCGGCGGCGATCCGCATCGTCGTGCGGGCAGCGCTCGGGGCACGGGGAAAGCTTGCCATACGCCCGCCCCTGATGCTCCACGCGCAATCAGGCAACGGCCCCGACGAGCGCAGCGAAATCATCGCCAACGGCCTCGCCTCGCTGTTCGGAGATTGAGCTATTCTGCCCGGCGACATTGCCGTTGGCCGGGAAATCCCTACATGCCTGCAACCCATCGACCGGAGACTGCGCCCTCGTGAAACGCCTTATCAACCGCCTGCTGCCGAAATCCTGGCGCTCCACCGCCGTCACTATTCCGGTCATCCGGCTGCACGGCACCATCATGGCAGGCGGTGGCCAGTTTCGGCCGAGCCTGTCGCTGGCTTCCACCGCCGGCCTCATCGAGAAGGCGTTTTCCTACGACGCGCCGGCGGTCGCCATCTCGATCAATTCGCCGGGCGGCTCGCCGGTGCAGTCTCGGCTGATCTTCAAGCGCATTCGTGACCTGGCCACGGAAAAGGACAAAAAGGTACTGGTCTTCGTCGAGGACGTCGCGGCGTCGGGCGGCTACATGATCGCGGTCGCCGGCGACGAGATCTTCGCCGACCCGTCGTCCATCGTCGGGTCGATCGGTGTGGTCTCGGCTTCGTTTGGCTTCCCGGAACTGATGAAGAAGATTGGCATCGAGCGACGTGTCCACACCGCTGGCCAGAACAAGGCGGTGCTCGATCCGTTCAAGCCCGAGAAGAAGGAAGATGTCGAACGGCTGAAGGCGCTACAGCTCGAGGTGCACGCAACCTTCATCGACCTCGTCAAGGAGCGGCGCGGCACGAAACTGAAGGACGACCCGGAACTGTTCACCGGCCTGTTCTGGACAGGCATCAAGGGCCTCGAACTCGGTCTGGTCGATGCGCTCGGCGACATGCGCACTGTGCTCAAGACCCGTTTCGGGGCGAAAACCCAGCTCAGGCTGATCACGACACCGCGCGGTTTTCTTAGCCGCTTCGGCCTGTTCGGCTCAAGCAAGGGCTTTTCAGCGCCCGATATCGTAGCCGCTGCCGCCAGCGGCGTGATCGATGCGGCGGAAGAGCGCGCATTGTGGTCTCGCTTCGGGCTTTGAAAACTCGGCAGAACCGTCTAGCATGAGAGCTTGAGTTTCATGCATGTCGTGTTGCCAAAAGCGGGTCGACATGCATCAACCGACCCGACCGGCCGCCTTCGCCGGCCCAGCGTGGGAGGAGTTTTGGCATGCCGCAGATCATTTTCTTCGCCGTCGTTGGCGTTGCCGCCTATTTCGGCTACCGCACCTTCATTAGGGAAGCCGAGCGTGTGACCGCCAAGGTGCGACGCACAGAAAAGCAGACGGCCAACGGCGCGATCGGCACTTTGGTCAAGGATCCGAAGACCGGCGAATACCGGCTGGCCAAGGACTGAGCATCATCCCGCAGACGATTGTGGACACCGACATCGGGTCGCGTAGCTGGCACGCACACGCCAAAATCAATCTTGCGCTGCATGTCACCGGCAGGCGCCCTGATGGCTATCATCTGATCGAAAGCCTGGCGGTGTTCACGCGGTTTGGCGACAGGGTCGAAATCGGGCTCGCCGACAGCGATGAGTTTACCGTGTCCGGCCGTTACGCCCCGGCCGTCCCTCTCGATGCAAGCAATCTGGTGCTCAAAGCGCGCGACGCCCTGCGACAGGCGGTCGGGCAAGAGCGCACACCGCCGGTCGCCATCCGGCTCGAAAAGAACCTGCCGGTCGCCTCCGGCGTCGGCGGCGGTTCGAGCGACGCGGCAGCCGTGCTGCGCGGACTGGCGCAGACTTGGGCCCTGGACATCGATGGCACCGAGCTGGCACGGATCGGCCTCTCGCTTGGCGCCGATGTGCCGATGTGCCTTGCGGCGAAGCCGCTGGTCGCGCGCGGCATCGGCGACGAGCTGTCGATGGTGCCGGATTTTTCGGCGCTTGGGCTGGTGCTGGTCAATCCGGGCACGCCGATCTCGACGGACGAGGTCTTCGCCGCGCTTTCGCGTCGTGACAACGAAGCCTTGCCGCCGCTGCCACGCAGCATCGATTTCCACAGCCTGCGCAACTGGCTGGAGATTACTCGCAACGATCTTGAGCCGGCAGCGCTGGCGATGCAGCCCGCCATCGGCAGGGCGGTGTCCTGGCTGAACAAGGCTGGATCTGGTTTTTCACGAATGTCCGGGTCCGGCGCCACCTGCTTCGGCCTATTCGAGACCGGTAATGTCGCCAAGCGGGCGGCCGCCGAAATTCGCGGCCGCCAGCCCGACTGGTTCGTTGCCGCGACGCGCAGCATCGCATCGGAGGGCGCAGATGGCCAGAATTGACGAGAGCCGCTCCTTCATTCCCGTGCGCATCGCGGTGCTGACCGTTTCAGATACGCGCAGCCTCCCCGACGACAAATCCGGCCAGACGCTGGCCGACCGCATCACCGAGGCCGGCCATCTGCTGGCGGCCCGCAATATCGTCACCGACGACCGCGAGAAAATCCGCGACACGGTTCTGGCGTGGTCACAGGACAAGAATATCGATGTCGTCATCACCACCGGCGGCACCGGCTTCACAGGCCGTGACGTGACGCCGGACGCGCTAGAGCCGATCTTCGAAAAGCGCATGGATGGCTTTTCGGAAGTGTTCCACCGGATTTCCTACGACAAGATCGGCACCTCGACGATCCAGAGCCGGGCGACCGGCGGCGTCGTCAACGCCACCTTCGTCTTCGTGCTGCCGGGCTCGCCAGGCGCCTGCAAGGACGCGTGGGACGGCATCCTGAAGGCGCAGCTCGACTACCGGCACATGCCGTGCAACTTCGTCGAGATCATGCCGCGCCTGGACGAGCATTTACGGCGCGGCAAATCGGCTTCGTAAAAGCCAGGCAAAGCGTCGGTTCCACGCCGCTTTTGCAGGCAGAACATCACCGGTGCCTTCGAAACACCATTCCAAACCGAACCTCGGAAAAGTACCTTGCCTGAAGGCGATCATCGCCATCACGACAAGGCAGAACCATGACCACGCATACCGGCGGATGCCATTGCGGCAACATACGCCTTGCATTTTCAACCGAACTCGACCCATCGCAAATCGAAGTTCGCGCCTGCCAATGCTCGTTCTGTGTCAGACATGGTTCGCGCGCCATTGCCGATCCGGACGGCAGACTGACCATCTCGGTCCAGGATGAGGCGCGATTGCGAAAATATCAGTTCGGGCTGAGGACGGCCGACTATTTGATCTGCCGGGATTGCGGCGTCTATGTCGCCGCAATCGCCGGAGAGGATGACGCAAGGGCGATCGTCATCATCAACGCCCTGGACGACCGAGAGCGGTTCAATCAGGAGCCGGCTCGTGTCGACTTCGATGCCGAAAGCCGGGCACAGCGCCAAGCCAGGCGCCGCGCTCACTGGACGCCTGTCGAGATGAGCTTCGGATAGGCAGCTCTCAGCGGATGACCGGCTCGCCATGAAACCGTCGGCGCGACGGCGGCGATACGCCGAAGCCGACTTCCATCATCAGTCGCGGCGTGCGTGCCGGCACGGTGCCCATATGAAAGCCAAAGGGGTCCTCGACGAAGCCGAGACCGGCCTCGCCGGTCAGCGTCACCGGGCTCTGCTCGCCATAGACATCCAGAACCTGTTGCGCGGGATGGCCGACCAGAAGGGTAAGCTGATGCTTTAGGCTGCGGCGCTTGTGGCTGCCCCTGACATAGACATGCGGACCGGTGTCGGCGTCGACCGGCTTGAGGTAGAAGAAGAATTTCAGCATGCGCCAGTCGTCGAGGTCAAAATGATACTTGCCGAGCGAGGCGAGGTTCTTGTCGGCATCCGAAGCGGCACCTGTGGGAAAACTCCACCAGACCCGCGTCGTGATCAGTTTCGCCTGGCCGCCGAGATAGTGCGCGGCAATATCCAGAAGCAGCGGATCGCGCTGGATGGCAAGCGCCGCCGGGCAGTCGAGGATGCGCTCGAAAAAATGCCCGCTAAGCAGCGAGCGGCCAAGGCGTTTCTCGGCCTCGGCATGTTCCCCCGGCATGAATTCGAGACGGCGGTCGAAATTGCCGAAGCAAGGCGTGCGCCCGGCGAAGTCGGCGATCTCTTCATGGATATCAGGCGGCAGGACCAGGCCTGAGAACAGCCCGTCGGAGCGCAACGCATCGACGACCGCTCCCCGTTCGACACCGGCAAACATCGTATCCCCGGCATTGGCGACCGGGCGGGCGCGCTTTGCGCCGAGCCAATGCATGCGGCGTCCGGGCATGGTGCGCGCCAACACGAACATCGGCAGCCAGGCAGGGTTCTCACGCAGGTCCGTCAGATAGGTTGGAATACGCACGGCGATGCGCCGCAGCAGGCTGCCGTTGCGCGCAATGGCCTCGAGACTGGCCGCGCCGGATGTGTCGGGGGTTGAAAGCTTCATTGGGTCCTCGGCTATGAGAGCACCACCGATGCCGCATCGGTGCTCGCCTCTCGGCATGACCCAAACCCAATTCCCGCTTGAACGGAAGCTAACCCCGCGTCAAACTTTGTGCAATGCACAATGACCTGAGCAACTGCAAAAAATCACGTCGAGGGGCGGCGCTCCTGCTTGGCCGGCGCCATCCAGATTTCGGCGTCGAGCCGCTTCGTCGCGAGGCCGCGGGCGATGGCCTCGGCACTGCCGGCACTCTTGGCCGCGGCCGCCGCCTGACGCTTGCTGATTAGCAATCCGTCGGCCAAGGCGCGGTTTCCCGAAAAGACCCGGGCCAGGAATGGCGTGCGACTGGCTCGCGTGCGCGAAAACCGTGCCGCCATGGTCTGCCTGGCCGTATGGGCGACAACTTCATCGATCCAGCCCTCCACCAGCCGCGCGCCCGGCTCCAGGAGCAGCAACCAATCCCCCTTGGCCTGGCGGATGCCGGCAGCGACACCGCCCGTCACGTACTGACAGCCGGCATGCTCGGCCACATGATGCGTCTGGTCGGTAGAGCCTGTGTCGCAGACGATGACTTCACGCACCACGCCTTCGACCGCGCCGCCAATCAGCGAGGCGAGCGTGCGGGCGAGGCCCTCCTCGTCGTTGCGGGTTTCGATGAGAACACTGAGCATCCTTAGCCGAATAGCGGAAAGCGCCCGACAGCGCCAGTTTTGCATCGCACCATAGAAAGTTCTTGCTTTGTTCTTATCAACGAAATAGGAATAATTTCATGAGCAGAGCGATTCGACACAACATGGACAGTCCCTGGGAGCGGGCGAAAATGGAACAGATCGTGCGCGCCGACATTGCAGCTTTCGGAGCAGGAAGAGCCGAGATGGCCAACGCGATGGTCGAGCAGAGCGGCATGCGTGTCCGCCCGGACCGCAACCGCGGCAGGTCAGCGGGTATCAATCCGTCCGGCCGGTTCGAGCCGGTCAGCCGGCACGTGTTCGACGATGGCTGGAATTCGCTGGAGGAACTGCCGCCCTTCAAGACCGAAGTGCAGGTCGAGAAGCCGCGCACAATCATCACCCGCAACGAATCGCCCGACATTTCCTTCGACCGTTCCATCAACCCCTATCGCGGCTGCGAGCATGGCTGCGTCTATTGCTTTGCCCGCCCGACGCACGCGTTCATGGGCCTGTCGCCGGGTCTGGATTTCGAATCGAAGTTGTTCGCCAAGCCTGATGCGGCGCGCTTGCTTGACAAGGAGCTTTCGAAAGACAGCTACCAGCCGCGCACCATCGCCATCGGCACCAACACCGACCCCTACCAGCCGATCGAGAAGCAATACCGGATCATGCGCGAAATTCTCGAAGTGCTGGAAGCGCGCGGCCATCCAGTCGGCATCGTGACAAAGTCCGCTCTGGTGACGCGCGATATCGATATCCTGTCACGCATGGCCGAACGCGGGCTCGCCAAGGTGGCGCTGTCGGTGACGACGCTCGACCGTATGCTGGCGCGCACCATGGAGCCGCGCGCGTCGACACCGACCAAGCGGCTGGAAGCGATCCGGCAGCTTTCCGATGCCGGCATTCCGGCGTCGGTCATGGTGGCTCCTATCATTCCGGGCCTGACCGATCCGGAGATGGAACGCATCCTCGATTCCGCACGTGCGGCCGGCGCGCGCGAAGCGGGCTACGTGATCCTGCGCCTGCCGCTGGAGGTCAGCCCGATCTTCAAGGATTGGCTGCTGCGCCATTATCCCGACCGCTACCGCCATGTGATGTCGCTGGTCCGCTCGATGCGCGACGGCAAGGACTACGATTCGGAATGGGGCAAGCGCATGAAGGGCGCCGGTCCCTACGCCTGGCAGATCGGCCGGCGCTTCGAGATCACAGCCAAGCGGCTCGGCCTCAATGCCGAACGGCGCACGTTGCGAACCGACCAGTTCGTTGCCGCCGGGAAAGATCAGGTGCAGCTGACGCTGCTTTGAGAGACAATTCGTCGCGATGGTTTGATCCGTCGCGGCACCAGAATCCCGTCCGGCCTGCCCCGGCCTGCAGACGGTGCCCTCCCGGTCCGGCGCCCCACCCGACCCGGAGGGACTTGCGGAGAATCAGAGCCGATGCGAACCTCGCCGCAACATGGCTCGCGCGCGTTCTGATTCTCCGCCTCTCTTTGAGATCATCGAGAAGCCTGACTTCTCCTTCGAGACGAAGGCGATGGCGGAGGGCCTGTGGCCGGTCGCCGGGATGGACGAGGCCGGCCGTGGCCCCCTGGCCGGGCCGGTGGTCGCCGCGGCCGTGGTGCTCGATCCCGCCAACATTCCGGACGGCCTCGACGATTCCAAACGCCTCAGCCATTTGCAGCGTGAGGCCTTGTTCCTGCGAATTCTTGGCTCCGCGCAGGCGGTCTCGATGGCCTCAATCAGTGCCGAGGGCATCGACGGCAGCAACATCCTCAAGGCAAGCCTGGAAGCCATGCGGCGCGCCCTTGTCGGACTGTCGGTCCGACCGAAACTAGCCCTCGCTGATGGACGCGACGTGCCGCCGGGGCTGCCTTGTGAAGGGCGCGCGCTGATCAAGGGCGACCAGCGTTCGCAATCGATCGCTGCCGCCTCGATCGTCGCCAAGGTGATGCGTGACCGCATGATGTGCGGCTGCGGCAATCATCACGACCGCTACGGGTTCGAAGTCCACATGGGCTACGCCACGGTTCGCCATCGCACCGCGATCGAAGCGCATGGCCCGGTGGCGCGGCTGCATCGCGTGTCGTTTTCGCCGTTCAGGCTGGGTGGCGCTGAAGTGGTCGAAGAAGAGAGCTTTGCTGGGCTGGATTGAGCAACGGCAGCAGCGACAAGTCAATCTCCCCCTTGTGGGGAGATTGACCGCTTCGGCGTCTCACGCACTCTCCAAGCAAAAAAGCCGCCAGGTTGCCCGGGCGGCTTTAATTGTATGAGGGCTGTGAGGGCTCAGTTCAGCTTCGACTTCACGTCCGCAAGCGAAGCCTTGAACAGATCGGCACCGGCCTTGGCGTCGATCTTGCCGGCAAGCAGCGCGCGCGCTGCCTCGACGGCGATATCGACGGCGCTGGCGCGGACTTCGCTGATGGCGTCACGCTCGGCTTGGCCGATCTTCTGCTCGGCAAGCGCGGTGCGCCTGACAACATAGTCCTCGGTCTTCTTGTGCGCTTCGGCGGCAAGCATATCGGCTTCGCGCTTGGCGGCGGCGACGATGTCGGCGGCCTCCTGCTCGGCTTCCTTGCGCTTGCGCTGATACTGGCCAAGCAGTTGCTGGGCTTCCTCGCGCAGCCGGCGCGCTTCGTCGAGTTCGTTGCTGATCCTTTCGGCGCGGGCGTCGAGCGCCTTGGCGATCAGGCGAGGCACCTTGATGTAGACGGCAATGCCCAGGAAGATGACCAGGGCAACCGTGGCCCAGAGCGTTGCGAGAGATGTGGCGTCCATGATGCGCTCCTCACCGGGCCACGGATTTGACCGCGGCCGCGATCTCGGCCTTGCTGGCCTTGCCGCCAACCAAGGCTTCGACGATCGCCGAAGCGGTGTCCTCGGCGATGCTGCCGACTTCCTTCATGGCATTGGCCTTGATGGAAGAAATGCGAGCCTCGGCTTCGCCAAGCTTGGCGTCGAGCGCGGCCTCGACCTTCTTGCGAGCGGTGTCGGCCTCGGCCTTGGCCGCGTCGTTGGCCTGCTGGCCGATCGCGTTGGCCTTGGTCTTGGCTTCCGCCAGTTCCTGCTCGTAGGCAGCAACGGCAGCGTCGGCCTCGCCCTTCAACTTGGCCGCCTGGTCGAGGTCCTGCGTGATGCGATCGTTGCGGACATCGATGATGCCGCCGACGCGTGGCATCACCACCCGCTTCAGGAAGAGATAGAACAGCCCGAAGGTGATCGCCAGCCACAGAAGCTGCGACGGGAACGTCGCCGGATCGAATGGCGGAAACGTGCCATGCGCTTCAGCAGGCACGCTGGTGCCGGAATGCGTCTCGCCTTCCGTCGCAGCGTGGCTGGTATCGGCTGATGGCGCGGACTCTTGCGCAAAGGCAGATGTCACGAACATGGACTATCCCCGAAATTCAGGCCCGCCGCTTGCGCGGCCGGCCTGTCCAATCTTCCCGAGTGCTCAGCCGAACAGGGCCAGAAGCGCGATGAGAAGCGAGAAGATGCCCAGAGCTTCGGTCACGGCGAAGCCGAAGATCAGGCGGCCGAACTGGCCATCGGCAGCCGACGGGTTGCGCAGAGCGCCCGCCAGGTAGCTGCCGAAGATGTTGCCGAGGCCAATGCCCGCGCCACCCATGCCCAGGCAAGCGATGCCGGCGCCGATGTACTTTGCTGCTTCTGCGTCCATTTGTTCAACTCCTTTGGATCTAAAATTCCGTTGCGATTCCATCCGGCGCCAATGTTGGAAATTCCTGGGCCGGAAACTTTTGGACCTAATGCCCGGGGTGCAGGGCGTCGTTGAGATACATGCAGGTCAACACGGCAAAGACGTAGGCCTGCAGGAAGGCGACCAGCAGTTCCAGTGCCGTCAGCGCCACCGCCATCGCCAGAGGCAGGATAGAGCCGGCGACGCCGACCGCGCCGAGCGCGCTCAGGCTGACCACGAAGCCGGAGAACACCTTCAGCGTGATGTGGCCGGCGAGCATGTTGGCGAACAGACGAACCGAGAGGCTGACCGGGCGCGACACGAAGGAGATCACTTCGATCAGCACCACCAGTGGCAGCAGGAAGACCGGCACGCCATGCGGCACGAACAGTTTCAGGAAGCCAAAACCATGCTTCATGAAGCCGTAGACGACCACGGTTGCGATCACCAGCACGGCAAGGCCGAAGGTGACGATGATGTGACTGGTGACGGTGAAGAAATACGGGAACAGGCCAAGCAGATTGGCGACGAGCACGAACATGAACAGCGAGAACACGAGAGGGAAGAACTTCATGCCTTGCGTGCCGGCGGCATCGCGCAACATGTTGCCGACGAACTCGTAGGCCATCTCGGAGACCGACTGAAGCCGCCCGGGAACCAGGCTGCGGCTCGACGTCGTGAGAAACAGGAATCCAGCCGCGACGATCACGGTTGCGACCATGAACAGCGCCGAATTGGTGAAAGACAGGTCATAGCCGCCGATGTCGATCGGAATCAGCTTGTTGATATGGAACTGGTGGATCGGATCGACCTTGTCAGCTGCCACGTTCAAACCCCGTCAATGCCGCGTACGGCCTCGTTACCATTACCGCACATGAAGCGCGGTCATTTCTTGTCGTCTTGGTCACGGCGCGATTTATCGCCCTGTCCAAATTCTGCCACAACGCCGGCGGAACGCATCACATTGAGCACTCCGGCGCCAAAACCAAGCAGCAGAAACACGATCAGACCCCATGGCGATGTCCCCGCCAGACGGTCGATGATCCAGCCGATGCCGGCACCCACCACCACCCCGGCGATAAACTCGCTGGAGAGTTTGAGCGCCTGACCATAACCGGCCACACTGCCCGCTTTCGCGTCGTCTTTCCCCTCGAGCCGGCCCGGCCGCCTTGTCGCAAGCGAAGCTTCAAGGTCACGGCGGCGGCGCTCAAGATCGTCGTCGCGGATATCGGGTTCATGCTGATTGCCGCGGCCGGTTTTTCCGGTTCCGTCTGGCCCATTCTTGTCGGCCATCGCAACCCCCCTGCCCGGTCAGACCGTCACCGTCCGTCCGCTTCTAAAGTCGCCGGCAACATAGTTAGAGGGTTTGCGCCCGTCAAGCCACGGGCGGAAGTTCATTGCCATGTATTTTAGGCAATAAAATCAATCAATTAGAAAGGTGCGACATCGTGCCCGCCATGATGACGAGGATGCATGGCGCGAATCCCCTGCGCAATGGCTCTTCGATAGGCTGCGCGCCACATCAAAGATCAGCGGCTGCTCTGCACTCAGCTCCAGCCGCCGCCATAGGTCCGATAGAAGATATGCAGGCCGATCTTGGTCATCTTCTGCATTGTGCGCGCCCAGCCGGGATGGACATATTGGGCATAGTAGTGGGTCGACGATCCGACCTCCGGGATGAAGATCTTGCCGGCAGTGACGGCCATGGCGATCTCCTGGGCGGTCTTGTAGGCGGCTGGGCTATCGATGCGCTTCTTCCTGCCGTCGCAGGCGAAGGAGAACTGGCAGCGGTTGAACCAGCTGTCGTTCTGGTAGACGACGCCGCAGATCGAATTCGGATAGGTCGGATTGCGGACGCGGTTGAGGATGACCTGGGCGACAGCGGCCTGGCCGCGCACGGATTCGCTCCTCGCCTCGAAATAGATGCCGTTGGCAAGGCATGCCTGCTCCTTTTGGGAGAAGACACTGGCGGGCAGCGGGTTCTGGATCCACGAATGATCGCCCTTGGCCATCGGCGGAATGAAGCGGCCCTCATTGGGCTGCTCGTCCTGAAGCAGGGCTTCGAAGGGCGATGCCTTGGCATAATCAGGCTCGGACTGCGCGTAGGCGGTGGCCAGCACGTCCGGATGGTCGTTGTTGACCAGCGCTGCCAGCATGGCCGGCACGCCGGGATCCGGCTTCTTGTCCTCGCGCGCATGGAATGCCGCGGCGATCTGGATTTCCTTGCCTTTGATCTGCGGCTTGGCGAAAGCCATTTTCAGGCCGCTGTCCATGCTGGGCCGCAGCAAGGAGGAGGTGCGCTCGAAGATCGAGCCGGCGTTGAAGTTCTTCGGCGGTGCGACGGGAGACATCTGGACGATGCGCCCTTTCTTCTCGGCGCGCACGACGCGGTCCTCATCGGGCGTGCCGCTGACTTTGCCGCCCTTGCCGCGAAACGACACGTTGCCGACACCGGCCAGGTGGACACCCGATCCGGAGATGGAGCCGGTGACATCAGAATCGGCAAAGGGCATCTCGGCCGCATGGGTCGAGCCGGCGACGGATTTCTCGACATAGGAATTCCAGCGCGTGCTCGATGCTTCGAGGCCGGAAACCAGGCTCGTCATGTCCTGATAGGCGGCGACCGTCGGAAAGCCGATCCAGATGCCGAAACCGATGACGAGCGGAGCCAGAAAGCCACGTTTTCTCTCACCGGCGGCGGCAACCAGCCGCTTCAACACACGTCGATGCACGGAACACTCTCCAGGAACGCGACTGACCCCACTGGAGAGCAAAATGATGCATTAACCTTGATGGGACGTTAACGGCTTCGATCGGGTTTTCCCGGTCGGCCCGAGGTCGTGGTTGCGAAGTCAGGCGATTTTGCGGCCGACTATTCAGGCCGGACGCAGGAAGATCGGCCGGGCGATCAGCGCGCAGATGGCGGCCGCCAGCCAGACGCCGGACCAGGACCAGAGGTGCAAGAGCCCCGGAATGGCCACCGGCACCAGAAAGAAGCCGACAAAAACAAAGGTGTTGGCAAGGCTGAGCGCGGTCCCGACATGGCTGGCCCCGGCAAGGGTGGCAAGCTCGGTGTAGGCGACGCCGTGCCAGGCGGAGACGGAGATGCCTGCGACAATAAGCACGACTGGAAGGACCGCCAAGCAGATGAGCTGGCCGCCCGGAACGGTTGGGCCGAACAGGACCAGCAGCCAAAGCATGGCGAAGGCAAGGGCGCTGAACGCGCTGCACAAGCGAAGAAATTGGCGGCGGTTGCCGTGACAGTCGGTGAAGCGGCCGCTCCAGATGCGCATGACCATGGCGCCGATCTGAACGGCGGCGAGGCTCGCGCTGATCGCCGCCGTTCCCAATCCAACGAAATCGTGCAGGAACACGGAGGCGAAGGTGAGCACGGCCACCTGCGGAAAGCAGAGCAGGCCGATGGCGGTCGCGATACGCCAAACATCGCGATTGCGCAGCGGCGCCGGTCCGGCCACAGAAGCCGCAGCGAGATGATCCTTGCCCGCCGTCGGCGGCTCGTGCAGCCAGCGCCAGGCGAACAGGGCAGACAGAGCGGATGCACCCGCCAGCACCCCGAACACCGCGCCAAAGCCGAAAGCCAGAGCAAGCGAGGGCAGTATGAGGGCCCCAAGGCCGCCGCCGAGCGGCACCGCCGTCTGCCTGATGCTCATTGCAAAGCCGCGCTCGTTTTCCCGGAACCAGCCCATGATGGCGCGGCCGCTCGAACCGTTGACGCTGCCGCCGAGCAGTCCGGTGATGAGCAGGCTCGCGGCGAGCAGCGTGACGCCGGGAGTACCGGCCTTTGTCGGCACAACCAGCATCGCCATGACCAGGAGCCACACCGCCGTCGCGCCGAGCCCGATCAGGAGCACGCGGCGATCGCCCCAGCGATCGGTGAGCAGGCCCCAGGGCAGTTCGCTGAGCGCGACCCCCAGCCCGAGAAGGCCGAGCGCCAGGCCGAGCTCGGCATTGCCCAGGTGATAGCCCTGGCGAAGAACGACCGCCGTCGCCGGGATGCCGGAGAACGTAGCCGAGAAGGCGGCATTGGCGGCGACGCCGATGCCCAGAACCTTCCAGCGATGGCCGGGCTTGAATACCCTTTCGGCGGAACCGGCTGCCGTATCTTCCAGGAGTTCTGACGGCTGCCGGTCGGCGCAATTGACAATGGCGGACATGACTTCATTTCCCGTGCTGGCCAGTGGTCCCGCCTTGACGATCTGTCCCTACCGCCATAATTTCATCCTGAAAATCAGGAAGTTTTTGACATACAATCCTGAAAATCGGGACTTCACACATGCGACGCGTAACTTTCGACCTCGACGTCCTGCGCAGTTTCGTCACCGGTATGGAACTGGGTAGCTTTGCCAAGGCCGCTGACCGGCTTGGCCGGTCGACGTCGGCGGTCAGCGCGCAATTGAAGAAACTGGAAGAACAGGCAGCGACGCCGATCTTCCGCAAATCAGGACGCGGCCTCGCTTTGACCGAGGCCGGCGAGACTATGCTCGGCTATGCGCGCCGGCTGATCGAATTGAATGACGAGGCGGCATCCGCCATCCATGATGTCGAGTTGGAAGGCTGGGTACGGCTCGGCTTGCAGGAAGATTTCGGCGAGGCGGTGCTGCCGGACGTGCTCGGCCGATTTGCCCGGGCGCACCCCAAGGTCAAGATCGAAGCCAGGATCGCACGCAGCCACGACCTTGCCGAAAGGGTCATGTCAGGCAGTCTCGACATCGCGCTCGCCTGGCACTGCGGCGAAACGCTGCCCTACAGCCAGCATGTCGCCGATGTGCCGATGCGTTGGATCGGGCCGGCAAAGCGCATCGAGACCAGCCTGCGCCACGGTGAGCCACTGCCGCTGGTGGCGCTCGAGGCGCCATGCCTTTTGCGTACGGTTGCAACTGAAACGCTCGACCGTGCCGGCCTGTCGTGGCGGATGGCCTTTTCCAGCCCAAGCCTTGGCGGCATCTGGGCCGCGGTTGCTGCGGGGCTGGGGCTGACGATCCGCACCGACATCGGCCTGCCGGCCAGCGTCAGCGCAATGACGCCGGAGATCGCCGGATTGCCCGCCCTGCCCAAGATGGCGTTGTTCCTGCATCGCAAGGACGCCGAGGCGGAGCCGGTGGCGGCCCGCCTCGGCGATATCCTGCTGGACGCCGCACGGCAAGCGCTGCCCGAAAATGCGCGGGTCAGCGACAACGGCCTGCGCAACGTGGCGTGATCATGAAGCGCCAGGTGGGCGCCGACGATCAGTTGCGTTTCTTGTTTGACCTGCCGGCGAACGGGTTGTCCGACGTGCGCAGCGCAATGCGGATCGGCACGCCGGGCATGTCGAAGGCTTCGCGCAGGCTGTTGGAGAGGTAGCGGACATAGGATTGCGGCATCGCGTCGGGCCGCGAGCACTGGACGACGAAGCCCGGCGGACGGGTCTTGGCCTGGGTGACGTACTTGACCTTCAGCCGGCGCCCGGCAACAGCAGGCGGCGGATGATGCGCCAGGATGCCCTCCAGCCAGCGGTTGAGCTTGCCGGTCGAGACGCGGCTGTTCCACACCTTGTGGGTCTTGATGACGGCATCCATCAGCTTGTCGAGGCCGCGCCCGGTCTCGGCCGAGACGGGTACGGCCTGCATGCCGCGCGCCTGGGGAAGAAGCCGTTCCGTCTTCTCGCGCAGTTCGGCCAGAAGCTCCTGGGGATGGTCGATCAGATCCCATTTGTTGAAGGCGATCACCGGCGCCCGGCCTTCCCTGATGATCAGGTCGGCGATCTGCAGATCCTGCTTCTCGAAGGGGATGGTGGCGTCGAGGACGATGATGACGATCTCGGCAAACCGGATGGCGCGCAGACCGTCCTGCACCGACATCACTTCCAGCTTTTCGTGGATCCTGGCCTTGCGGCGCATGCCGGCCGTGTCGAACAGTTTCAGGCGGCGGCCATGCCAATCCCAATCGACCGAGATCGAATCACGGGTGATGCCGGCTTCCGGTCCGGTGAGCAGCCGCTCTTCACCGATCAGCGCGTTGATCAGCGTCGACTTGCCGGCATTGGGGCGGCCGACGACGGCAATGCGCATCGGTTTGGTGTCGTCATAGGCGTGCTCGGCATCCGGATCGGCGATATCCTCGCCGATCAGCACCTCGCCGGCAGCGACGTCTTCGTCTTCGCCATCTTCTTCTTCGCCGAAGGCGCGCGCTTCGCCGAGCGCGCCGATCACGGCGTCGCGCAAATCGGGCATACCCTGGCCATGCTCGGCCGAAACCGGGATCGGCTCGCCAAGGCCGAGCTCCCAGGCTTCCAGCATGCCGCCCTGGGCGCCCTTCGCCTCGGCCTTGTTGGCGACCAGCACGACCGGCTTGCCGGACTTGCGCACGATCTCGGCGAAGGTCCTGTCGTCAGGCAACAGGCCGGACTTGGCGTCGATGGTGAAGAAGATCAGGTCGGCTTCGCGGATGGCGATCTCGGTCTGCGCACGCATGCGGCCGGGCAAGGTCGAGGCGCCAGCGTCCTCGAAGCCGGCGGTGTCGATGACATCGAAATGCAGGTCGTAGAGCTTGGCGGCATGGACGCGACGGTCGCGGGTGACGCCCGGCGTGTCGTCGACGAGCGCCAGCTTCCTTCCCACCAGCCGATTGAAAAGAGTCGATTTGCCGACGTTAGGTCTGCCGATGATGGCGACTTTGAAGGTCACGACGCACTGCCCGACCCGCGGATCAGCTCGGACATCAATGTTGCGCGCTCGCGGGTGTTGCGCGGGGCGCCGTCATCGGCGGCGATCTGGTCGAACAGTTTCAGCGCATCCTGCGTCTTGCCTTCCTTCCAGGCGGAAAGGCCGAGTGCCTCGCGCGCCGTGTGGCGCAGCGTGTTGGTGTCGGATGTGAGCGCTTCGACACGGCTGGAGACGTCGGCAAAGGAGCCGTGGTCGACAAGCAGCAGTGCTGCCCGCAGGCGCGCCATGTCGCGAATGCCCTGGGGAATGGCCGTATCGGCGGCGACTTCGTCGAAATCCTTGACGGCGGCGGGGACGTCACCCTTGTTCGCCTTGACGGTCGCGCCGCGCATGCGGGCGAGCAATGGATAAGCGCCGTAGCCATCCTTCTCCAACTGATCGAGCGCGGTCAGCGCCTCATCGTTCTTGCCGTCATTGGCGAGCTTCAGCGCCTGCGAGAACGCATCGCCCGAGCGGTTGGCGCGCGTCTCGTCCCAATAGCGGTAGCCGACGAAGGCGGCGGTGCCGAGCACCACGAGGATCGCAACGACAATCAGAGCGGGGCCAAAACGGTCCCACAGCGCCTGCGCCTGTTCGCGACGGATCTCGTCGTTGACTTCACGGATGAAACTGTCGTCGGACATCAAATCAAACCATTCCTGCCCCGTCGGGCCTTTGTCAGCCCGCGTTTTAGCGAAATTTTGCCGGCATGGAAGGGGTTCAACCGGAAAATCGCCTATTGTCCGGGGCAAACGGATGTTTGCCCCGGACAAGCAGCCGAAAAGGCTCATCGCACCCACGCCACATTTAGGCGATAGCCGGCTTGCAGACGTTCCCCGAGTGAAGATCAGATTGCCTATGCTTCGTCCGTTCCGCGTTGTTGCGTTTTCGCTTGCCGCGCTCACCACTGGTGGCGGGGCTTTGGCCGATCCGCCGGTGCCGGCAAAGCCGAAACAGGTCGTCATCATCTCATTCGACAGCGCCCGCGATATTTCGCAATGGAAACGCAGCCGGGCATTGGCTGAGCGCACCGGCGCGCATTTCACCTATTTTCTGTCCTGCGTCTTCCTGCTGTCGACGGAGACGCGCAAGGAGTACACCGCACCCGGCAAAAGCGCCGGCAAATCCAACATCGGCTTTGCCGCCTCCAAGCAGGAAGTCACCGAGCGGCTCGAACAGATCGGCCTTGCCGCGCATGAAGGCCACGACATCGCCAACCATGGCTGCGGCCATTTCGACGGCAAGGACTGGAGCAAGGCGGACTGGCTGAAAGAGTTCAGTTCGTTCGAGCACATTCTCGAAAACGCCTATGCGATCAACGGCATTGCACCCGAACCACAGGGCTGGCGCGATTTCGCGCGGCATGCGGTGGTCGGCTTTCGCGCGCCGTACCTGTCGACCAGCAAGGCGCTTTACGAAGCGCTGCCGGCGGCCGGATATCAATTCGATGCCAGCGGCGTCTCGCAAGGCCCTGCCCGACCGACGGCCAGCAACGGCATCATGCACTTTTCCCTGCCTCAGATTCCCGAAGGACCGAAGTCGCGGCCGGTGATTGCCATGGACTACAATCTCTATGTCAGGCATTCCGGCGGCTTCGAGCGGCCAAGCCAAGCGGGCGAGTTCGCCAACCGGACCTATGCTGCCTTCCGCGCCGCCTTCGACAGGCAGTATGCGGGAAAACGCATTCCGCTGGAACTCGGCTTCCACTTCGCGCTGATGAATGACGGCGCCTACTGGAACGCGCTGGAGCGCTTTGCCGGCGACGTCTGCGTCAAGGCGGATGTCGAATGCATCAGTTTTCGCGACTATGTTTCGCGCCAGGATGCTGGCCAAAGGCAGGTCTCGGTCGGCGGCTGAGCCGCCAACCCGGTTCGATTTCCAACTCGGTCTTTAGGCTGGGTCCTCGGCGCCCTGCCTTGCCAGATAGCGCTGGTCGATTTCAGGCAGCGGCTCGCCTTGGAGCGTCGCCTCGAAGGCGCGCAGGCGCTTGTGGACCGATTGCAACTCGACGATGGTCGACCAGGAGGTGAGCAGAAATTGCAGCGAACCGGTCACCTTGCCGAACGCGTTCGAAATCTGATTCAGCGCGCCGAACGTTATCTTGTGCGCCACCAGCGAGGGACCGAGGATCAGCAGCGAGAAAATGTTGTCGGCCTGCAGGTAGGTGTAACGGACGACGTTGAAATAGATGTAGTGAAAATAGAGCCTGAAATAATTGTGACGAACATTCTCGAACAGCTCGGCGGTGGTGGCCGGCTGGGCCCGGTCCGCATGATCCTCGCCGTAGACGAGTTCCTTGCGGTAGGCGGCTTCGACACGCTGGTTGCGGAACTGCAGCCCTGGAAGCTTCAGACCGGCAACCATGACCGAGATCGTCCCGAACAGACACCAGGCAAGGGCCGCGACAACCAATGGCTGCGGGATCGCGCCGATAATCGGCAACTCGGTGATATGGGCCTGCAACTGGATCATGACCGGCAGGAATGCGATCAACGTCATGATCGACTGGACGAAGCTGGAGCCGAGATCTTCCATGATCTGCGAGAACCGCATCGTGTCTTCCTGGATACGCTGCGAGGCACCCTCGATATGGCGCAGCCTGCCCCAGTTCTCGACGAAGTAGTTGTTCATCGCCGTGCGCCAACGGAAGATCCAGTGACTGACGATGAAGGCATTGACCACCTGCACATTCATGCCGACCAGCGCCAGCCACGAAAAATCGGCCAATCCGATATAAAATTCGCTGTTGGTAGACTTTCCAGTCCCCGACATCAGGCCCTGCACATAGTCGAAGAAAGGCCCATACCAGGCGTTGACGGCGACACTGACCTGCACATTGAAATAGATGAAGAACAGAATGACCGCGGTCATCAGGATCGACCAGCGCTGCCATGGATGCGGCGAATACCAACTCCAGAATGCATAGAAGACGAGCACGCAGAACGCGAAATAGAGATAGAACCAGAGGAACGGCTTCGATACGAGGATGGCGATGCCGATGAGGGGCGGCGCGCCGGCCGCGGCGGGCGGCAATCCGAAAACCGCACCCAATTGTTCACCACCGAAGAACCAGAACAGGATCGCCGCAAGGCTCCAGACGGCGGCCGAAGTGAAAAAGAGCTTCGGCTGCGGGAAAAAGGATACGAACACTGTGGCGAATTCCTCGATCTAGGCGCAAATCAGCTGACGACAGCGGGCATAAAGTCACACATTAGTGGGAAAGAAAATGCCCGTGCCCGATGCCCGGCACAGCAAGCCCACAATCATGGCGATTTTGGCGCAGCCGACCATGTGATGGCGCCGGAGACGACCAGCATGGTTGCGGCGGTGATCGAGGCGAGGAAGAAATCGCCGGACATTTGCGCCAGAAATCCGGCTGCGACCGGACCGATGATCTGGCCAAGGCCGAACGCAGCCGTCATCAGGGCAAAGATCCGCCGCGGCGCCTCTGGCGCCTGCTGCCGGGCGGCTTGCAGGCCAAATGCGGTGATGGCAATGAAGGTGCCGCCGAGCAGCACGCCGGCAAGCAGCGGCCCGGTGGCTCCGCCGATGGCGACGCTGGCGGTGACGCCGGCAACTTCGATGAAGCACGCCAGCGCATAGGCGGCATAGAGGCCGGTCCGGGCCGCGATCTTCTGCCAGAGCCAGACGGAGGGAAAGCCCGCAAGACCGGCGACCATCCACACCATGGCCTCGAAGATGCGGCTGCCGCCGCCTTGCCGAACGATGGCGACCAGGAATGTCGCCGTCACCACATAGCCAAAGCCGAACAGGCCGTAGGCGATGATGACCTTGACCAACGACCGGTCCATCCGCAGTGCCGGCTCGCGGGTGACTTCGCCGTTGCCGAGCGGACCCTCATTGACCAACAGAGTGACGAGGACGAAACCACAGGCCGAAATCGTCGCCGACCACAGCCAGCCTGCCGCCCAGCCCGAATGCTCGGCGACCAGCACCGCCATCATCGCCGCCGATGCCGCTATGCCGAGCCCGACGCCGCCGAAATGCCAGGCCTGCAGGTCGTTGCGGCCGGCAGCCGCGATATGGCTGAACACGATGCTGGCCATGAACACCATGACGAAGGCGCTGGCCAGACCGGCCAGAAAGCGGATGGCGAGAAAGGCCGCCATCGCTTCGGTCAGCCCCATCAGCGCGGCAAGGACCGCACTGGCGCCAAGCCCCGCCAGCATCAGCAGGCGCTCGCGCCCATGCGCCCAGCCGCCCGCCGCTGCCAACGCGCCGACGAGGTAGCCGAGATAATTGGCCGACGCGATCCAGCCGGCATCGGCAGGCGACAGATGCAGTTCCTGCATCATCCCGGGCAGGATCGGCGTGTAGACGAAACGGCCGATGCCCATGGCAATCGCCATGGCAATCATGCCGGCGAGAGCGAAACGCAGCGCTGTCGAGGTGGCTGATGTCATTGCACTGCACAATAAGTGCAGGGATCGCTGAAACAATCGCCATCTGTTGGGCCAGTGCGTACGCGGGACGTGCTCGCCTCGACTTTCCTCGAGCCGGAACGCTTGGCACCTGCTCAGCAGCGACCGCCGCCGCATAGTGGAACCGTCTCGTGCACTGTCCGCCGTGCCGTCAGCCTGAACGGCACATCGCCCAGTTCGCGCTCCGACATGGTGTTCAGCACCGGATGCGAAAGCGGATCGATCAGCCATCTCTGCGTTTCGCTGTCCTGGCGCGGCTCATGCGAAGTAGTCGCAGCGAAAAAGACCTTTAGCGATGACGACAATATCCTCAGCATTTCCGGCTCCACAGATCTGTCTCTCCCGAGAAAATCTGCCGTTTCGACATGCCTTTCAATTGAGATTTCAGCCGGATCAGTTTAGAAAAACTCAATGGCCATGCTCAACCGCGTCCATCTCAACGGCCTCCGCGCCGTCGAAACCGTTGCCCGTCTCGGATCGCTGGCGGCGGCGGCCGGTGAGCTCAACGTTTCCGTCAGCGCCGTCAGCCAACAGATCAGCCGTACCGAAAAACAGCTCGGCCAGGCGCTGTTCGAGCGAACGGCGAGCGGTCTGGTGCTGACCGAATTCGGCGCCGTCTTCGCGGCCCGCCTTGGTGCTGGATTTCGTGAGCTTTCACAGGCCGTGGCGCTGGCCGACGAGGCGACGCAATGCACATTGGTGGTTTCGGTGGCGCCGGCCTTTGCCTCGAAGTGGCTGTTGCCCAGGCTATCTCGCCACTTCGACCGGCATCCCAACGTGCTGCTGCGCATCGACGCTTCGGTGCGGCTGGCCAATCTCGATCACTCGGACATCGACATCGCCATCCGGCTTGGCGACGGCAAATGGCCTGGCGGGCGGGCGGAACTGCTCTTGGCGCAGGAAGTCTTCCCGGTCTGCGCGCCGGCGATCGCCCAAAAACTGAAGTCGATCGAGGACCTTGCCCAGACCTGCGCGATCACCGACGAGCGAGCGATGATCAACTGGGAAAGCTGGTTCGAGACAGCCGGCGTTCCACCCGTCACCTTCCTGAAGGGCGCGCGTTTCACAGACCCGATGCTGTGCCTGGAATCGGCAATCGCCGGCCACGGCGTGATGCTGGGCTGGCAATTGCTCGCCGCCGATGCGCTGGCCGATGGGCGGCTGGTGGCGCCGTTCGGAATCCGCGCCCAGAGCGGGCTCGGCTATTGGCTGGTGACCTCGTCCGTCAAGGCGGAAAGCCGCAAGGTCCGGGATTTCAAGCTCTGGATCAGGGAAGAGATCGAGGCAACCATGGCGCGGTTCGGGTCCGCAAACCCAGCACCCGCCGGCGCGATCGCGGTGGAAAGCACCGCGCCGCCGCTCTATGGTAGGTCGGACATCAAACTACGACAGGCAGGATCATGACCACACATTCGCGCGGCGTTTCCGCATCGATCGACCCGGTGAAGCTCGACAGGCTGGCGGAAGTCGCCATCAAGGTCGGGCTGCAATTGCAGCCAGGACAGGATCTGGTGCTGACCTCATCGATCGCGGCACTGCCGTTGACCAGGCGGATCGTCGAGCATGCCTACAAGGCCGGCGCCGGGCTGGTGACGCCGATCTTCAACGATGACGAGATGACGCTGGCCCGCTACCGTTTCGGCGCCGACGCGAGCTTCGACCGCGCCGCCGGCTGGCTTTATGAGGGCATGGCGAAAGCCTTTGCCAACAATGCGGCGCGGCTTGCCGTGCGCGGCGAGGATCCGTCGCTGTTGTCGGCACAGGACCCGGCGAAAGTGGCGCGCGCCAACAAGGCGAATTCGATGGCCTACCAGCCGGCGCTGGAAAAGATCACCGGCTTCGACATCAACTGGAACATCGTCGCCTATCCGGACCTCGCCTGGGCCAGGCAGGTCTTCCCCGGCGATGCCGACGATGTTGCGGTCGTGAAGCTCGCCGATGCCATCTTCGCCGCGTCGCGGGTCGATGTTGAGGACCCGATCGGCAACTGGAAAGCGCACAACGCAGCCCTTCGCAGCCGCACCGAATGGCTCAACGGCCATAATTTCCATGCGCTGCACTTTACCGGACCCGGCACCGACCTGACGGTTGGACTGGCAGACGGCCATGAATGGATGGGCGGCGCCTCGACCGCCAAGAACGGCATCACCTGCAACCCCAACATCCCGACCGAGGAGGTCTTCACCACGCCGCACGCAAGGCGGGTCGAGGGTCATGTTTCCTCGACCAAGCCGCTGTCCTACCAGGGCACGCTGATCGACGACATCTCGGTGCGTTTCGAAGAAGGCAGGATCGTCGAGGCCAAGGCCTCGAAGGGCGAGGACGTGCTGAAGAAGGTACTCGACACAGACGAGGGCGCGCGCCGCCTCGGCGAGGTGGCGCTGGTGCCGCATTCCTCGCCGATCTCGGCGAGCGGGCTGTTGTTCTTCAACACGCTGTTCGATGAGAACGCCGCCTGCCACATCGCGCTCGGCCAGTGCTATTCGAAGTGCTTCGTCGACGGCGCCTCGCTCAGCCAGGACGAGATCGCGGCGCGCGGCGGCAACAAGAGTTTAATCCACATCGACTGGATGATCGGCTCGGACAAGATCGACATCGATGGCGTTCACAAGGACGGCGCCCGCGTGCCCGTCATGCGCAAGGGCGAGTGGGCCTGACCCGCTTACGGAGGGTCCGATGGCCTTCGACCTAGCGGTCAAGCGTATCTACGAGCCACCCGCGCCCGATGACGGGCAACGGGTTCTGGTCGACCGAATCTGGCCACGCGGCGTCAGCAAGGAGGACGCCGCGCTGGCGCTGTGGCTGAAGGACATCGCGCCGAGCGACGATCTGCGCAAATGGTTCGGCCATGAGGCGGCGCGCTGGGCTGAGTTTCAGAAGCAGTACCGAGTTGAGTTGGACGGGAATGAAGATGCGGTGGGTGAATTGCGCGGCCTGCTTCGCCACGGCAAGGTGACACTGCTCTACGGCGCGCATGATGAGAAGCACAACAATGCGGTGGCGCTGGCGGCATTTCTCAGAAAGACGGATTGAAGGGCGCCCACAATCTGTAAGGTCGGCGATTGGCCAATCTCCCCCCTTGCGGGGGAGATGCCCGGCAGGGCAGAGGGGGGTGCTGTCCCGCCGACCTGTCAGCCAATCACCGGCCAAATTCTGAGACGAACAGTCAAAGGGTGGCGATCCTTCACACCCCCCTCTGGCCTGCCGGCCATCCCCCGCAAGGGGGGAGATTGGCAGCGTCGCCTTCTCGCTACGCTACTTCACCGCCGCCTGATAAACATCAGCCTTGAACCCCACCAGAATCCGATCACCGACCTCCAGCACCGGCCGCTTGATCACGGTCGGCTTGGCCAGCATCAACGCCTTGGCCTTCTTTTCATCCAGGCCCTGCTTGTCCTTTTCCGCCAGTTCGCGAAACGTCGTACTCGCCTTGTTGAGCAGCTTTTCCCAGCCGACCTTGCCAACCCAGCCGTCAAGACGCTTGGCGTCCAGCCCCTCTGCCCTGAAATCGTGAAAACGGTAGGAAACATCATGGCCCTCCAGCCAGACGCGCGCCTTCTTGACGGTGTCGCAGGTGGTGATGCCGTAGATGATGATCGTCAAAACAGCGGCCCTTCCGATTTCGAATCTGACCGCAGATTAAGGACGCTCTGCGCGCTTTGCCAGCGCTCCCCGGCATGCCTTCGGTTTTGCTCTTGCTAACGCTAAGGAATTTTCCTAAGTGTTTTGACAGCGCCTCAGGACCAACCAATGACAAGCCTTCAGACCACAACTCCGAGCCGTCCACCGATCGACGGCATCTTTCGCGCACTGTCCGATCCGACGCGGCGACGCGTGGTGGAGCGGCTGAACCGCAGCCCTGCCTCGGTCAGCGAGCTTGCCCAACCGTTCGACATGGCCCTGCCCTCCTTCATCGAACATCTCAAAATCCTCGAAGGTTGCGGGCTGGTGCGCTCGCAAAAGACCGGCCGGGTCAGGACCTATCAACTGGCACCCGAGCCGCTGAAGCTTGCCGAAAACTGGCTGGCCGAACAGCGCACGCTGTGGGAGCGCCGCCTCGACCAGTTCGACGCCTATGTGATGACCCTCCAGGAGACAGAAAAATGATCTATCCCCTCAAGCCGGATCCCAGGCTGGACCTCGTGCTGGAGCGCGTCATCGATGCGCCGCGCGAATTGCTGTGGCGCGCCTTGACGACGCCTGAGCATGTCAAGCAATGGTTCACGCCTAGGCCTTGGATGATCACCGACTGCGAGATCGACCTCAGGCCGGGCGGTCTGTTCCGGACGCGCATGCAGTCGCCCGACGGCAATGAGGTCAACGACCGCCATTGCTGCTATCTCGAAATTGTGCCGAACGAGCGACTGGTGTGGACGGATGCATTGTTGCCGGGTTACCGGCCGTCAGGGGAACCCTTCATCACCGCTGTCATTTCCTTGCAGCCGGACGGCAAGGGCACGCGCTACACCGCCACCGCCATCCATCGCGACGAGGCGACCCGCAACAACCATGAAGAGATGGGTTTCTTCGATGGCTGGGGCACGGTGGCCGATCAGCTTGCGCAGTACGTGAAGACCATTTGAGCCTCTCACATGGCGGCCTGGGACATCGTCCCGGCCGCCATGCTTATTTTCAACCTTCAGCGACGAGACCGAGCTCCCGCAAGCCGATGGTATTTCACGGCCTCAATAATAGAAGCGCTCTTCGGTGATCTTGCCGTTTTTGACCGTGTAGAGGCCAACTTCATCCATGGTGACACGCTCGCCGGTAGCCTTGGGCGTTATGTCGAACTTGAAGCGCACCGCGAACTGGTCTCCGTTGACGTAGGGGCCCTCGACCGAGCCGCCATGCACTTCATTGTTCTCCTGCCACCATTGGCCCTTCTGCTTGAGAGCCTCCTTGCCATGGGAGATGGCCATCGGCCCCGCCATGGCTTCGAGACTGACGATGTCATCGGCGTTGTACTTCTCGGCAGCAGCTTCGTTATCGCCCTGCTTGAGCAGTTCGGTGAAATCCTTGGCAATTTCCGCGATAGTCAATTGTGTTCCTCCTGTTCAGACGCACTGCAAGTAGGGAACAGCTTGCTGCCCTGCCATCGTCGGGCCACGTCGTAGCTGACAAGCCATGTCAGCATGATGGTCCCGCGGACATATGACGATGATTTGGGGCGTCTACATCGCGGGCCGGGCATCGTCCTGGCCCGTCAATTGCCAACGGTAAGGCACCTCGTACCGACCTTCCTGGATGAAGCTCTGGACGAGCGCAAAATCCCGCACTGTCCAACTGATGCGGTCAATCGCCCTTTCGCGAATTTTGGGCACTCCCACTTTGTCACGAAGCAGCGTGACATGCGGTTCAATGGATTTTGTGAGAAAGAGCTTTAACGGGCTATCCGAAATCACCGCTGTGAGGTTTCGCCAGAATTCTTGCAGCGAAGGATTGCCGTCGCTGTTGCGTAAAACAAGCGCGCCACCGCCAAAAGCGCACAAACGATCAAAAGAAACGTCGAATGGTTTTGCGACAATCATCGAGCCTATGTGGTGAGCGAGTTCTACCAACCCCTCCGGCAATCCGTCATGGTCGCCGAGTCCAACAAGCGAGATGTGATTGGCAACTATTTTCCCTTTCAGCCCGAGTTCCTGCCGCCAAGTGGTTGCTTGTAAAGCGATAGGGTCGGCGATGGCGCCTTCCATCAGGTGACAGAAGAACAACCGATCAGTGCGACGACGCCTGCTCCGCTCATGCCAATTGAAAGATGTTTGACCGTTTTCGGCTGTGTTGAATGTGGGCAGTTCGTTCATGTCCTTCCTCTTTTTGCGCCACCCATCTCCGCCAAGTCGGAGACTTTAGAACAAAAAGGGAACATAGCAAGCGAAATGAAGCGAGCGTTGGGGCTTTCCGGATCCGCGCCCGCGAGTTCAACGGTCGAAGAAGCCCCTGCTGAGTTGGACTGGAAGCCTACGCCCTCGACCTCGAGGAAATCGTGGATAGCCCAATCGGCATATTCGCGATCATCGCCCGACTGCTTGTAGCCGCCGAACGTGCGACGTGTGCTCCGTTTTTAGATACCAATGAAACTAACCTGGTAGCACCGGGCAGTTGGCACCACGGCGCAGGCTGATATGCGCCACGTCGCCGGCGCTGAATTGAAAACCTTCGCCCTGGCGCGGTGCATCGATGACAACAGGTGCGCCCTGCCCGAGTTCGGCATGCAGGCGCAGCGTGCGGCCGTGAAAGACGATGCTGTTGACGCGCGCCGGTGCAGTGCCAGGCGCCGCCTCGGTCATCGCCAGCAAATCCTCCGGGCGCACGCCAATCGTCCGCACCTCACCTTCGCTGGGTGACTGGCCGGTTTCACAAATAGCCTCCAGCGGCAGGGTGCCGGCGGCGAAACGCAAGCGATCGCCATCGCGGCCGATAAACCGTGATTGCAGGAGATTCATGGTGCCGATGAAGCTTGCCACAAACTTCGTGGCGGGCCGATCGTAGAGGGTGGCCGGCGGCGCGATCTGCTCGATGCGGCCCTTGTTCATGACGACGATGCGGTCGGAGATCGACAAGGCTTCGGTCTGGTCGTGGGTAACCATGACGAAGGTGGTGCCGAGCCGCGACTGCAGCCGCTTCAGTTCGACCTGCATCTGCTCGCGCAGATGCGCATCGAGCGCCGACAGCGGCTCGTCGAGCAGCAGCACGCGTGGCTCGCAGACGATGGCGCGGGCGAGTGCGACGCGCTGGCGCTGGCCGCCCGACAGTTCGGAGACGCGGGCGCGAAGCTTGTCCGCGAGGCCGACCATGTCGAGGGCTTCGCCGGTGCGCTTTGCCTGCTCGACTCCAGACAGTTTGCGCAGCGACAGGCCGAAGCCGACATTTTCGGCGACATTCATGTGCGGAAACAGCGCGTAATCCTGGAACACGGTGTTGACCGGTCGGTCGAAAGGCCGAAGGGCCGTGATATCGCGACCATCGAGCAACACCTTGCCGGTCGTCGGGCTTTCGAAGCCGGCGATGACGCGCAGGCTGGTGGTCTTGCCGCAACCCGACGGCCCGAGCAGCGTGATGAACTCGCCGCCGACAATGTCGAGATCGACGGCGTCGAGCCCGACGACGCCCCCAGGAAAAATCTTCGAAACCGCCTGCAGCCGCACAAGTAGATTAAGCGCCATCGCGAACCTCGGACGGCTTCGTGGTGTTGACCCAGAGGATCTGGCAGCGCTCGGCGCCCGGATTGCGGAAGGCATGCAAAAGCGTGCTCTTGAACGCAAAACTGTCGCCGGCCTTCAGCACGTAATTTGTCGAATCCACCACCAGTTCGACCTCGCCGGCCAGCACGAAGCCGAATTCATGACCGGCATGGGCATAGGCCTCGGCCGTGCCGCCGCTGGCTTCCACCGTCACCAGCATGCCGGTCAGCGTCGCGCCCGGCGGTGACAGCAGCGCCTTGGCAATGCCTTCCGATTTGACCGGGATTTGCCGCCGCTTGTCGGCACGCACGCAATAGAGATCGTTGACGGCATCGTTGCCGTCGGCGATCAGCGCCGACGGCTCGATGTCGAGGGCGGCGGCGAGCGGCCAGATCACCTTGACGCGCAGCGAGGACATGCCGCGCTCGATCTGGCTCAATGCACCGATCGACACGCCGGCTTTTGCCGCAAGATCGGCCAGCGACAGGTTGCGCTCCAGCCGCAGCGCCCGCACGCGCCGGCCGACCCGCACATCGGCATCGTCCTTCGGCTTCTCAGCAGCTTCGTCCAGTATGTCCATCAATTCCCGACCTCGTTTGCAGTGTCTCGGGTGACACCGCGTGGCTGACGCCGCGCGGTGCTCTAGGGTTCAGCCGCCTGCCTTGACCTTTTCGAACATCTTGGCGAGGTCGTCATTCTGTTTCATCGGTCCGGTGAAGATGGTGGTCTTCAGCATCACTTCCGGGTCGGATGGCAGCTGCAATTTCTCCAGTTCCTCCTTCGGCACGGTGGCAAAAGCGGAGCTCAGCGAACTGCCATAGCCATAGGCCTCGATCAGGTATTTGCCGGAGTCGGCTTCCAGCCGGCTGTTGATGAAGTCATAGGCGAGGTCGACATTCTTGGCGTCCTTGAGCATGACGAAGCCGCAGGCCCAGGTCAGCATGCCCTCCTTCGGCTTCATGAACTCGACCGGCACGCCCTGCTTCTTCAGCGAGGTGGCCGACGCGTTCCAGGTCATGGCGGCGACCAATTGGCCGCTGGCCAGCGCCTGTTCGACGGAGGTCATGTCGGTGGTGTAATTGGAGAGCAGCGGGCGCTGCTCGCGCAGCTTCTCGGCCACCTTATCCATTTGCTCCGGCGTCATGTCGAACGGATTAACGCCGGCCAGCAGTGCGGCAACGACCGGCGTGTCGTGCACCGCGTCGATCGTCGCCATGCGACCGGCATACTGCTTGTCCCACAAAAGGTTCCAGCTCGCTTCCGGGTTCTTCACCAGGTCGGTGCGGTAGAGGATCGAGGTGTTGCCCCAGTCCCATGGCACCATCCAGACCTTGCCGTCGCCGGCCTGCAGGTCGGGCAGGTTCTTGAACACCGGGAAGATCGAGTCCCAGTTCTTGATCCGCTTGGTGTCGATCGGCTGCAGCAGGCCTTCCTTGTTCCAGCGCGCCACCTTGTCATAACAGGGATGCGCGATGTCGGGGCGGAAGCCGGCCTTGACCTTGGTGAAGGCGTCATCGTCGTCACCGAAGATCGAGGCCTCGACGCCGTCGGGGTGCGCGGCGAGGAAGCTCTTGTTGAAGTCGGGCAGTTCATAGCCCGACCAGGTGAAATATTGCAGCTTGTCGCCGGCGAAAGCGACGGTCGACGACAGCGCCAGCGCGAACGCCGTCAATCCAGCGCAAACAGTCTTTGCAGAGATCGATTTCAGGTCGAATGCCATTGCAGTTCTCCTCTCTTGGTTTGTTTTGGTTGTGACGGATCCGCGGGCTTTGGCGCCGTGGCGGACAAGCCGCGATGGCGCAGGATTTCAGCCGCTGCAGCGATGATGAAGGACACAGCCAGGATCGACGTGCCCAGCGCCATCACCGTCGGCAGCGACTTTGGAAAACGCAGCTGGCTCCAGATGTAGAGCGGCAGCGTCGGCTCGGTGCCGGCCAGGAAGAAGACGACAATGAATTCGTCGAAGGAGATCAGGAAGGCCAGCATGAAGGCCGAAACGATGGCCGGCAGGCTGAGCGGCAGCATGATCCGCCGGAACGTCGTCCAGTCGGAGGCGCCGAGATCGAGCGCCGCCTCGCGAATGGTTTTCGGGATGGCGGCGAAGCGGCTGCGCATGATCACCACGGTCGTCGGCAGCGCCACCAATATGTGACCGAGAACGATGGCGATGCGCGATGGCCCCAGACCAATGAGATTGATGAGGATCAGCAGCGATATGCCGACGATGACGCCGGGGATCAGGATTGGCAGCCGGGCGATGGCGCTGATGGTGGCGGCCAGCGGCGAGCGGCCGTAGAGGTCCATGTAGGATACGGTGATGCCGCACAGCGTCGCACCCGTGGCGGCAATGGCGCCGATGACGAGGCTGTTCAGGAGTGCACCGGTCAGCGCCGAATTGCCGAACAAAGTCGCGTACCATTGCAAGGTGAAGCCTTGCAGCGGAAACGCTGCCTGGATCGAGTTGTTGAAGGAAAACAGCGGGATCAGCAGCACCGGCAGATAGAGAAAGACCAGATAGGCGACGACGTAGACGCCGAGCCAGCGGCCGCCTCCCTGCGTGCGTGCAGCGCTCATGTGCGGCTGCCAAATCTGCGGTCGGCGAAACGCGCGACCAGCACCACGCACAGGATGACCAGCATGACGGCGACGGAGAGTGCGGCGCCAAACGGCCAATCGTTGGCCTTGCCGAATTGCGCCTGGATCAGCGTGCCGATCATGGTGCTGGCCGGGCCGCCGACGAGCGCCGGCGTGACATAGTCACCGACCGTCGGCACGAAGACGACAAGGGCTGCCGCCAGCACGCCCGGCATCGAATTGGGCAGCACGACACGGCGGAAAGAGGTGAAGGGCCGCGCGCCGAGATCGGAAGCGGCCTCGATCAGCGATTTCGGGATGGTGTCCAGCGCCACGTAGATCGGCAGGATGGCGAAAGGCGCGTAGGCGTGCGCCAGCGTGACGACGACGGCGGCCGGCGTGTTGAGAAAGGCCAATGTCGGCTCGGACCAGATTCCGCTTTCGATCAGCGCCGAGTTCAAAACGCCATTGTAGGCGAGCACGATCTTCCAGGCGAAGACGCGCAGGAGATAGCTGGTCCAGAATGGCAGCGTCACCAGAAACAGCAGCAGGCCGCGCCGCCGGCCGGCGTGGAAGGCAAGATAGTAGGCGACGGGATAGGCAGTGACGACGGTCGCCAGCGTGACCAGAGCGGCAATGATCAGCGAACGCAGCGTCACCGTCCAGTACAGCGGATCGGACACCACGGTTGCGAAGTTCGCCAAGCTGAAACCGGCACCGAGCAGCGAACCGTCATTGTTGCGGAAGGCGAGGAAAAGCACGAGGCCGAGGGCAAACAGGATCAGCAGGAAAGTGACCAGAGCGCCCGGCAACAGCATGGCGACCCGGAAGCCCTCAGAAGACCGGGCCTCTGGCGCTGATGTTGCAACTAGGGTCGACATCGACCTGCCTATCGGAATTTGAAATTGGCTTAGAGTTTTTCATATCCATGAAACTGTCAAGCGGAATCCCAAACGGAAACCCATTGACAGGAATTGCTTTGGTCAGCGCTCCAACGCATCGAGCAGCCGGTACCAGGCGATGGTCGCGGCGACGCCGACTTGGCGGAAGGCGTGAAACGGGATCGGTCGGATCGGCGAGACCGGGAAGGGCAAATGCCTGGCGTCGCCACTTTGGAGATAGCCGGCGATGCGCTCGCCAAGAGCGGTCATCAGGCCGACACCACGACCCTGGCAGCCGACCACGGCGAGCAGGCCCTGCTCCGGCTCGTGGATGTGCGGCAGATGGTCCGGCGTCATCGCCACGCGGCCGAACCAGCGCTTCTCGATGGCGATGCCGGACAGCATGGGATAGAGCCGCCGCAGCGCCCGCTCGAGATGCGCCCAGTCGCTGGCGCTCGTCGGCAGCGCCATGCGACCCCGCCCGCCAAGCACCAGCCGGCCGTCGGCGCTCTTGCGGTAGTAGACGAGGATGCGCCTGGAGTCCGACACCGCCTGCCCTTCCGGCAGGATCGGGGCCGCCTGACCGGACGACAGCGGTGCTGTGGCGATCTGAAAAGAATGCAGCGGCACGATCGTCTGCGCAAGGCCGGGGATCAGACCGTCCGTATGGGCGTTGGTCGCCAGAACGACCGCCTTTGCCTGCAATTCCAGGCCATTTTCGGTCGAGATACGCCAAACACCGCCGGTCTTGGAGAGCCGCACGACCTTTTCGCGCTCGGCTATCCTCACGCCAGCCGCGGTCGCGACACGGGCGAGTTCAGATGTGTAAGCGAGCGGATCCATGACACCGGCGCGGCGATCGAGCCAGCCGCCGAGATAGCCCTGCGCACCGGTCTTGGCCGCGATCTCCGCTGCGTTCAGCAACTGGACATCCGCGCCCCGTGCCCGCCATTGCCGGTCACGGTTTCCCGCCGCCTTCAGCGCGGCCTCGGTGTGCGCCGCCTGGATCCAGCCATTGCGAACGAACGGCACCGCCAGCTTCTCGTCGCGGATCAGCTCGAACACCGCATCGGCGGTCGACGCCGCGAAATTGACAAGCGCCTCGCCGCGCTCAGGGCCAAAATGCTCCAGCAGCCATTCCGGATCGTATTTCAGGCCGGGAATGACCTGACCGCCATTCAAGCCTGATGCGCCCTGGCCGATCTCGCCGGCGTCCAGCACCTGCACCGACAGGCCAAGCCGGGCGGCATGCAAGGCGGTCGATAAGCCCATGATGCCACCGCCAACAATGGCGAGATCGACACGTTCGCCATTGGGAAGCGATTGAAACGTGGAAGCTGCCTGTGGCTTGCGCCAGATCGGATCGGAGAATGCTGTCGCCAAGGGTCACCTGAATGCGCTGCGATTGGTGAAAATCCTAGTCAGAATTTCACATTTTTGAAAGAGCACTCCGGCTTTCGTCTGTGGACTGCCGCCGAGGCGATCGGAGACCCAGAGTTCCGATCGCCTGCGACGGGATAGACCTTTGAGGGGAATCCGGTGAAAGTGCCGCGCCGATCCGGCCGCCCACATTGACGATCACTTCGCCACATTGTCGATCACTCAGAGGACAGAGCGCTATGACGAACCCGACCCACCTGCCCACCGAGGGCCTTTTTGTCGGACGCGCCAGAGGTAGCGATGCCGCATACCCGCTGGTCGTCACGGTGCGCGATGGCACAGTCTTCGACATCACCTCGCGTGCGGCACCAACCATGCGAGACCTTTGCGAGATGGCTGACCCCGCTGGGCATGTCCGCTCGGCCGAGGGCAGACCGATCGGATCGCTCGATGACATCGCCGCCAACAGTTTTGAGACCGGGCGCGATCCAGCAAAACCCTACCTGCTCTCCCCGGTCGACCTGCAGGCGGTCAAGGCATCGGGCGTCACCTTCGTCGTCAGCCTGCTGGAACGGGTGATCGAGGAACAGGCGCGCGGTTCGGCTGAAAAAGCCGACGCCATCCGCGCCGACATCGCAGGACTGATCGGCCACGATCTGTCGAAGCTGAAACCCGGTTCGCCCGAAGCGATGGAGATCAAGGCCAAGCTGATTTCGCGCGGCGCCTGGTCGCAATATCTGGAAGTGGGCATCGGCCCCGACGCCGAGATCTTCACCAAGTGCCAGCCGATGGCCTCGGTGGGCTTCGGCGCCGATGTCGGGCTGCACCCGGTGTCGACCTGGAACAATCCGGAACCCGAGATCGCCATGATCGCCGCCTCCAGCGGCAGGATCGTCGGCGCGACCATCGGCAACGACGTCAATCTGCGCGACGTCGAAGGGCGTTCGGCGCTGCTGCTCGGCAAGGCCAAGGACAACAATGCCTCGGCCTCGCTCGGTCCCTTCATCCGCCTGTTCGACGACAAATTCTCCATCGATGACGTCAAGCGCGCCGTCGTGCGCCTGAAAGTCGAGGGCGAGGACGGGTTCTCGTTGGAGGGCGCAAGCTCGATGGCCGAGATCAGCCGCTCGCCGGAGGAACTGGTCGCCGCGGCCATGGGGCCGCACCACCAGTATCCGGACGGGCTGGCGCTTTATCTCGGCACCATGTTCGTTCCGTCCAAGGATCGAGGCGAGAAGGGCAAGGGGTTTACTCACAAGGTCGGCGACATCGTCACCATCTCGTCGGAGAAATTCGGTGCGCTGGTCAACCGGGTGCGGCTCTCGCCCGACTGCCCGCACTGGACCTATGGCGCCAGCCATCTGATGCGGGAGCTAGCCAGAGCCGATCTGATCTAGCAACTGGTATCGTCGACGCCCTGCCAGGGCGCTACGGACCTGGTCCCGTGGGCGTAGGATGATCGCCGGCGTGACCCTTGTCGACGCAGGCCGCGTTCGCGCGACCCGAAACAATCACACCAATTATCCGACAGTCGGAAAATCACCTCAACTGATGCAATCTGATGGGACAGCTGATGACGACCCGTCAGGCGCCCACTACACCTGCAAATGGAGGCTTGCCATCCGTCGAAAAAGGGGATGCTCTGACGCATTCAACCGGCGCTGGCAAAAGATGCTGAACAAGGGACGGATTTTGAACTGACCATCTACAACGGGAGGAAATCAAATGCTGACACGGCTAAGACTTGTTCTATACGGCCTGTTGGTGGCGCTGATGGTGATACCAGCAGCGGCACAGGCCAAGACGTTCTACTGGATTTCGCATGGCGGCCCGGCCGATCCGGTCTGGACCTACTTCCTGGCCGGCGCCAAGCAATGGGCCAAGGATACCGGCAACACGGTCAACACCTCGTTCCACAATGGCGACGTCGCCTCACAGCAAGAAGCGGTTCGCGCCGCCCTCTCCGCCAAGGCCGATGGTATCGTCACCACGAGCCCTGATCCGGGCAGCCTGATCGAGATCGTCAAGGAAGCGCGGGCGGCGAAAGTGCCGATCATCAATTTCAACACGCCCGACCCGAAAGCCGACTTCAACGCCTATGTCGGCGGCGACAATGTCACCTTCGGCAAACACTGGGCGCAGTATCTGGTCGACAAAGGCCTGGTGAAGAAGGGCGACTTCGTCTGGATGCCGGTCGAGATCCCCGGCGCCACCTATGGCGTGCAGGAAGAGGAAGGCATCAAGAGTGTCTTCGAGCCGCTCGGCATCACCTATGAAATCACCGAAGCGACGCTCGACCAGGCTGAAGTGATCAACCGCATGGTCGACTACCTCACTGCCAACAAAGCCAAGGTCAAGGCGATCATCGGCCTGGGCGATCTCGTCACCGGCTCGATCAAGCGGGTGTTCGACCAGGTCGGCATCAAGCCGGGCGAAATCCCGGTTGTCGGCTGGGGCAACTCGCTCGACACCACCCAGGAAGTGCTGAACGGCTATGTCAATGCCGGCCAGTGGCAGGACCCGCAGGCGACCAGCTATGTCGCGCTTTCGCTGGCCAATATGGCCGCCGGCGGCATTCCTCCGGGCTTCAACGTCATCACCGGCGCGCTCTACGAAAAAGACACCGCGCAGATCTACGACGACATCCTGTCCGGCAAGTAACATCCAATCTCAACAGTCGCGGCCGCCCAACGGTCGCGACTGGCTCTCCATTTCGCCGAGCCCTTCGCACGCGATGTGCAACGCTCAGCCTTCCACTCATGTCGCGGATTGCCTGTGGAAAATCATTCGCTCGTCCAACGCCTGATCGCACGGCCGGAATTCGGCCCTTTCGTGCTGCTCGTCGTCGAGATCGCCGTTTTCTGGAGTTTCAACCACGACTTCCTGTCGCCGCAGAATATCTCCAATACGCTGGCCTTCACGGTCGAGCTCGGCCTGATCGCGCTGGCGATGACGCTGTTGATGACGTCGGGCGAGTTCGACCTCTCGGTCGGTTCCCTGTTCGGCTTCTCGCCGGTCTTGATGTGGACCCTGTTCAACAGCGGCCTGACCTCCCTTGAGGTCGGCTTTGTCGCCGCGCTGCTGGTCGCCGCCATCATCGGGCTGGTCAATGGCTGGTTCGTGACGCAACTCAAGATCCCATCCTTCCTGGTGACGCTCGGCATGCTGCTTGTGGTGCGCGGCACCGCCCTTTTCGTCACCGACGGTTTTCCGCAGCGCACCTGGAGTGCGGAGGGCAGCTGGCTGGCCGAAGCGCTGGTCGGCGATTTCTTCATCGGACCGTTCCGCATCTACATGTCGCTGTTCTGGTTCATCGCCGCGGCGATCGCGCTCGGCTATGTGCTGACGCAAAGCCGCACCGGCAACTGGATCCAGGCGGCCGGCGGCAACCCGAGTGCTGCAAGGGCGCGCGGCGTCAATGTCAGCGGCGTCAAGATCGGCCTGTTCGTGCTGTCGTCGGTCATGGCTTCGCTTGCCGGCGTCATCTCGTCGCTGCGCACCTCGGCGGCCAACCCCAACAGCGGCACCGGCTATGAACTGGAAGTCATCGCCATGGTGGTGATCGGCGGTACCGCGCTGACCGGCGGGCGCGGCACGATCATCGGCACCGTGCTCGGCATCCTGATCCTGCGCGTGATGCGCAACGGCATCGTGCTGATCGGCGTGCCCGGTCTTGCCTACAACATCTTCATCGGCGCCATCATCCTTGGCATGATGGCGCTGCATTCATGGCTGGAACGCCGGCATCAGGCAGGGACTTGAACCATGGCCGAGCCACTGATCCGCATGACGAACATCCGCAAGTCCTACGGCCGCGTGCAGGCGCTGGAGGATGCCAATTTCCACGTCAATGAACGGGAGATCGTCGGCTTGCTCGGCGACAATGGCGCCGGCAAGTCGACGCTGATCAAGGTGCTCTCGGGTGCCGTTCCGCTGACCAGCGGCGACATCTTCATCCGCGGCAACAAGGTGAGCCTGCGCAGCACCAGCGACGCCATCGCCCACGGCATCGAGACCATCTACCAGGACTCGGCGCTGGTCACGCAACTGTCGATCGCCCGCAATCTGTTCCTCGGACGCGAGCCGATCAAGTCGCCGCGCTTTCTCAACCGGATGGACCAGGACGCGATGAACACGGTTGCCCGCGACTTGCTCAAGCAGGTCGGCATCTCGAAGAACATCCCGCCGACGACGCCGATCGGCTCGCTCTCCGGCGGCGAGCGCCAGGCGGTGGCGATCGCGCGCGCCATGCATTTCGACAGCGACCTGATCATTCTCGACGAGCCGACCAACAATCTCGGCGTCGCCGAAACACAGGGTGTGCTGAGCTTCGTGCGCAGCGCCCGCGATTCCGGCCATTCCTGCATTTTCATCGCCCACAACATCCACCATGTCTTCCAGGTGGTCGACCGCATCGTCGTCATGCGCCGGGGCAAGGTGGTTGCTGACGACATAGACCCCAAGAAGACCAGCGTGGCGGAGGTCGAACGGATCATTACCGGCATGTCGGACAAGGAGATCCGCGATGCCATCGCCGATGGCAAGCCATCGCACTGAGAATGGTGATGGGCGGCAATCACCCGTCACCTCAGATCGCATCGCTTGTCTGACGCGCCATCGCATGGCGAACAGGATTGCAGCATGAAAGCCACAGTCTCGGATACCGCACGCAACTGCGGGCTGTGGGTTACGGCATGAAAGCCACTGTCTCCGATATCGCTCGTAGCTGCGGGCTGTGGGTTACGGCATGAAAGCCACTGTCTCCGATATCGCTCGTAGCTGCGGGCTATCGACCGCAACGGTCGACCGGGTGCTCAACAACCGGCCGGGTGCGAGTGCGGCCAACCGCCAGCGCGTCATGGAGGCGGCCAAGCAAGTCGGCTATCTGCCGGTCGCCGATCAGGTGACGCTACCCTCGCGGCCCGCCCACCTTGAATTCCTGCTGCCGATCGGCAGCAATGCCTTCATGCGCGATCTCGCCGGGCACATCGAGGACTACGCCGCGCGCCTGCCGCTTGTTGCCTCGTGCCGGATCCATAACCTCGCCGGTATCTCGCCGAACGCGCTGCAGAGCGCTGTCGAAAACCTTTCGCTCAGGGCCAATGGCGTCGGTGTCATCGCCGTCGATCATCCGCGTACGCGCAACATCCTGCACGACATCGTCGATGCCGGCATGCGCCTGGTGACGCTGGTGTCCGATGTTCCGGCGGCACCGCGCGCGGCCTATGTCGGCATCGACAACCGGGTGGCGGGACGAACGGCGGCGCTGCTGATGGGACGCTTCCTTGGCGGCCGAATCGGTCATCTGGCGATGGTCGTCGGCTCACGTTCCTATCGCGGCCACGAGGAACGCGAAATGGGTTTCCGCTCGGTGCTCAGTGAGGAGTTTCCCAATCTGACCGTCAGCAGCGCCGTCGAGGTCAACGACGAGCCCGATGCCAGCTACACCGAGACCATGAAGGCGCTGCACGACGAGCCGGAGCTGCTCGGCATCTATTGCGTCGGAGCTGGGCATTCGGGCGTTGCAAAGGCGATCCGCGAGGCCAGGCCGAACCGCAAGCCGGTGTTCATCTGCCACGACTTGACCAAGGACACGCGTGGTCATCTCGTCGACGACCTGCTCGATGTCGTCATCGACCAGAATGCCAGGCTGATCGCGGAACAGTCGGTCATTCGCCTGCTCGGCTCGATTGCCTCCTCGGCACCCTATCTGACGCGCAAGTTCATCGAACCGCGCTTGATCTTCAGGGAAAACGTCCCCGTGCAGTAATGCGAAATGGCTTGGCTAAACCGGGTTTCCGGATTTGTACGATAATTGGCACGGCAAATCTGCACAGCAGCTATGCAAGTTTCTTTGTTGCCGAATCGTTGGGCAACTCGTAGGTTCTGGTTGTCGGCCATTTACTCCTCCCAGATGCGATGCCGACGCTGAATGGGGTGCACCTCCTCCCGCGCCACATTCGAAAATCGAGCCCGCTGCCACCTCCTCCCGGCAGCGGGCTTTTTTCGTTTGGCCGGCAGGAATGGCGGTACAGCGACACCAAAGCACGCCCAGTCATCGCAGATGGAATGACGCACGTTGACAGGCCACGGGTCCCGTCAACCGGCGGCGGCGCCCCGGAAAGAAGCGATCAATCCTTCAGCCATGCGCACGAACTGCGTGCTCGGACCTTCCGAACCCACGGTCTGTACACTAACCCGCGCACCCTCGAGCAGAAGCGACAGCGTATCGGCGAGCAGTTCAGCCTGGCCGATGCCCGCGTCCCGACATAGCGTCACAAGGCGCTCGCGCTGGGCTTCTTTGAGTTCCTTGATCACCAGCCTGGCCGGATGGTCCGGCTCGGTCAGTTCAGCGGCGGCGTTGGCCATGTCGCAGCCGCGCCCGTCCGCATTGAGCATGGCAGCCGCCTTGCGAACCCAGGCATGCAGCTGGGCAAGCTTGTCACCAGGAAATTCGGCATCGAACGCATCCCACATAGCGCCGGCCTTGGCCGCATTGGCGCGCAGGCATTCGACGATCAGTTCGTCCTTGGATTCGAAGTGACGATAGAGCGTCATCTTGTTCGTGCCGGCAGCTTCGGTGATGGCGTCGACGCCGACGCCCTTGATGCCATGCTTGTGGAACATGTCGCGTGCCGTCTCCAGGATCCGATCCCGGGGACGAGAGCGCTCCACGATGCCGTCTGTCATCATGATCTCCTTTCGTTTCCAAAAAACCCTCGGCCACCTCTTGACTAGGGTGTTACCGGTCTGTAACTTCCAGAATGTTACTTACTGGTAACACCTATATCGTCCACCGTCAATAACAAGGCCGTGAACGGCCCTGCCAGACGAGAGGGGCGAGAAACTGCCAATCATGCGGCCTCGGCCGGTGAAGAGATTAAAAACGGTTCGCGAGCATGGGCTGCGAATCGACAGACAAGGAGCCGGCCAATGCCACAGCGCCGCGATCTTACCATAGATGAGGCCGTCCGGGATCCGATGATCCGGCTGGTCATGAAAGCCGATGGCGTCGACCCGCGCGCCTTCGAGACGATGCTGCGCTCGCTTGCCGATGCGCAGCGCAACGAGGTGCCGTTGCTGCATTCGCGGGACGACCTCGGTGACAAGCGCGGTCAAAGACTGTCCAGCGTCGCCAGCGCCTTCGGGCGGGCAAGAGCAGCCGGGGAGGCTTGCGTCTCGTGGTAAACTTTTTCATCCACCGTCCGATCTTCGCCTCGGCGATCGCCATCATCATGGTGCTCGCCGGGTCGATTTGTTATTTCCTGCTGCCCGTCTCGCAGTTTCCCGACATCACGCCACCGCAGGTCGTGGTCAGCGCCCACTATCCAGGCGCCAGCGCACAAGTGGTGGCCGATACGGTGACGACGCCGCTGGAGCAGCAGATCAACGGCGTGCAGGGCATGACCTACATGTCGTCGACGAGCTCCAATGACGGCTCCTCGACCATCACCATCACCTTCGATGTCGGCTATTCGCTGAGCACCGCCGCCGTCGACGTGCAGAACCGCGTCTCGCAGGCGGCTTCGTCGCTGCCGGCGATCGTCAACCAGGGCGGCGTGACGATCAAGAAGCAGAATCCGAACTTCGTCCTCATCGTCAACCTGACCTCGCCCGACAGTTCGGTCGATCCGGTGGCACTGAGCAACCTTGCCTATCTGCAGGTGGTCGATCCGCTGAAGCGGCTGCCCGGCGTCGGCGATGTGCAGATCTTCGGCGAGCGGCGCTATTCGATGCGCGTCTGGCTCGATCCCGACAAGCTCGCCAATCTCGGCATCACCGCCGTCGATGTGCAGAACGCCATCGCCGAGCAGAATGTCCAGGTGGCGGCCGGCAAGATTGGCCAATCGCCGGCCCCGGCCGGCACCGCCTTCGAGATGCAGGTCAACGCCGTCGGCCGGTTGAGCGATCCAAAGGAATTCGGCGACATCGTCGTGCGCGCCAATACCGACACCGGCTCGCTGGTCAGGCTGCGCGACGTCGCCCGCATCGAGCTCGGCGCGCTGCAATATTCGTCGTCGGCCTTCTTCGGCAAGGACCCGACCGTGGTGCTTGCCGTCTACCAGATGCCCGGCTCCAACGCGCTCGATCTGCAGCAGCGCGTCAAGGACAAGATGCAGGAGCTGTCGGGCCGCTTCCCGAAGGGCGTGTCCTATGCGATGCACTACGACACGACGCGCTTCGTCTCGGCATCGATGCATGACGTGCTGATCACGCTCGGCGAAGCGCTGGTGCTGGTCGTCGCCGTGGTGTTCCTCTTCCTGCAAAGCTGGCGCACGACGATCATCCCGACCATCGCCATTCCGGTGTCGCTGGTGGCGACGCTGGTCGTCATGGAGATGCTCGGCTTCTCGCTCAACATGCTCTCCCTGCTCGGCATGGTGCTGGCGATCGGCCTCGTCGTCGACGACGCCATCGTCGTGGTTGAGAATGTCGAACGACAGCTGGAGGCCGGGCTCAAGCCGCTTGCGGCGACCAAGGCCGCAATGCGCGAGGTCACCGGACCGATCATCGCCACCACCGCGGTGCTGATGGCGGTGTTCGTGCCGGTCGCCTTCATTCCCGGCGTCTCCGGCAAGCTCTACAACCAGTTCGCGCTGACCGTGGCGATCTCCGTCGGCATCTCCGCCTTCAACTCATTGACGCTCAGTCCCGCGCTCAGTGCGGCCTTCCTGCGCCATCGCGGCGAGACGCAGTTCGCCCCGTTCCGCTGGTTCAACGCCGGCTTCGACAGGCTATCGCACGCCTACGCCAATGGCGTACGCATTCTCATCCGCTTGCGCTGGATCATGCTCGGCCTGTTCGCGGCCGGCCTGGTCGCCACCTACTTCGTCTGGCAGCGGCTGCCCTCGACCTTCCTTCCGGTCGAGGACCAGGGCTATTTCTTCGTCGTCATCCAGTTGCCCGACGGCGCGTCGCTGGAACGCACCGACGCGGTGGCGCAGAAGGCGCGCGACATCCTGCAGGCGACGCCCGGCGTCGAGATTGTCGGCTCGATCAGCGGCCTGAATTTCCTGACCAGTGCGGCGCAGTCGAATTCGGCGGTCGAATTCGCCATCCTGAAGCCCTGGGAGGAGCGCGGCCCCGACCAGAGCGCGTCGAAGCTCGTCGCCGATGTGCGCGGCAAGCTGATGCAGATCCCGGAAGCTTTCGCGCTGAGCTTCGATCCGCCGTCTATCCCGGGTATCGGCACCACAGGCGGCTTCGAATTCGTCGTCGAGGATCTGACCGGCCGCGGCAGTTCAGCCCTCAACGATGCGACGCAAGCCGTGATTGCCGAGGCGCGCAAGCAGCCGGAAATCAACCCGCAGCAGCTGTTCTCGCCGTTCTCGACCTCGACGCCGCAGTTCAACTACGACCTCGACCGCAGCAAGGCCAAACTGCTCGGCCTCAACCTGCCCGATGTCTTCAACACGCTGCAGATCTATCTCGGCTCGCTCTACGTCAACGACTTCAACCTGTTCGGCCGCACCTTCCGGGTGACCATCCAGGCCGACAAGGATGCACGTGCGGGTGCCGCCGACATTTCGCGGCTCTATGTGCGCAATGCCTCCGGCGGCATGGTGCCGCTCTCGACGCTGGGCAAACTCGTGCCCTTCGTCGGCCCGGAGACCGTCCCGCATTACAACAACAATGCCTCGGCCTCGATCAATGGCGGTGCCGCACCCGGCTTTTCCTCAGGCCAGGCGGTTGCCGCGATGGAACGGGCCGCTGCCATTGCGCTGCCAAGGGATTTCGGTTTCGAATGGACCGGCATCACCTTCCAGGAGCTCAAGGCAGGATCGATCGCGTCCGTCGTCTTCGGCCTCGCCATCGTCTTCGTCTTCCTGATCCTGGCGATGCAATATGAGAGCTGGGCGATGCCGTTCATGGTGCTGTTGGCGGTGCCACTGGCCCTGTTCGGCGCCTTCGTAGCCTTGTTGCTGCGCGGCATGCAGATCGACGTCTACTCGCAGATCGGCTTCGTCATGCTGATCGGCCTGGCGGCCAAGAACGCGATCCTGATCGTCGAGTTCGCAAGGCGACGGCGCGAGGAAGGCCTCAGCATCGTCGACGCGGCGATGGAGGCGGCACGGCTCAGGCTGCGGCCGATCCTGATGACGGCCTTCGCCTTCATCCTCGGCGTGCTGCCGCTGATGTTTGCGACCGGCGCCGGTGCGGCAAGCCGGCAGTCGATCGGCACCACCGTGTTCGGCGGCATGGTCGCGGCGACCATCCTGTCGCTGGTGTTCGTGCCGGTGTTCTACGCGGTCATCGAACAGCTGCGCGAACGCCGCGGCAGTGACGAGCCCGCCTCTCAAGATAATGAACCAACGACTGAGCACGCTATCCCGCCCCTGGCGGAAGCGGCCGAATAAGATTGGAGACTGATCATGCGTAAATGGAAAATCGCGTTGGGAACGGCTGTCGCGCTGGGAGCGATCTCGGTGGCCAGCGTCCATCTGCTCGACATGGGCAACCTCAGCCTCAATGCCGGCACGGCCGCGGCGACGCCTGCTCCGGCGGCATTCGTCATGCCTGTGCCGGTGGTCAGTGTCGTCAAGAAGACGATCCCGATCTACCTGGACTATGCCGCGCGGACGGAACCGATCCGCAGCATCACCTTGCAGGCCAGGATTCCGGGCTATCTGCAGGAGCAGACCGCAGCCGACGGCGTCGACGTCCGGCAAGGCGACCTTCTCTACAAGATCTCGCCTGACGACTTCCAGGCGGCTCTCGACCAGGCCAAGGCGCAAGTGCAGCGCGACACGGCGACGCTCGACTATGCCCGGTCCAATCTCGGTCGCGGCACCGAGCTCGCCAAGAGCGGCTACCTCGCCAAGGACGGGTTCGACCAGCGCACCAGCACCTTGCGCGAAGCGCAGGCGTCGCTGGCTGTCAACCAGGCGGCGGTCCGCACGGCAGAGCTCAATCTGGGCTATGCCGAAATCCGCGCGCCGTTTGGCGGGCGCCTGGGCCGCAACCAGGCCTCGGTCGGAACGCTGGTCAGCGTTGCCGGTACCGTGCTCAACACGCTGGTGCAGCTCGACCCGATCTACGTCACCTTCAACCCGAGCGAGACGGATCTGGCCGAGATCGAGCAAGCCCGTGCCAACGGCCCGATCGAAGTGGAGGTCCTGCTCCCCGGCCAGACCGAGGCCAGCCAAAAGGGTGAGCTTACCTTCATCGACAATTCGATCGACCGCTCGACCGGCACCATCACCGCGCGCGCGACGATCGGCAATGGCAAGTTCACGCTGCTGCCGGGCCAATATGTTCGTGTCCGGCTGCATGTGAGAGAGCAGGCCGACGCGCTGATGGTGCCGCAGACGGCGCTGGGCTCGAGCCAGCTCGGCAAATATCTCTATGTCGTCGGCAAGGGCAACACCGTCGACCAGCGGCTGGTTTCGCTAGGACCGACGAGCGGCGATCAGGTCGCCATCCTCAGCGGCGTCGCCGAGGGCGACCAGGTGATCACGGGCAATCTGCAGAAGATCGGACCCGGAGCGCCTGTATCGCCGATACCGGAAAAGCCGGCCACCTGAACACCCCCGTCAGGACCCGGCTTCAGCGCGGCCCCCCCACCTTCCCCCAGGGGGGGGGCGCCGCTCGACTGAGCAGTTCCACCAGACCGGCAACATCGGCGCGGTCGGCCTTGGCCGGCGGCATAAACGCACAGTAGGGATGCCCGAGGCGCACCGAGACGGAGGAGAGCGCAATCAGCCGACCGGCCTCCAGATCGGCGCGCGCCATGACCCGCTGGCCAAGGGCGATGCCCAGACCCAGTCTTGCCGAGGCGATCGCCAGGCTGGACAGGCCGACGCGCCGCCCGTGCGACGGGTCGGGCGAGCGACTGCCGCCGGATGCCGCGAACCAGTCCGCCCAGGTCGGGTGCGAGGCATAGTTCGGCCCCCAACTGGTGTGGATGAACTGGCTCTCGTGCAAATCCGCCAGACTGGGATCGCCATTGCCGTGCCGGTGCCAGAATTCCGGTGCACAGACCGGCAGGACATCGTCATGGACGAGACGAACAAGTTTCAGCCCGGGATAGTGATAGTCGCCATAGCTGATGCGCAGATCGATGTTCTGGCGCATCAGGTCGACCGGATCGTCCTCGACCCGAACGTCGATCGCCATCTGCGGAAAGGCATCGAGAAGTACCGCCAGCCTCGGCGCCAGCCACAGTTCGGCCAACGAGAATGGCACACTGACGACCAGACGCGTCCGCACCCCGCCCTCCAGCATGCGCTGGCCTATGGTGGCGATGTCTCCCAAAGCTTTCGCTGTCTGCGGATAGATGGCGTGGCCGGCGTCGGTGAGCGCGATGCGATTGCCGCTACGCACAAACAGCTGCTTGCCGAACCAGCTCTCGAGGTTGCGGATCTGCTGGCTGACCGCCGCCGACGATACGCCGAGTTCAGAGGCGGCCAAAGTGAAGCTGCCGGCACGCGCCGCAACCTCGAAAGCCTTGATCGCATTCAGCGGCGGCAACCGTTCCACATCGAGTCCGTAAGTTTTTCTTGGCCAATCCTAACTATTTTCGACGTTGAGAGAAAGATTTTTTTGCCATCTCATAAGCTCACAACCTTCGGAGCCATGACGATGAAAGACATCCTCGATCTCAACCGCTATCCGCTCGACCGCGAAGGCAGCGCCGAATGGCAGCGCCTTGTCGAACAATCCGTCGCCGCGCTCGAAGCCGACGGCATGTTCAATCTGGAAGGGTTTTTGCGCCCCGGCGTGGCGGAACAAGCCGTGCGCGAAATCCAACCGGTGATGGCCGCGCGCTCGCATGCGCACAAGCGCATGCACAACATCTACTTCAAGCCTGACATTCCCGAGCTTGCACCCGACCATCCGGCGCTGCGCAAGGTGGAGACCATCAGTCACACCGTCTGTGCCGACCAGATTCCTGGCAGTGTCGTGCTCGCCATCTACGAATACGAACCGCTACTGCGCTTCCTGGCAGCGACGATGGGCAAGCCCAGATTGCATGTCATGCAGGATCCCCTGGCCCGTACCAACGTCATGGCCTATCGCGCCGGCGAGGCTTTGAACTGGCATTTCGATCGTTCCGAATTCACGACGACGCTGCTGTTGCAGGCAGCGGAGCGTGGCGGCGACCTCGAATACCGCACCGATCTGAGGTCGGACGACAATCCCAACTATGACGGCGTCGCAAGGCTGCTGGAAGGGCGCGACCCCGATTCCAAGATCCTGTGCATGAAACCGGGCACACTCAATGTCTTCCGCGGCAAGAACACCGCGCATCGCGTCACCACCGTCGAAGGCGAGCGAGAGCGCATGATCGCGGTGTTTTCCTACTATGAGAAGCCCGGCGTGATGTTTAGCGCCGAGGAGCGCGTCGGCTTCTACGGCCGCGCCGCCTGAGACCGAAGAGGCAATATGCCAGCGGCCCCAAGAATCCGAAGATGACCTCTTGTTAGATTGTCGACAATCTGCTTGTCTTGCTTTCGATTTCCCTGGGAGCGGCCGAATGGCGAAAGCGGATTTCAGTCCGATTGCGGACACGACGCGACGCGCCGAGATCGTCGCGCTGTTGCGGCGCGCGATCCTGACCGGGCAGCTCGCACCCGGCCAGAAGCTCAACGAGCTGCGGATTTCCGAACAAATGCGGGTCAGCCGCGCGCCGTTGCGCGAGGCAATGCGCGAGCTGGTGCAGGAAGGCATCCTGACCAGCATTCCCTATGCCGGCACCTTTGTCATCGAGGTCACAGCCAAGGACATCGACGATGCCTATTCGTTCAACAAGGTGATGGACGAGCTGGCCATCGAGCGGGCGTGGCCGCTGCGCGACCAGCGCTTCTTCGACGAGCTCGACCGGCGCCACGAAGCCGTGAAGCAGGCGACCCGTGCGTTGGACACGACACGCCAAATCGAAACCGCGCTGCAACTGCATGGCCTGATCTACGAATGGGCCGACAATTCGGTGCTGCTGGAAACCTGGCAACGGCTGACCAGCAGGCTGCAGATGTATTTTGCGCTCCACCAACATGCCCGCAATGAGCCGGTTCCGGCCGAAGACGTTCACGAAACCTATGTGCGGTTGCTGAAGGGCAAGGACATGCGTGCCGCCCAGCGCCATGCCAGGGAGCACATCGATCTCGATTTCGAGGAGTTGCTTGCCTACGCGCGCGGCCTCGAACAACGCCCGTCGAGGGGCGCCTGACCCGTTCCCAACATCACAGACAGCGGACAAGACACGTGCAGATCGAAACCATCAAGGCCTACCATGTCGTGCAGCCCTTCGTGGACGGGCCATACCGCATGTCGAAGGGGCGCGAGGCCAACGCTTTCGACGCGGTGATCGTGTCGATCACCTCCGACAGCGGCCTTACCGGCTGGGGCGAGATGGCGCCGCTCGGCAATTTCTATTCGGCAGCCTTCCCGGCCGGCACCCGCGCCGGCGTGCCCGAAATCGCGCCGCACCTTATCGGCCACGATCCACGCGGGCTGGCAAGCATCGGGCGGCTGATGGATACGGTGTTCAAGGGCCATTCCTACATCAAGTCGGCGCTCGACATGGCCTGCTGGGATCTGGCGGCACGAGCCGCCGACGTGCCGCTGGTAACGCTGCTGGGCGGCAAGGAGAGCGAGACGGCCGAACTCTACAAGGTCGTCACGCACGGCAGCGTCGACGCCATGGCCGCGCTGGCCAAGCGCATCGTCAAGGATGGTTTCCACCGGCTGCAGGTCAAGGTCGGCGGCAATGTCCATGACGACATCGAACGCGTCGCCGCGGTCGCCGCCTCGGTGCCGAAAGGCACGGTCATCTTCTGCGATGCCAACGCCGGCTGGACCCCCTACCGGGCGCGCCAGTTTGCCGACGCGACGCGCAGCATCGACTACACGTTCGAGCAGCCCTGTACGACGATCGACGAGAACATGTCGGTTCGCCGCATGCTCGACAAGCCAATGGTGCTCGACGAATCCGTCACCTCGCTCGAGGAGATGCTGGAAATCCATCGTCGGGGCGCGGCCGACGGGCTAACGCTGAAGATCTCGCGGCTGGGCGGCGTGACCAAGACCCGTCAGATCCGCGATGTTGCCGTCGATTTGGGCTTCATGATCACGGTCGAGGACACTGGTGGCGCCGAGATCGACACCGCTGCGATGGCACACCTGTCGCTGTCGACGCCCGAGGAGCGCCGGCTGCATGCGATCGCCTTCCATGAGTGGGTGACGGTGCGCACGGCGTCGAACATGCCGCCGGTCACCGGCAGCCGCATGGGCATTCCGGACGGGCCGGGCCTTGGCATCGATGTCGTTCCCGATCTGCTCGGTGCACCTTTCTTCGAAGTCGGCCGCTGAGATGAAAATCCGAAGCATCAAAGCCACGCCGATTAATCTGCGCCTCGAGGCGCCCTACGCCTGGGTGTTCGGCGAGCTCGACGGATTTTCGCCGACCATCGTCGAAGTCGAGACGGAGGATGGCCTGATCGGCCTTGGCGAGGCGCCGACGCCAGCGGCGGCGGCGATCATCAACGATGTCCTGGCGCCACGGCTGGTCGGGTGCGATGCCTTCGACATCGCCGGCGCCGAGCATGTCTGCCTGCCCTTCTGGACCGGCGTGCAGTCGATCAATGACCGCACCCGCATCATGGCTTTCGGCGCCATCGAGATGGCGTTGTGGGACCTGCGCGGCAAGGCGTGGAACCAACCGCTCTATCAGTTGCTTGGCGGCGCCGTGCGCAAGGACATCCCGTTCACCGACTATTTTTCGCTGCGCGGTGATGGACCAAAGGTGAAGGGCGAGACGACGCCGGAAGAAGTCGCCGATTATTGCGTCGAATTGCACGAGACGCACGGAACGACCTTCTTCGAAGGCAAGTTCTCGACCGATGATCCGAAAGTCTCGCTCAGGATGGTCGAGCTGATCCGCAAGAAACTCGGCGACGATGCGATGATCCGTATCGATTCCAACCAGGCCTATTCGCTCAGCACCGCGCGGCGGCTGGCGCGGCCGCTGGAAGACCTCGGCGTGCGCAACTGGGAGGACCCGGTGGCAACCATCGAGGAGATGCGCGAATTGCGGCGCCATTGCTCGATCCCGTTCTCGACCCACAACATCGACATTGCGCGCGCCGTGGAAACCAAGGTTCCGGACGCGTTCGTCGGCAACCCGACGACGCATGGCGGCATAGGCCGGCTGCTGCGCTTCGTGGGCGCCTGCGAGCACGCCGGCATCGATTTCTGGTGCTACAGCGGCGACAGCGGTATCGGCAGTGCCGCCTATCTGCACCTGTGCGCGGCACTCGGCTGGATCAGGGAGCCGAACCAGTCGCTGTTTCGCATGCTGCCCATGGATGTCACCGAGGAAGGGCCGTTTTCGCCGAAGAACAATTTCGTGCGCGTTCCGGAAGGTCCCGGTCTCGGCGTCACCTTGTCGCGCGAAAACCTCGCTGCCTGTCACAGAGACTTTACCGAGAAAGGACCGTGCAACAAGTATCATGACCCGGCAAAGCCCGGAACCTATCGCCGTTTGCCGCTGAACTAGATGACGGCAAGACCGACGGCCAGGCACGAGAAGCCAACCACCGCGACTTCGGCCGGGAAGGTTGGACAAAGACGATGGAAGCAGTGCAGCCAGCAATCCGGCGCGTCCGTGCCACGACTAGATACCGGGCAAAACCGCATGCTAAGATTCCGATCGACAGGCCTCTCTGGCGATCCGAAATGGAGCAATCCACGAAATTTCGTCAACCATAAGAAATAGGGGAAAGGGTAAAAACCCATGAGCAAGAACTACACCATTCTCGACCTGATCCGGCGCAATCGCACGCCGCTTGAAAATCACCTGATCGACGGCCTTGTCGACGGTCGTGTCAGCCGCCGCGACTTCGTCCGTCACGGCAGCCTGCTCGGCCTGTCGCTGCCGCTGCTGGGCCGTATCGGCATGGCAGCCGGCCTCAGCGGCATGCCGTCGCTGGCGCGCGCCCCAGGCGCGCCCGGCGCCACCATCCGCGTCGCCAGCAGCGTGCCGGCAGCGACAATCGACCCGGTCACCATCGCCGACGCAGGCGGCCTGCTGGTCATGCAGCAGGTTGCCGAGTTCCTGTGCGTCGACGGCCCCGACCTCGTTCTGCAGCCGGCGCTTGCCGAAAGCTGGAAGCCGAACGACAACGGTACCGTGTGGACCTTCAAGCTGCGCAAGGGCGTAAAATTCCACAGCGGCGGCGAGATGAAAGCCGACGATGTCGTGGCCAGCATCGACCGCCTTGCCGATCCGGCCAATTCGTCCAATGCGCTGTCGGTGTTCACCGGCATCCTGCAGAAGGGCGCCTCGAAGAAGGTCGACGACTACACGGTGGAATTCCACCTCGATGCGCCGAACGGCAACTTCCCCTACATGCTGTCGTCCGACAACTATAACGCCGTCATCATCCCGGCGAGCTACAAGGGCGACTACGAGAAGAGCTTCGACGGCACCGGGCCGTTCAGAATAGAGAAATACACGGCAAAGGTCGGCGCCTCCTTCGTCCGCAACGAGGACTATTGGGGTCCGAAGGCACTGCCGGAACGCACCGAGTTCACCTTCTTCACCGACATGCAGCCGCAGATCCTGGCGCTGCAGGGCGGCCAGGTCGACATCATCAACCAGATGCCGGTGCTGGCCGGCGTCGCTTTGCTCAACGATCCGAACGTCGACATCATCAGTCTGAAGTCGTCGGCCCATCAGCAACTGCACATGCGCTGCGACGAGGGCCCGTTGAAGGATGCGCGCGTGCGCCGTGCCATTGCGCTCTGCCTCGATCGCGACAAGCTGGCCGCCGGCCTCATGAAGGGACGCTCCGCTCTGGGCAATGACAGCCCATTCGCCGCCGTCTATCCTTCGACCGATACGAGCGTGCCGCAACGCAAGCAGGATATCGCCCAGGCCAAGCAGCTCATGGAAGCAGCCGGCTTTGGCCAGGGCTTCAAGATAACCCTGACCACCGAACGCTACCTAGAAATCCCTGAATACGCCCAGCTCATCCAGAACTGGGTCAAGGAGATCGGTGTTCAACTCGACCTCAATATCCTCGACCAGAGCGGCTATTACGGAGACGCGGTGTTCGGCAAGTCGAACTGGCTGGATTCGGTGATGGGCATCACCGACTATGGTCACCGCGGCGTGCCGAATGTCTATCTCGCGGCACCGCTGAAGAGTGAAGGCACCTGGAACGCGGCACACTTCAAGAACAAGGACTATGATGCGCTGGCGACCAGCTACATCGCGGCCCTCGATCTCGAGGCGCAGAAGGCCGACGCCGGCAAGATCCAGAAGCTGCTGCTCGAGGAAACGCCTGTCATCTTCGGCTATTTCTACGACTATCTGACGGCGACGGCGAAGGGCGTGGCCGGCGTACAGCCGACCGCCATGTCGCAGCTGTTCCTCGATAAGGCATCGAAGGCCTGAGCGGAAAGGAAAAGCCAATCCTCTAACAGCCAGCTCCCGCATGGGGGCTGGCTCCACAAGGAGTCCTAGCCATTCTCTCCTTCCTTGTCCGGCGTGTCTCGCTGTCGCTCGTCACGCTGTTCCTGCTCAGCATCATGGTGTTCCTGGGCGGCCAGGTGCTGCCCGGCAATGTCGGGCGCGCAATATTGGGTCCGTTCGCAGACCAGCGCGCGGTCGACACGCTCAATCACACGCTCGGTGTCGATCGTCCGCTGCTGGCGCAGTATTGGAGCTGGATCTCCAATTTCGTCCAGGGCGACATGGGCACGTCCTACATCTTCCGCTCGCCGGTCGCGCCTTTCGTCATCGATGCGCTCGGCAATTCGATGAAGCTGGCGGCGGTCGCCTTCGTTCTGGTGGTGCCGATCGGCATTCTCGGCGGCGTCATTGCAGCGCTCAACCTCAACCGGCCGCTCGATCGCATCATCAGCCTTGGCGGCCTGTCGGTGACGGTGCTGCCGGAATTCGTCACCGGCATCATCCTGATCCTGATCTTCGGCGTGTGGCTGCGCTGGCTGCCGATCTCGGCCGCATGGCCGCGCGATGCTGGCTTCTTCACGCAGCTCTATTACCTGATCCTGCCCTCGCTGCCGCTGTTCCTGGTGCTGTTCGGCTACATCGCCCGCATGGCACGCTCCGGCATGATCGAGGCGCTCGATTCCGACTACACGCGAACGGCCGTGCTGAAGGGCCTGCCCTGGCGCACGGTGATCTGGCGGCATGTGCTGCGCAACGCGCTGCTGCCGACCATCACCGTCATCGCGACGCAGACCGGCTACCTCATCGGCGGCCTTGTCGTCATCGAAACGCTGTTTCGCTATCAGGGAATCGGGTCGCTGATCTTCACCGCCGCGCGCGGCAAGGATTTCCCGATGCTGGAGTCGGGCATCCTCACCATCGGCATTGTCTATGCCGTGGCCACCCTTGTCGCCGACTTCCTCTATTCCGTGCTCAATCCGCGTATCCGTCTGGGGTCAGATCAATGAGCGCCGTCCAAACCAGCTCTCCGACACCAGACGACACGCGCCGGCGCGGCCCGCTGGCGGAGGTCTTTTTCTCGCTGTTGCGCTCCCGAACATTCCTTGTTGGTTTCGCCATCGTGCTGTTCTGGGTTGCCTGTGCGCTGTTCGGCGAGCATTTCGCACCTTATGATCCACTTGCGGACGACATCATCAACGCGCTGGCGCCGCCCTCTTCCGAACACTGGTTCGGCACCGACCAGATCGGCCGCGACGTCTTCTCGCGCGTCATCGTCGGTTCGCGCGACATCCTGACCGTCGCACCGCTGGCAACCTTGCTGGCGACAGTGGCCGGCACGGCGCTCGGCCTCCTTACCGGCTATTTTCGCGGTCTCGTCGACGATGTCGTCAGCCGCATCCTGGAAGCCTTCATGGCGATCCCGGTGGTCATCGTCGCGCTGCTGGCCATCGTTGCGCTCGGCACCTCGAAGACGACCGTCATCGTCGTCATCGGCCTGAGCTTCGCGCCGATCATCGCGCGCACCGTGCGCTCGGCGGTGCTGGCCGAGCGCGAGCTCGACTATGTCGCCGCCGCACAGCTTCGGCATGAAGGTGCACTGCATACGATGTTCGTCGAGATCCTGCCCAACGTCATCCCGCCGATCCTGGTCGAAACCACCGTGCGGCTCGGCTATGCCATTTTCGCCGTCGCCACGCTCTCCTTCATGGGCTTTGGCATCCAGCCGCCTTCGCCCGACTGGGGGCTGTCGATCTCCAACAATTACGGCATGATCGGCGGCGGCTTCTGGTGGACGGTGCTGTTCGATGCGCTCGCCATCGCTTCGCTGGTGATCGGCGTCAATCTGGCGTCCGACGGCGTTCACGGAGCGCTCAATGACTAACTCCGCCAAGGCCGAAAACGCACTCGAACTCACCGATCTTTCGGTTGCCTACCGCGTCGCCGGCTGCAATCGCGCCGTGCTGCGCAACCTCAGCCTCAGCATCGGCCAGGGCGAAGCCTACGGTCTGGTCGGCGAATCCGGCTGCGGCAAATCCACCGTGGCGCTCACCGTCGTTCGCTACCTACCGAGAAACGGCTCGATCACCGGCGGCGCCATCTCCCTCGATGGCCAGAATGTGATGAAGCTGGACGCCGAGGCGCTCAGGCGGGCGCGCGCGGAAAGCGTCTCCATGGTCTATCAGGACCCGGGCAAGGCGCTGAATCCGTCGATCCGCGTCGGCCGTCAGCTGACCGAGATTTTTGAACTCGGCGGCATTTCGGGACAAGCGGCCACCGACCGGGCGATTGCGATGCTGAACCGCGTGCGCATCTCCGACCCCGTCAGCGTCATGCAGCGCTACCCGCACCAGCTTTCCGGCGGCATGCAGCAACGCGTGGCGATTGCCATGGCGCTGGCCAACGATCCGTCGATGCTGATCCTCGACGAGCCGACCACCGGCCTCGATGCGACGGTGGAGGCCGAAGTGCTCGACCTGATCGCACAGCTCAGGCAGGAACTGTCGGCCTCTATCCTGTTCATCAGCCACAACCTCGCGGTCGTTTCCAACATGTGCGACCGGGTTGGCGTGCTCTATGCCGGCATGCTGGTCGAGGAAGGGCCGACGGAGGTCGTGTTCAACGATCCGCGCCATCCCTACACGGTGGCGCTGCTGCGCTGCCTGCCGCGCGGTGGCCAGCGCAAGGATCAGGGCCGCCTCGACACCATTCCGGGGTTTCTGCCCGGCATCGGGGCCGACATCAAGGGCTGCGCCTTCGCCGACCGCTGCGCGCTCGCCGACGACCGTTGCCGCACCGAATTGCCGCAGCTCTATGATCTGAGTGACGAACGCGGGAGGCGCTTGTCACGCTGCCACTATCACGACAAGGCGCAAGCGTTGCCGCGTGCGACACCGAGCGATGTGGCGCCGGCGCCAAAGGTGGCAGCAGCACCGGTGCTGCGCGTCGCCGGGCTGAACAAGACCTATGCCAGCCACGGCCATGCACTGCGCGCCGTCAAGGACGTCTCGCTTGATCTCAGACCCGGCGAGACGCTCGGGCTGGTCGGCGAGTCCGGCAGCGGCAAGACGACCTTTGCCAGGCTGCTGCTCGGCCTGGTGCCGCCAGACGCAGGCGGCACCATCGAGCTTGAGGGCAAGGCCCTGGCGCCCAGGCTGGAGAACCGCAGCGACGACCAGATCAAGGCGATGCAGATCGTCTTCCAGAATCCGGATTCGGCGCTCAATCGTTCGCATTCGATCCGCCACCTGATCGGCCGCGCGCTGAAGCGGCTGGCGGGTTTGAGCGGCAAGGCACTAGAGGTCCGCCTCAACGACCTCGTCCGCTCGGTGCGGCTCACCGACCGGCATCTTGCCGTCAAGCCGCGCCAGCTCTCCGGCGGCCTGAAGCAGCGCGTTGCCATCGCGCGCGCCTTCGCTGGCGATCCGCGCATCGTCGTCTGCGACGAGCCGACCTCGGCGCTCGACGTGTCGGTACAGGCAGCGATCCTCAATCTGCTCGCCGACCTGCAATCCAAGGAAGACGTCAGCTACATCTTCATCTCGCACGACCTTGCCGTGGTGCGTTACCTCTCCGACAAGATCGCCGTACTTTATCTCGGCCGCATCATGGAACTAGGACCGTCGGAAGACGTCTTTTCCGGCCCGCATCATCCCTATACCGAAGCGCTGCTGTCGGCCGTGCCCAAACTCGACCAGACCGAGACGGCGCGTATTCGTCTCGATGGCGAAATCCCCAGCGCCACCAACCCGCCGTCGGGCTGCGTGTTCCACACGCGTTGCCCGCGCAAGATCGGCCCGATCTGCGAACAGCAGGAGCCGCCACTCAGCGAAGCCCAGCCCGGCCATTCGATCCGCTGCCACATTCCTTACGCCGAACTGGCTAGGCTGCAGAGGGCGGTCGCAACCGAGCCGGCATAGCGCTGTCGCTCGCGTGGCTTGGCCGGTCAGATCTGCCCGGCCATGCCGAGGGAACGGTCACCTTCCGAAAAGCCCTGAACTTCAGCCCAGTCCCTGGCCAGCGTGCGCAGCCCGGTGAGCGCGACATCCAGGACATCCGAAGACACGGGATTCGAGGGATAGGCGAGGTAGATTGGCCGCTGGAATACCGGTGTGTTGTCGATGCGCCGCATCTCACCGCGCTCGATATGGCCGCTGACGGCGCTGAGCGGCAGATAGGCGGCGGCTTGCTGCGACAGGACATGCTGGAGGCCGATGAAGACCAGCCCGGCCGATATGGCCGGCTTGACCATGCCGGCAAAGGCGCGGTCGTGCTCGATGCGGAATTCCAGTCCCCAGTCCATCAGGATATAGTTTTCGGTCCATGGCTTGGTCTGTGCGGCGTGCTGGACGAGCACGACCTGATCGACGGCCAGCGTCTCGTAGACAATGCCGGGATGCGGTCGCGGAAGATAGAGGATGCAGATGTCGAGCAGGCCTTCCGCCAGCTGGTCGATCGCCGAGTCCGGAAAGCTGCCCTCCAGCCGCAGCGCCACGTTCGGCCGCCTAGTGCGCATCCACTCGACCCATGGCGAGGTGATGCGGTCCCACAGATAGGCCGGCGCGGTCAGCCGCAGCAAGGTTTCGTAGCCATCGGGAACGGCGATATCCTGCCGTGATTGCTCCCAGGTGCGGGTGATGGACGATGCGTGCGGCAGGAATTGCCGGCCGGCCGGCGTCAGCGTGACGCCATCGCGGTCGCGCACGAACAGCCGGCGTCCCAACTGATCCTCCAGTCCCCTGATCCGCGCACTGACCGTGGACTGGGCGAGGTTGAGCCGGCTGGCCGCGACGGTAAAGCTGCCATGGGTGGCGACTTCGAGAAAGCTGCGCAGATTCTCAGTGTCCATACCCACCTCTTGCATCGAAAATTTCGATGACCCCTATCAAAAAATATCGCTTTCCGGCGGCAGTCAACAATGAACTAGATGACTGAATCCCAAGACAAGCGAGGAATCCAGCCATGCCCAAGCATTTCCGGATGATCGACAACGCTCGCAGAACGCTCACTGCAATCAAAATTCCGCTGTCGACGAATTGCTGGCCGGCAGGATGGGCCGGCGCGACTTCCTGCGCCATGGCAGCGTGCTTGGCCTCTCCCTGCCGTTCCTGGGCAGCCTTGTCGCGGCCGCCGGCCTCGGTACGCAGCAGGCACGCGCCGAGGGCAAGCCGGGCGGCACGGTGCGCGCCGGCGTGGCGACGCCGGGCGGCGCCATCGATCCCGTCACCTACTATGACAGCGGCAGCTATCAGCTGGTTTTCCAGACCGCCGAGTTTCTCTGCATCACGCAGCCGGACCTCACCTTGAAGCCGGTGCTGGCGGAAAGCTGGGCGCCGAACGAGGACGGCAGCATCTGGACCTTCAAGCTGCGCAAGGGCGTGAAATTCCACAATGGCGAGGACTTCAAGGCCGACGACGTCGTCGCAACCTTCGATCGGCTGGCCGACCCCAACGGTGCCTCCAACGCGCTGTCGGTGTTCAAGGGGCTGCTGTCGAAGGGCGGCACCCGGAAGGTCGACGACCACACCGTCGCCTTCCATCTCGATGCGCCGAATGGCAGCTTTCCCTATTCGGTGTCGATCGACAACTATAACGCCGTCATCCTGCCGGCGAGCTACAAGGGCGACTACGAAAAGACGTTTGAAGGCACCGGGCCGTTCCGGCTGGAGACCTACACGCCGAAGGTCGGCGCGACCTTCATCCGCAACCCAGACTATTGGGGTGAGAAAGCGCTGCCCGACCGGCTCGAGTTCAAGTTCTACGGTGACGTGCAACCGCGCATCCTGGCGCTGCAGGCGGGCGAGGTCGACATTCTCGATGCTGTTCCGCTCGATGTCAGCCAGGTCGTGCTGAACAGTCCTGATATCACCGTGTTGCGTGTCGCTTCGACCGCGCACCGCCAGCTTCACATGCGCTGCGACACCGGCCCGTTCACCGACAAGCGCGTACGCCAGGCGCTGGCGCTGTGCATCGACCGCTCCAAGCTGGTCGACGGCTTGTGCCGCGGCATGGCGGCGACCGGGAATGACAGCCCGTTCGCGCCGGCCTTCCCTGCGACCGACAAGTCGGTGCCGCAACGCGTCCAGGAGATCGCCAAGGCCAAGCAGTTGCTCGAGGCGGCGGGTCTCGCCGAAGGCTTCGACATCACGCTGACCACGCTGCGCTATTCCGACATTCCGGGCTATGCGCAATTGTTCCAGAATTTCGCCAAGGAAATCGGTGCCCGCATCTCGCTCAACATCGAGGACCAGGACAGATATTACGGCAAGGCGGTGTTCGGCCAGTCGGACTGGCTGGACAGCCCGCTCGGCATTACCGACTACGCGCATCGCAGCGTGCCGAACGTGTTTCTCAAGAGCCCGCTGGTCAGCGACGGCCCGTGGAACGCGGCGCATTTCAAGAGCCCGGCCTATGACGGCATGGTCACCAGCTATCTCAAGGCGCTCGATGTCGGCGCGCAGCGCGCCGCCGCCTCCGACATCCAGAAACTGCTGCTCGACGAGACGCCTGTCATCTTCAGCTATTTCCCCGATCTGCTGGTGCCGGTGCGCAAGAATGTCAGCGGCCTGCCGCCGATCGCGGCCGGCCTGCTGCTCGACCGCGTGTCGTTGAGCTGATCGTGCCCCAACGCCCGATGACAAAAGAAACAAAACGGGAGACTACCATTCGCAAGCCTCATTTGCGCGGCCGTGGGCCGCATTTTCCCTTGCTGGACACCCTCGTGCAGTATGAATTCGAGCCGGGCTACATAGCCTTCACCATGCCGACGCAGAAGCGACTGCGTGTGCAGGTGGGGTCGATGACCGTGGCCGATACGACCAATGCCTTGGTGTTCTACGAATCCGATCACCTGCCGGTCTACTATTTCCCGATCGGCGACGTTCGCGAGGAATTCCTGCTGCCGAGCAAGACCACGACAGAGGATCCGTTCAAGGGCACAGCCACCCACTATTCGCTCAACACCGGCATCACGCTGGTCGAGGATGCGGCCTGGCGCTATCTCGATCCGGTCAAGGGCTGTCCCCCGATATCGGACTACATGTCGTTCACCTGGAGCAAGATGGGCCACTGGTTCGAGGAGGACGAGGAGATCTTCGTCCACGCCCGCGATCCGTTCCGCCGGATCGACTGCCTGCCGTCGTCGCGGCGCGTGCAGGTCATCCTCGACGGCGAACAGGTCGCCGATTCACGCCGCGGCGTGTTCCTGTTCGAGACCGGCCATCCGGTGCGCCACTATCTGCCGATCGCCGACACGCGGCTCGATATGTTCGCGCCCAGCCGCTACATCTCGCGTTGTCCTTACAAGGGCATCTCCAGCTATTATCACGTGACGACGAAGGCCAAACGTCACGAGAACCTCGTCTGGTATTATCCGGAACCGGTGCACGAGGCAGAGCGCATCAAGGGGCTGGTCTGCTTCCACCACGAACTGGTCGACAAGATCCTGGTCGACGGCGTCGAAATCCCGAAGGAAGCCACGGCCGCGTCGAGCGGTTATTTCTGAGCATCGACGCCGCCTGCGCGCGGGCGCTTGATCGAAACACGGCTCAGCCATACCCTCTCCGAGGCAGGGAGGGCACTCGATGGATCTTTTCAAGCTGGATGGCGATGTCGCGCTGGTCACCGGCGCCGGTAGCGGCATCGGCCAGGCAATCGCGATCGGGCTCGCCGAGGCAGGTGCCGACGTCGCCTGTTTCGGCCATACATCGAAGGGTGGGCTGGACGAGACCGCGCACCGAATCGCGGCACTCGGCCGCAAAGCGCTGGTGCTGACCGGTACAGTGACATCGCAGAGCGATCTCGCGGCTGCGATCGATCGCGTTGAGAGCGAACTCGGTGCGCTCACCGTCGCCGTCAACAATGCCGGCATTGCCGGCTCCGAACCCGCCGAGACGATGCCGCTGGAGACATGGCAGAAGGTTCACGACGTCAATGTCGCCGGCGTGTTCCTGTCCTGTCAGGCCGAAGCGCGCAAGATGTTGGTGCGAGGCAAGGGCTCGATCATCAACATCGCCTCGATGTCGGGCACCATCGTCAACCGCGGCCTGACGCAGGCGCACTACAACTCTTCGAAGGCCGCCGTCATCCACATGTCGAAGAGCTTCGCCATGGAGTGGGCCGATCGCGGCCTGCGCGTCAATGTCGTCAGTCCGGGCTACACGCTGACGCCGATGAACAAGCGGCCGGAGGTGGCGGAAGAAGTGAAGATCTTCAAGCGCGACACGCCGATGGGGCGCATGGCGGCGCCGGAGGAAATGGTCGGGCCGACGGTGTTCCTCGCCAGCCGCGCAGCGAGCTTCGTCACCGGCCTCGACCTGATTGTCGATGGCGGCTACGTCTGCTGGTAAGAGCTCAGCTTCGCCTGCAGTCTGAATTTGTACGTCTCGCGAAGCGTTAGTCGTTGCGCGACATGAACCTTGGTATATATAATTTCATCCTATGAAACGGCCTTGGCGAGATGGGGCTTACCAGGCGGGTAGCCGAGATCATAGGACCTTGATGGCTCGCACCTTGCAGGGGCGCCGCAGGACTGGCAATCGATCCGCAGATGACCGCTCCCGCAGCGATCCGTCGGCAGCCATGACGCCGACACTCCAATCCTGTCCCATCATCACCAGAATTGAGCACCATCTTGCCTGCGCTGGCCAAAGCCGGGGCAACAATTTGGCGCCGACGGCCTTGCGCAAAGACCAGCCTTTCCAACACAATCAAGAAAAGCCGCAAGAAGGGAACGAACGATAATTTTCACAGTTTGAAGGAGAACAAGCATGTCACTTCGCAGTGTGATTTCGAACTTAACAATGGGAGCCTTCGCGCTTGCCGCCGCAAGTGCGCTTACATCACCGGCTTACGCAGCCGCGCCGGAATCGAACGACCCGATCAAGATCGCGCTGTTCGACTGGACCAGCGTCAACCTGAACGCCAAGATCCTCGGCGGCATCCTGGAAAAGCTCGGCTACACCGTCGAGTATCCCACCGCCGACTACCTCTCCAGCCTGACCACCGGTCTCACCAATGGCGATCTCGATGTCGGCATGGAATTCTGGGACACGACTGCCGGCGAAGCCATGAAAGCCTCCGATGCGACCGGCCAGACCGAACGGCTCGGCAAGCTCGGACCCAAGGCCAAGGAAGAGTGGTGGTTTCCCGAATACATGAAGGAGAAATGCCCGGGCCTGCCCAACTGGGAAGCGCTGAAAGACCCGAAGTGTGCCGAGGCCTTCTCGACGGCGGAGACCGCACCGAAGGGGCGCTACCTCGGTGGCCCGGTGACATGGGAAGGCTTTGACGACGAGCGCGTCGAGGCACTGAAGCTGCCCTTTACCGTCATCCATGCCGGCACCGACGCGGCGATGTTCGCCGAACTGGACTCGGCCTATCAGCGCAAGGCGCCGATCATGCTGTGGATCTATTCGCCGCACTGGGCGCCGGCCAAGTACAAGGGCGAGTGGGTGGAATTCCCCGAATACACGCCCGAGTGCTACAACGACCCGAAATGGGGCACCAATCCCGACGCCAAATATGATTGCGGCAAGCCGCATGGCGAGATCTGGAAGTACTCCTGGTCCGGCATGAAGGACAAATGGCCGGTCGCCTACAAGGTGGCCAAGGCCTACACGGTCGACACCGACGAACTCAACAAGATGAGCGGCGAGATCGATCTCGGCGGCAAGACGCCGGAAGATGTCGCCGCAGCCTGGATCGCCGCCCACGAGGCCGACTGGAAAGCCTGGGCGCAGTGATCGTTCCAACTGGAAAAATGAGACCCGGCTGCTTGATCAGCCGGGTCTCAATTCTTGATGTTCCAGAAGGACGTTTGAATGACGGGCAAGACTGAACGGGAGCCAAACGTGGTGGGCACGCCAAAGGATGCCCGTCCGATAAAGCTCGCCTGCCGCAACGTCTGGAAGCTGTTCGGATCGAACGCGGCCAACTTCATCCGCGAACGCGACGGCAAGGCCAGCATGGCAGACGTCACTGCTGCCGGGCTGGTCGGCGCGGTGCGCGCCGTCGACCTCGAAATCCGCCAGGGCGAGATTTTCATCATCATGGGCCTGTCGGGCTCCGGCAAGTCGACGCTGGTCCGCTGCATGTCGCGGCTGGTCGAGCCGACCCATGGCAAGGTCGAATTCGAAGGCAATGACCTCCTGAAAATCTCCGATGCAGCACTCATCGAATTGCGGCGGCACCGCATGGGCATGGTGTTCCAGAACTTTGCCCTGCTGCCGCATCTCAACGTGCTGGAGAACATCGCCTTCCCGCTCGGCATCCAGGGTCAGGACCGGGCGACACGCGAAGCGCGGGCGCGCGAGGTCATCGAACTTGTCGGCCTGCGTGGCCGCGAGCATTTCTATCCGCGCGAGCTGTCCGGCGGCCAGCAGCAGCGTGTCGGCATCGCCCGGAGCCTGGCGACAAAACCGGAAATCTGGTTCCTCGACGAGCCGTTCTCGGCGCTCGATCCGCTGATCCGCCGCGAAATGCAGGACGAGCTGATGCGGCTGCAGACCATGCTGCACAAGACCATCGTCTTCATCACCCATGATTTCGACGAGGCCATCCGGCTGGCCGACCGCATCGCCATCATGAAGGATGGCGAGGTCATCCAGATCGGCACGCCGGAGGAGCTGGTGGTCAATCCGGCGACCGACTATGTCGCCGAGTTCACCCGGGACGTCGACCGCGCCAAGGTTATTTCAGCACGCAGCCTGATGCGCGCCTGCGACGGCTCGGAACATGGCGGCACCGTTGCCCCGGATGCCAAGATCGCCAGCTTCTCGGCCGGCATCGTTGCCGCCAACAAGCCGTTCGCGGTGGTCAACGGCACCGGCAAGCCGATCGGCGAGGTGACGCCGCAAGCGGTGATCGATCTGCTGGCCGGCATCGATCGCTCAAGGGTCGGCGCATGACGGTGACAGCAAGCGCCAGCGAGGCAAGGCCACGGCCGATTCAGGTATGGCTGCTGATCTGGGCGGCAGCGCTTACCGTTGTGCTTGTCGTGCTCCTGCTGCAGGATCGCCTGCCCTGGGCCGTCAATTATCCGGCCAGCGCCGTCGTGCCGGTCGCCGATTGGGTCAGCGCGCTGATGCGCTGGATCAAGTCGAACCTGTCCTGGTTGACCCGCTCGATCACCGCTGTGCTCGGCGTTCCCCTCGATTTCGCGCTCAATCTGTTGGCCAAGAATTTCAAGATCGGCCACGGCGCTGACGCCTATATCCTGCCGCGCCTGTCCTGGGTCGGCGTCTGCGCCGCCGCCTTCCTCGCCGGTCATGCCGTTGGCGGCAGAAAACTCAGCCTGCTGGTAGGCGGCTGCTTCCTCTACATCGCCCTGTTCGGCCAATGGACCAGTGCCATGCTGACGCTGGCGCTGATTTCCATCGCGGTGCCGTTCTGCATCGTCACCGGCCTGTTCGCCGGCATCTGGGCGTGGCGCAAGCCATGGGCGGAAAGGCTTGTCGTCTCCCCTGCCCTTGACCTGATGCAGACGATCCCGACTTTCGCCTATCTGATCCCGATGCTACTGCTGTTCGGCAACAGCCCGGTCTCGGCGATGATCGCGACCGCCATCTTCGCCACCCCGCCGATGGTGCGGGCGACGATGCTGGGCCTATCGCGGGTGCCGTCAGAGATCGACGATTTCAGCGAAATGGCTGGCTGCACGGCGCGGCAGAAACTGTGGCGGGTGCTTTTGCCGTCGGCGCGGCCGACACTGATGATCGGCGTCAACCAGGTCATCATGCTGGCGTTGAACATGGTGATCATCGCCTCGATGATCGGCGCCGGCGGCCTCGGCTACGACGTGCTCCTGGCGCTGCGCGCACTGAAGGTTGGCGAGGCGATGGAAGCCGGCCTTGCCATCGTGGCACTGGCCATTGCGCTCGACCGGCTGAGCCAGGCCGTCGCGCACAGCCAAGCAAAGGGCCATGTCCATCAGGCGATCAGCCCGAGCCTCTGGCGGCGCTACCCCAACCTGACGCTGGCGATCGCCATTCTCGTCGTGACGACGCTGCTTGGCCTGTTCGTGCCCGCCTTCGCGGCGGTGCCAAAAGCGATCACCTTCACCACCGCACCGCTGTGGAAGGCGGCGGTGAACTGGGTGACGATCAATTTCTTCGACATGATCGAAGCGTTTCGCGTGGCGCTCATCCTCAATCTGCTGAACCCGCTGCGCGCCTTTTGCGAGGGCTTTCCCTGGCTGGGCGCGGTATTCCTGCTCGGCCTCGCCGGCTATCAACTCAGCGGCTTCCGCCTCGCTGTATTGGTCGCCGCATTGACTGCCTTCTGCGCCATCACCGGCCTGTGGGAAAAGACCATGGCGACGGTCTATCTCTGCGGTATCTCTGCCTTCATCGCCTGCCTGATCGGCATTCCCATCGGCCTGATGGCTTCACGCAGCGATCGTTTCGAGAAGATCGTCACACCGGTCATCGATACGCTGCAGGTGCTTCCATCCTTCTGCTTCATCATCCCGGTGGTGATGCTGTTTCGGGTCGGCGACGTCACCGCGATGATCGCAACGATAGCCTTCGCCGTGGTACCGGCGATCCGCTACACCAATCACGGCATCAGGCAGGTGCCGCCGGCGCTGATCGAGGCAGCCAAGGTTTCCGGGTGCACGCCACGCCAGACCTTCTTTCGCGTGCAACTGCCGCTGGCGCTGCCGGAGATCATGCTTGGCGTCAACCAGACGATCCTGATGGCGCTGGCGATGATCATCATTTGCGCCATGGTCGGCACCCGCGATCTCGGCCAGGAAGTGTTCATCGCGCTGTCCAAGGCCGATTCCGGCCGCGGCATCGTCGCGGGCTTGGCAATCGCTTTCATCGGCATCGTCGCCGACCGACTGTTCGGCGCCTGGACGGCGAAGGCCAGGGCGAGGCTGGGATAGCAGGCGCCGCCCTACTCCGCCGCGACGCCCTTCATCTCGAGATAGCTCTCCATCGAATCGTCCAGCGCCTGCAGCCACGGCGTATGATGCAGCGGCGCCATGGTCCCGGTCATCAGCGAGCGGTAGGCGTGGTCGCGGAAGCCCATGATGTTCTCCGCCTTGTGATGTTCCCATTCCATGAAGGTCTGGTTGACCGCCTCGACGTCGAAGCCCGGATAGTCGGTCTGGTCCATCAATTCCTTGGTGTAGTCGCCCTGGAACCAGATCATCTGCTCGGCGTCTTCGAGCGTTTCCTCACGCGTCCTCCATTTCGCGCCGTGCTCGGCCATTGCCTTGGCCGACGGCAGCTTGATGCGGCCCATGATGACGTCGCGGGCGAACCAGGCCTGCGCGTCGAACATGTTGAAGGTGTAGAACTGGTCCTGCATGCCGATGAAGGACAATTTCGGGTTCTTTTCCCAGACGACGCCCTCATAGAGCCCGTCCGGCCACATGCGGTTGGCGGTCTTCAGCTTCAGGTCCTCGGTGAGGAACGGGAAGGAGTGCAGGTAGCCCGTGCACAGGATGATGGCATCGACATCCCTAGTGGTGCCATCCTTGAAATGCGCGGTCTTGCCGACGACCTTCTGCAGCAGCGGCACCTCTTTCCAATTGTCGGGCCATTTGAAGCCCATCGGCTTCGAGCGGTAGCTGGAGGTGATCGATTTGGCGCCGTATTTGTAGCATTGCGAGCCGATGTCCTCGGCCGAATAGGAGCGGCCGATGATCAATATATCCTTGCCCTTGAACTCCATCGCGTCGCGGAAATCGTGGCTATGCAGGATGCGGCCGTTGAAGGTCGAAAAGCCCTCGAAATAGGGCACGTTGGGCACCGAGAAATGCCCGGAAGCGACGACGACATTGTCGAACTCTTCCGAATAGGTGACGTCGTTGGTGCGGTCATGCGCGGTGACGGTGAATTTCTTCGTCTCGTCGGAAAACGTCACCATGCGCACCGGGCTGTTGAAGCGCACCCATTTGCGAAGGCCTGATTTCTCGACGCGTCCCTTGATGTAGTCCCACAGCACGGCGCGCGGCGGATAGGAGCCAATCGGCCGGCCGAAATGCTCCTCGAAGGTGTAGTCGGCGAATTCCAGGCATTCCTTCGGTCCGTTCGACCAGAGGTAGCGGTACATCGAGCCGTGCACCGGATCGCCATGCTCGTCGAGGCCGGTGCGCCAAGTGTAGTTCCACAGGCCGCCCCAATCCGACTGCTTTTCGAAGCAGACGATCTCGGGAATGTCGGCGCCCTTGTCGGCCGCCGACTTGAAGGCCCTGAGCTGTGCCAGGCCGGACGGGCCGGCTCCGATGACGGCAACGCGACTTTTCATGGCAGGCCTCCCGATCTGGTTTCGACTTTGTCTTGACGCAATTCCCAAGGGGAAAGCGCTATGCGCCTTTCCCGGAATTGCTCTTACGAAACAAATTTCACTCACAGGACAGTAATTGGCCCTTTCGTGCTGTCAACAGCCCGATGCTGAAACAAGGTTCCGCCGATGTGGATTTCCCGCGAAAAACCGGACGCTGCCAAACATCATTATCGTGCGCATGCGCGTTCACGCGACTTGCCGTCGCAGTTGCGCTCCTGTATCGGCACCTGACATGTTCACCTAGAGTGAAATAAATCCCAGGAGTGCCGGGGGCGACATGGCGAAGAAGGTTTCCGATCCCAAGGCTGGTCTCGCCGGTGCGACGGCCAATCCGCTGCCAAAGGTTTCGGCCGACGGCAAGACCATCCGCGCGCCGCTGACGCAGAACCCGCATGCCATTCGCGACACGCGCGAAAAAGTGCTGGAGGTGGCGATCGGCCGCGAGGTGCGGGCGTTCCGCAAGAAACTCGGTATCACCGTCGCTGATCTCGCGGTCGCCACCGACATTTCGCTGGGCATGCTGTCGAAGATCGAGAATGGTATCACCTCGCCGTCGCTGACCACCTTGCAGGCGCTGTCGCGGGCGCTCGGCGTTCCTGTCACCGCCTTTTTCCGCCGCTTCGAGGAAGAGCGCAGCGCCGTCTTCGTCAAGGCCGGCCAAGGCCTCGATGTCGAGCGCCGCGGCACCCGTGCCGGTCATCAGTACAATCTGCTCGGCCATATCGGCTCCAACACCAGCGGCGTCGTCGTCGAGCCCTATCTGATCACGCTGACCGAGGATTCCGATGTGTTCCCGACCTTCCAGCATGAGGGCATGGAGTTCCTCTACATGCTCGAAGGCGAGGTCGTTTACCGCCACGGCAGCAACCTCTACCCGATGAAGCCCGGCGACAGCCTGTTCTTCGATGCCGACGCACCGCACGGGCCGGAGCAACTGACGAAACTGCCGATGCGGTATCTGTCGATTATCTGCTATCCGCAGAGCGCGGGGTGAGCGGGACGCAAGCAGCCCTCACCCGGATTGGCAACCGAATTGCGAAGGGCAATTCGGGGCAATCCGACCTCTCCCCGAGGGGAGAGGAGGCTGGCGCCAGCGTTGGCTATCTCTTCTCCCCTCGGGGAGAAGGTGGCCGCGTAGCGGCCGGATGAGGGGGCCTTGCTCAATCCGGCCCAAACCCCGGACTTGTCGCGCTCCCATCATCCAGCTTCGACAGCCACTCGACCAACGCGGGGCGATAACGCGTCAAGCCCTTGTAGTTGGCAAGCTCCTCGGGCAGGTCACGGATGACGCGGTGCAGGCGCCGTGCCCATTTTGGTTGCGTCGCCAGCTCGTCCATCTTGATAAGATAGCAGCGGATCGGGAAGACGATGCCGTTGGAGCGCGGCAGGCGCCAGAAACTCTGCAGCTCGACACGCAGATGTACCTTGTCGCCGACATTGTCCGGCGTCACCGTCGCCCGGTCCGGACCCCATTTGTGGTAGTTCTCGGGGCTGGTGTCGAGGCGCGGATTGATGGTCATCGTCCAATTCAGGCGCCGCGCCGGCTTGCCCTGCTGGATGTTGGTGAGGAATTTCAGCGCCCTGACGAAAATCCCCTTCTCATGCGCCAGCGGCACCGGCGCATGCCATTCGAAGAAGTTCATGCCGATGTCGAAATCGAGCGACCAGTCGGCCTGGGTGGTGACCATGCCGGCATCCATCCACAGATTGCCGTCGCGCTGGTCGAGGATGCAGAAATCGCCCTGGCTTTGCCGGGTGATGTATTCCATCGGGCCGTAAGGCAGCGTCGAGGTGTCGCCGAAAGTGAAGGTGTCGTCGATACCGAGCGGCCGGTTGATCCAGCGCCAGCGATCGCCGTCGCGGGTCAGCGTGAAATGCTCGGGATAGCCCAGCGCCTGCTGCTCCATCAAAAGCTCGAGCAGGTCCCAGCCGGCCAGCGTCATGTGCGGCAGCGACTGGCAGCGCAGCGGATCCTCGGCCAGGACCAGTGCGCGGTCCTGCATCTCGGCGACATAGTGCTCGTCGACGTCGATCAGGTTTTCCAGCACGCTGCCCCTGGGCCCGACGACATGCGGCTCGATGTTGACCGCATACATGTAGGCGTCTTCGTGGAACGGGAACGGGAAGCGCCTGATGTGCTCAGGGCTGTTCTTGAAGGTGAAGTCGTCGCGGAACGTTTCCTTGCGAAAGGTAATGCCCATGATCTTCTCCTACCGTTCCAGGACCAGCGACCGGCCCTCGAAGCGCGACACGCACGGCATGATCTTCCTGCCCGAACGGTGCTCTTCCTCGCTCAGCCAGTGGTCGTTGTGGATGAACCTGCCGTCGCAAGAGATGACGTTGGTCTCGCACTGGCCGCAGACGCCGCCGCGGCAGAGATAGGGCGGATCGACGCCGGCCGCCTCGATCGCCTCGAGCAGGCTCTGCTGTTCATCGACGCGGATCGCCTTGCCGCTGACGGCAAGCGTCACGTCGAACGCCAGTCCGGGTTGAGGTGCCGCGAAATGCTCGAAATGCACAGTTTCCGCCGGCCAGCCAAGGCTTGCCGCGCGATCGCGCACCCAGTTGATCATCCCGGCCGGGCCGCAGACATAGAGATGCGTGCCGAGCGGCTGCGTCGACAGCAACCGGTCGAGTTCGATGCGCTCCTCGAGGTCGTCGTGATAGAGCCTGACCCGGCGGTCGTAGCGCTCGCGCAGCACATCGGCATAGGTGCCGAGCGATGCGGTGCGGCAGGTGTAGTGCAGTTCGAAATTGCCGCCTTCCGCCGCAAGCTGAGCGGTCTGCGCCATGAACGGCGTGATGCCGATGCCGCCGGCCAGCATCAGATGCTTTTTGGCGCGCAGGTCGAGCGAGAACAGGTTGACGGGGTAGCTGACCACCATCTCCATGCCGGGCTTGACGCTCCGGTGCATGAACAGCGAGCCGCCACGGCCGACATCGTCGCGGCGTACCGAGATCGTGTATTCGCGCGTGTCGAGCGGCGAGCCCATCAGCGAATAGGGATTGAGCCTGGTGCGTTCGCCGTCGCGCATCTCGACCACGACATGGGCGCCGCCGGAAAAAGTCGGCAAGAGCTGCCCGTCGCGCCGGCGAAAATGGAAGCGGGTGACGAGGTCGTTGACCGGGACGACGTCGCTGACAACGACATCGAGTTTTGTTGTTCCGGTGCTCATCGAAAAATCTCCTCCATCGGAGGAATCTCCGAGCGATCTTCCGCATTGATGCAGACGCCCTGGAAGGCTGCGATGCGCCTGGAATAATGGTCGCGCACCAGAAGCAGCAGGCCGCAATGCGCGCAGGTCGCCGGCTGCGTCGTCACATTCTCCGTGATGCCCTTGCAATGGACGCATTGCATGCGGCGCGCCAGCGAGCCGCGGTGCTCGGTCTGGATCGAGGTGTGGTCGATGCCGGCTTCAAGCGCCAACTGCATCGCCTGGCCGATCAGGCCCTCGGTGCCGGCGAGATAGAGGCGCAAGCCCATATGCGCGTTGGCCAGTGTCTGCCTCAGCCGTGGCAGCAGGCTGGCAAAGGACGGCGCCTGGTGGAACTGTGCCGGCTTCAACGCTTCGAGCGCGACGGCATGTTTGCCGTCCGGCCCTGGAATGAAGACGATTTCGGCGTCGTCGAAAAACCCGGGCGGCGCCCTCCCGGCCATCTCCGCTATCGCCAGCGCCCCTTCCGCGTCCGCGATGAAAAGATGATGCTTGCCGGGTTGCGGAGACAAGGTTCCGTAAACGGGCCGGCTGATGATACTTTTGGCTGCCATTTATGTCTTCGTGCCTCGAACCCCTCGGTGTTGACTATGCCTCAACCTTTCGCCGTGCGCTTGGTCTTCTTGGGATCGTCGAATGGAAGCGGCTGCGCCGTCGCCTTGATGGCACCGCTCTTGTTGCGGATTTCGAGCTTGGTGTCCTGGACCGCGCAGTCGACATCGAGCCGGGCGATGCCCATCGATTTCTCGACCAGCGGCGAATACATGGCGCAGGTCACCACGCCGACCTTTTTGCCGTCGCGATAGACCGGCGCACCTTCGTCGGCCGGCTCCTTGCCGTCGAGCAGCACGCCATAGATCTTGAAGCGCTCCTTGCCTTTCAGGCGATAGTGCTCCTCGGCGCCGCGAAAGCCGGTCTTGCCGGGGCTGACGGTGAAGTCGAGGCCGAGTTCCCACAGCGTGTCGCCCGGGCCTTCGTTCTCAAACGGATACTTCTGCGAATTGTCGTAGGGGTAGAAGAGCAGATAACTTTCGACGCGCAGCATGTCGAGCGTGGTGAAGCGGCACGGAATGATGCCGCCGCTCTTGCCCTCGTCGAGGATCCTGTCCCAGATCGTGCCGGCATCCTGGCCGCGGCAGAAGATCTCGTAGCCGCGCTCGCCGGTATAGCCGGTGCGCGAGATCATCACCGGAAGACCGAACAGCTGCGTCTGCATGTGATGGAAATAGTTGAGGTCGCGAATACCCGGCACGTGCTTGGCCAGATAGTCGACCGCTGTCGGACCCTGCAGCGACAGATCGTGCAGATTGTCGTCGAAGCGCAGCGAGACGTCGCGTCCTACCGAAGCACGCTGCAACTCCTCATGGCCGGTGCCCGAACCATGCACGACCATCCATGCATTGGGGCCGGTGCGGTAGAGGATGCAATCGTCGGTGAATTTTCCCGCCTCGTTCAGCATGCAGGCATAGGCCGACTTGCCGGGATAGATCTTTTCGACATCGCGCGTCGTCGCCAGGTCGATCAGGTGTGAGGCATGCGGTCCGGTGATGTGGACTTTCTTGAGGCCGGAGACATCCATCAGACCAGCCTTGGTGCGGATGGCGATGTACTCCTCGTCGGCATCCTTGTCGTAGGTCCAGGCGGTTCCCATGCCGCTCCAGTCTTCGAGCTTCGAACCGAGCGCTCGGTGGCGATCCGCCAGGGTCGAAAATCTCCAGGATGCCGTCATCCGCTCGTCCTCCGTTTCGAAAAATCTCTTGCTGTTCCCTGCCCCCTGCGCAGCGGCGGGAGCTTTGGCCGAATATTGACCGCAAACCTCCGGGCGCCGCAATACCCATAAGCAATTAATTTCATTGTCAGGCAAAATCCGTCACGCACAGCAAACGGTTAACCCCACGTAAATCGTGCTTGACAATTGCGGAATTCGGACTGAATTTATGAAAAAAATTTCACTCTGTTGAAAGAGGACGGCGGACGGGAGATTCGGAACCGGACGGCGGAAAAGGGGAGAAACCGATGTCAGACATGCAGCAGCGCATCGAAGCGCTGTACCGTTCCGACGTGCGCGGAGCCGCGCTCCTGATCGTCTGCCTGTGGGCGACAATCGTCTTCGTCCTCCTCATGACATGGCCCTACATCCCGCACAGCGGCATCAAGGCCGTGGTGGCTATCGCTGCCGCCGCCGTGCTGATCTTCAACACCGCGGCCATCCTGGCGATGGTCAAGCACTACAAGGAAGACAAGGAATTCATCTACGGGCTCGACATCAAGAACGCCGACGCGTTCAGCAACCGCAAGTCCTGAGGGGTAGAAGAAATGTCCCGCTACACGCCGCCGGAGCAAAGCAAGGCCGGGCAGGTTTTCGACATCGCCGTCGTCGTCGTCGCCATTTTCGTGGCACTGTGGCTACCGCTCAAGCTGGGCCTCGCCGGCGCGGCGAAATCCATCGACGCGCTCGACGCCAAGACCTGGGAAGCGCTAGGCCAGAACCCGACCATGGCGTCTATCTGGGAAAAGCTCGGCTATACGCCCGAGACCGCGCACGACATCATCCAGAACCGCTTCCACTATGTCATCGACTGGCCGACGCTGATCATCATGGCGGCGGTGCTGATCGGTTATTTCATCTTCCTGTTTCGTGCATCAGACCGCGAATACCGCGACGTCATCAACGAAAAATTCGACGACAAGTAAGAGTTCTGAGGACGATCTAATTCGGGGGACACGATCATGTGGGTGGCACTCTCTTACGCATGCTGGGGCATCTCGATCGTGCTCGCTTTGTGGATGCTCTACGACTGGTTCAAGGTCGACACGACCTTCTCCGAAGAGGTGCTGACCTCCTCGCGCGAAGGCGAACTGGAAGCCACTTCCGAAAAACACCGGATCTGAGTGAGGATTGAACAATGACGATCGCACTTGAACCGGCTGCCCCGGCTGCCCAAGGGGACAGAGTTTCACTCCTGCGCGTGCTCGGACCGGCCCATGTCTGGGCGCTCGGCGTCGGCATCGTCCTGGTCGGCGAATTCACCGGCTGGAATTTCTCGGCCGACAAGGGTGGCGCACTGGCCGCGCTGATCGTCTGCTGGGTCGTGGGATTGCTCTACACCTCGGTCGCCATGATCGATTCCGAGGTGACATCGACCGTGGCCGCCGCCGGCGGCCAGTATGCGCAGGCAAAGCACATCGTCGGACCGCTGATGGCGTTCAACGTCGCGCTGTTCCTGGTCTTTGCCTACACCATGCTCGAAGTGTCCGACGCCATCCTGCTCGGCGACACCATCGTCGCCAAGGCCGGCGTCGAAGGGCTCACCCACAATTCCTTCATCGCCGCGACCATCGTCGTGCTGGCGTGGCTGAACTATCGCGGCGTGCTGATGACGCTCAACGTCAACTTCGTCATCACAGCAGTCGCCTATATCTCGATCGTCATCCTGTTCTTTTCGGTCAGCCCGTGGACGCAAGGCGCCGTGCTGAAGCTGAACGAGTTGGTCACTCCCGGCAATGCGCTCCCCTATGGCTGGATCGGCGTCATCGCCGCCTTCCAGTTCGGCATCTGGTACTATCTCGGCATCGAGGGCACCACACAGGCCGCCGAGGAAGTGCGCTCGCCGGCCCGCTCGCTGCCTTACGGCACCATGGCCGGCATGATCACGCTTTTGATCGCAGCCGCCATGACCTGGTATGTCTGCGCCTCGATGATGCCATGGGAATATCTCGGCATCACCTATTATCCGCTGTGGGACGCCGGCAAACTGACTGGCAGCCCGCTGCTCGAGAACCTGTTGTTCGTCGCCACGCTGCTTGCTGCAATGGCCTCCGCCAATGGCTGCATCAACGATGCGGCGCGCGCCTGGTTCTCGCTCGGCCGCGACCGCTATCTGCCGACATGGTTCTCGGCCGTGCATCCGAGATATCGCACGCCCTATCGTTCGATCCTGTTCCTGCTGCCGATCGCGCTGGCCTTCGCCTTCATCGCCGACCTCAACCAGGCGATCACCTTCTCGATCCTGTCGGGCGTGCTGCAATATACCTTCATGAGCATCAACATCATCATGTTCCGCAAGAAGTGGCCGCTGGGCTCGATCCGGCGCGGCTACACGCACCCCTTCCACCCGATCCCGGCCATCGTGCTGTTTTGCCTGTGCGTGGTGACCTTCTTCGCCATCTTCCTCGGCTTCGGCTCGCAGCTGATCGCCATGGTCGCCTTCTACTTCCTGATCTCACTGTGGTTCCATTTCTATCGCTACAAATTCGTGCGGCGCGGCGATCAGTTCACCATGCCGTGGCCGAAGCCGCAGGGTTATTGATGGGAGAAGGCCCGTCCATAGCCTGGGCGGGCCTGGCATGAGAAAATGTCCGAGGTGACATCAGCACTGCTGGCAGGGGCCATCGTCCTGGCTGTCGTTCTCCACCTTGCCCGGCAGGCGCGTGCCAGCCGCAGCAGGGCATCGATGGCGCTCGCCGTTGAGCAAGGCCGCATCCGCACAGTCATCGCCGACGCTGCCAATGTTTCGGATGGCACCGCCGGCGTCATCACCTGGGAAGGATCCTGGAACAGCAAACGTGTCCAGGTGCGCACCATCGTCGATACGCTGGCGACGCGAAAACTGCCGGCGCGCTGGCTCAGTGTTTCGATCACCGAAGAGGTCGCGGTGCCGGCGACGTTCGACATGATGATGCGGCCGGGATCGCCGACGACCTTCTCCAATTTCGATCATCTCGAGCACACGCTGCCGAAGAGCTCAGCATTTCCGGCTGAGGCCGTGTTGCGGACCGATCGCAGGGGCGTCCACTTCCCACTGGAGACCATCGCCGGCCACCTCGGGATTTTTTCCGAAGGGCGCGCCAAGGAACTGCTGATCACCCCGAAAGGGGTACGCATCGTGTGGCTGCTGGCCGAAGCCGAACGGGCGCGTTATGGCGTCTTTCGGCAGGCCGAATTCGGCGACGCCACACTCGATCCCGCGCTGATCGAAAGACTGCTGGTGTCGGTGTCGGCGCTTCGCGACGCCATCAACAAAAGCGAACGGCAGGCCGCATGACCATTCCCACCACTGCACCCACCAACCCCTATCTGGTTCTCGGCGCCGCAATCGTGTTGCCGGGAAGCGGGCATGTCATTCTCGGCGTGCCGGTGCGCGGCCTTCAGTTCCTTTTCTTCATGGTGATCCTGGCATGGGTGACGGCCAAGATCGCACCGTCGGATGCCAGCTTTGCCGGCCGTCACGCCGGCGGCTTCCTGATCTATGCCTTGTCGATTCTCGACGCCTACAAGATCGCTCGCATCCGCACCGCGAAATGGGTTCACAATGCCCGGCGAGACGGCGACAGTGCGCAGAGCGGCATTGAGCCGCATAGGTAACTAGAGGAATATTTTTTTCATACGATTGAATTTGTGCAACTCATTCGATACATCCTCTCTTAGCTACAAACGATCTCTTAGCTACAAACATCGGGAGGCTGACATGTGTGGAATTGTCGGACTGTTTTTGAAGGACAAGTCGCTGGAGCCCCAGCTTGGCGCGATGCTGTCGCAGATGCTGATCTCGCTCAGCGATCGCGGTCCCGACAGCGCCGGCATTGCCATCTATGGCGCGCCTTCCAAAAATGAGGCCAAGATCACCATTCAGTCGGCCAAGCCGGACCGCGATTTCCGCGGCCTCGAGGCGGAGCTCGCCAAGGCCATCGGCACCCCGGTGACGATCGCGGTGAAATCCACCCATGCGGTCGTCAGGACCACGCCCGCCAAGATCGATGAAGCGCGCGAAACCATCCAGACGCTGCGCCCCGACATCCGCATCATGGGCGCCGGCGACGTTGTCGAGATCTACAAGGAAGTTGGCCTGCCCGAGGCGGTCGTCGATCGCTTCGATGTCCGCAAGATGACCGGCACGCATGGCATTGGCCACACCCGGATGGCGACGGAATCGGCTGTGACGACAATGGGCGCGCATCCGTTCTCGACCGGCGCCGACCAGTGCCTTGTGCACAATGGCTCGCTGTCGAACCACAACAATGTCCGCCGCGAGTTGATCCGCGAAGGCATGAAATTCGAGACCGAGAACGACACTGAAGTGGCCGCCGCCTATCTCTCGTCGCAGATGGCGCATGGCAAGAATCTCGGCGAAGCGCTGGAAGGCACGCTCTCCGACCTCGACGGCTTCTTCACCTTCGTCGTCGGCACCAAGAACGGCTTTGGCGTGGTGCGCGATCCGATCGCCTGCAAGCCCGCCGTGATGGCCGAGACCGACCAGTATGTCGCCTTCGGCTCGGAATATCGCGCGCTGACCAAACTGCCCGGCATAGACAATGCGAGGGTCTGGGAACCCGAGCCCGCAACCGTCTATTTCTGGGAGCATTGAGTTCATGCCGGCGACCACGCTTTCAAAGACCGCGGCGCACGACCCTCGAGTCTTCGATCTCGACCAGCTGTCGTTGCGCGAACTCAACCAGGCGCTGCACAATCTGGCGCCCGGCTCGAACGAAACGGCATGGGAAGTGCTGAACCCGAAAGGCAGCCACTCGGTCGCCGTCGGCGTCGACCAGCCTGTTGCCATCGATGTGCGCGGCAGCGTCGGCTATTACTGCGGCGGCATGAATTCCGGCAGCACCATTACCGTGCATGGCTCGGCAGGCCCTGGCGTCGGCGAGAACATGATGTCGGGCTCGATCACCATCAAAGGCGACGCCAGCCAGTATGCCGGCGCCACCGGCAAGGGCGGCCTGCTGGTCATCGAAGGCAATGCCTCGTCGCGCTGCGGCATCTCGATGAAAGGCATCGACATCGTCGTGCACGGCAATATCGGCCACATGTCGGCTTTCATGGCGCAGTCGGGCAATCTGGTGGTGCTGGGTGATGCCGGCGACGCGCTGGGCGATTCCATCTACGAGGCGCGGCTCTTCGTGCGCGGCAAGGTCGACAGCTTGGGTGCCGACTGTATCGCCAAGGAGATGAGGGCCGAGCATCTGGAATTGCTGCAGGGCCTGCTCGACCGCGCCGGCGTGACCGGCGTCAAGCCGGCGGAGTTCAAGCGCTACGGCTCGGCGCGTACCCTCTACAATTTCAATATCGACAACGCCGACGCGTATTGAGGCAGCATGACCTATCGCAACCCGCCGACGACGCCGCGCAAATCCGCGACCTTCGACGACTACACGCTTTCCGAGATCCGCCGCGCCGCGGCGACCGGCATCTATGATATCCGTGGCGCCGGCGCCAAGCGCAAGCTGCCGCATTTCGACGACCTCCTGTTCCTCGGCGCCTCGATCTCGCGCTATCCGCTCGAAGGCTACCGCGAGCGCTGCGACACATCAGTCGTGCTCGGTTCACGCCATGCCAAGAAGCCGATCGAGCTGAAGATCCCGATCACCATCGCCGGCATGAGCTTCGGCTCGCTGTCGGGGCCCGCCAAGGAAGCGCTCGGGCGCGGCGCCACACTGTCGGGCACCTCGACCACCACCGGCGATGGCGGCATGACCGAGGAAGAGCGCGGCCATTCCAAGCAGCTGGTCTATCAATACCTGCCGTCGCGCTATGGCATGAACCTGCGCGATCTGCGCCGTGCCGATGCGATCGAAGTCGTCGTCGGCCAGGGCGCCAAGCCGGGTGGCGGCGGCATGCTGCTTGGCCAGAAGATTTCCGACCGCGTCGCCGAAATGCGCACGCTGCCGAAGGGCATCGACCAGCGCTCGGCCTCGCGCCATCCGGACTGGACGGGTCCCGACGATCTCGAGATCAAGATCCTCGAATTGCGCGAAATCACAGACTGGGAAAAGCCGATCTACGTCAAGGTCGGCGGTGCCCGGCCCTATTACGATACCGCGCTTGCGGTGAAGGCCGGCGCCGATGTCGTCGTCGTCGACGGCATGCAGGGCGGCACCGCAGCCACCCAGGAAGTGTTCATCGAAAATGTCGGCATGCCGACGCTTGCCTGCATCAGGCCGGCGGTGCAGGCGCTGCAGGATCTCGGCATGCACCGCAAGGTGCAGCTGATCGTCTCCGGCGGCATCCGCAACGGCGCCGATGTCGCCAAGGCGCTGGCGCTCGGCGTCGACGCGGTCTCGATCGGCACGGCGGCACTCGTCGCGCTCGGCGACAATGACCCGCGCTGGGAGGCGGAGTACAACGAGCTCGGCACCACGGCCGGCGCCTATGACGACTGGCACGAGGGGCGCGACCCCGCAGGCATCACCACGCAGGACCCCGAACTGATGAAGCGGGTCGACCCGGTGGCCGCCGGACGCCGGCTGGCGAACTACCTCAAGGTGATGACGCTGGAAGCGCAGACCATCGCCCGTGCCTGCGGCAAGAACAGCCTGCACAATCTGGAACCCGAGGACCTCGTCGCGCTGACGATCGAGGCAGCCGCTATGGCCGGCGTACCGCTGGCCGGCACCAACTGGATACCGGGGAAGAACGGCTTCTAATCAATGAAGGGCCGAAGCCCATACGCTCTGGGGCCACAATCGACAAAAAAATGGGGAACTTCCGTGACAGTTGATCTTGCTGAATTCGCAAGGGCGAAAAACGTCAAATATTTCATGATTTCCTACACTGACCTGTTCAGTGGCCAGCGTGCCAAGCTGGTGCCGGCGCAAGCCATCGCCGACATGCAGAAGGATGGCGCCGGCTTTGCCGGTTTCGCCACCTGGCTTGATCTGACGCCGGCGCATCCCGACATGCTGGCGGTGCCGGACCCGGACTCGGTGATCCAGCTGCCGTGGAAGCCGGAGGTCGCCTGGGTCGCCGCCAACTGCATCATGGACGACAAGGAGGTCGACCAGGCGCCGCGCAACACGCTGAATCGGCTGATCGCGGAAGCCGCCAGCGACGGCATGCACGTCAAGACCGGCGTCGAGGCCGAGTTCTTCCTGATCTCGCCGGACGGCAAGACGATTTCCGACGAATACGACACGGCCTCAAAGCCCTGCTACGACCAGCAAGCGGTGATGCGCCGCTACGACGTCATCGCCGAGATCTGCGACCACATGCTGGCGCTCGGCTGGGGCGCCTACCAGAACGACCACGAGGATGCCAACGGCCAATTCGAGATGAACTGGGCCTTCGACGACGCGCTGGCGACCGCCGACAAGCACTCGTTCTTCAAATTCATGGTCAAGTCGATCGCCGAGAAGCACGGCCTGCGCGCGACGTTCATGCCCAAACCCTTCCAGGGCCTGACCGGCAATGGCTGCCATGCCCATATCTCGGTCTGGGACAAATCGGGCAAGACCAACGTCTTCGCCGACAATGCGATGGAGCTTGGCCTGTCGGCCAAGGGCCGGAATTTCCTCGGCGGCATCATGAAGCATGCTTCCGCGCTGGCCGCGATCACCAACCCGACGGTCAATTCCTACAAGCGCATCAACGCGCCGCGCACCATTTCGGGCGCGACCTGGGCGCCGAACACGGTGACCTGGACCGGCAACAACCGCACCCACATGGTGCGCGTGCCCGGCCCCGGCCGCTTCGAACTGCGATTGCCGGACGGGGCGGCCAACCCCTATCTCCTGCAGGCGGTCATCATCGCCGCCGGCCTCGACGGCATCCGCTCGAAGGCAGATCCCGGCAAGCGCTACGACATCGACATGTACCAGCATGGGCACACGGTGAAGGGCGCGCCAAAACTGCCGCTCAATCTGCTCGACGCGCTGCGCGAGTTCGACAAGGACAAATCGCTCAAGGCGGCGCTGGGTGAGGAATTCTCGTCGGCCTACCTAAAGCTGAAGCACCAGGAATGGAATTCCTATGCTTCGCACTTCACGCAATGGGAGCGCGACCACACGCTGGATATCTGACCACCAGCGCGGTGCGAGCGACCTCGGAATGAACTGATGAAATATTCGATCTTCTCGCTCGCCCGTGCTGCCCTCTCCGGCCACAAGAACTGGCAACGCACCTGGCGTGACGCCACGCCGAAGGATCGCTACGATGTGGTGATCATCGGCGGTGGCGGCCATGGCCTTGCCACCGCCTGGTTTCTCGCCAGCGAGTACGGCATCAAGAATGTTGCCGTGCTCGAAAAAGGCTGGATCGGCTCCGGCAATGCCGGCCGCAACACCACCATCATCCGCTCCAATTACGGCCTGCCAGGCAATACCGGCTTTTACGAATTGTCGATGAAGCTGTGGGAGCGGATGGAGCAGGACCTCAACTACAATGCAATGGTCAGCCAGCGCGGCGTCATCAACCTCTACCACTCCGACGCGCAACGCGACGCTTATGCGCGGCGCGGCAACACCATGCGCATCAACGGCATCGACGCCGAACTGCTCGACCTCGCTGCCGTCAAGAAGATGATACCGTTCCTGAACTTCGACAATGCGCGCTTTCCCGTGCAAGGCGGGCTGTTGCAGCGACGCGGCGGCACGGCGCGGCACGATGCTGTTGTCTGGGGCTATGCGCATGCGGCGAGCGAACTCGGCGTCGACATCATCCAGAATTGCGAAGTCACCGGCTTCGTCAGGGACGCCAATGGCAAGGTGACCGGCGTCGAGACGTCGCGCGGCAAGATCGGCGCCGGCAAGGTCGGTATGGCTGTTGCCGGAAGTTCATCGCGCGTCGCGGCGATGGCCGGCCTGCGCCTGCCGATCGAAAGCCATGTGCTGCAGGCCTTCGTCTCCGAGGCGATCAAGCCGCTCATCCCTGGTGTCATGACCTTCGGCGCCGGCCATTTCTACGTCAGCCAGTCCGACAAGGGCGGGCTGGTGTTCGGCGGCGACATAGACGGCTACAATTCCTATGCCCAGCGCGGCAACATGCCTGTCATGGAGGACGTCTGCGAGGGCGGCATGGCGCTGATGCCGATGATCGGCCGCGTGCGTCTGCTGCGCCAGTGGGGCGGCATTATGGACATGTCGATGGACGGTTCGCCGATCATCGACAAGACGCCAGTCGACGGGCTCTATATCAACGCCGGCTGGTGTTATGGCGGCTTCAAGGCGACACCAGGCTCCGGCTTTGTCTTTGCCCACCTTCTGGCCCGCGATGAATCGCACGAAGAAGCCGCGCGGTTCCGCCTCTACCGGTTCCGGACTGGCGCCGTGATCGACGAAAAGGGCCAGGGCGCCCAACCGAACCTGCATTGAAGGCGGTCTAGAAGAGCATGCGCATTGTCTGTCCCTTCTGCGGCGAACGCGAACTCGGCGAGTTCACCTATCTCGGCGACGCCAAGCCTGTGCGGCCCGAAGCCGGCGCCTCGGAAGACGAGGTCTTCGACTATGTCTATCTGCGCGACAATGTCGCCGGACAGACCAGCGAACACTGGTACCATGGCGGCGGCTGCCGGGCCTGGCTGAAAGTCACCCGCAACTCGCTGACGCACGAGATTTCGTCGGTCGAACCGGCGGCGGGTGCCGGCGCCGCGAAAGTCGGTGCGTGATGGCCGGCGCGCAGACACACCGGCTCGGCAATCGCGGTCTCATCGACCGCTCGGCGCCGCTGAACTTCCGTTTCGACGGCAAGGCTTTCTCCGCCTTCCAGGGCGATACGCTCGCCTCGGCGCTGATCGCCAATGGCGTCAAGCTGGTCGGCCGCTCGTTCAAATACCATCGCCCGCGCGGCATTCTCACCGCCGGTTCGGAAGAACCCAACGCGCTGGTCGAGCTGCGCACCGGCGCACGGCGCGAGCCGAACACCAAGGCGACGACAGCCGAACTCTATGAAGGGCTGGAAGCCGCCAGCCAGAACCGCTGGCCATCGCTGCGCCACGATGTGATGTCGGTGAACCAGCTGTTCGCGCCGATCTTCGTTGCCGGCTTCTACTACAAGACCTTCATGTGGCCGGCGAAATTCTGGGAAGCGATCTACGAGCCGGCGATCCGTCGCGCCGCCGGCCTTGGCCGCGCCGCAGGCGTCGCCGATCCGGACCACTACGACAAGGCATGGGCGCATTGCGATGTGCTGATCGCCGGCTCCGGCCCGGCCGGTCTGGCCGCGGCATTGGCAGCCGGCCGCGCTGGTGCCCGCGTCATCCTGTGCGAAGAGGATTTTGTCCCCGGCGGCCGCCTGCTGTCGGATGGCGGCACGATCGATGGTGTGCCGGCAGCCGAATGGCTGTCGCGGACGCTGACTGAACTGGCTGATATGCCGGACGTCCGCATCATGACCCGCACGGCACTATTCGGCGTCTACGATGGCGGTACCTATGGCGCGATCGAGCGGGTCAACGACCACCTGCCCTCGCCGCCTCAGCATCAGGTGCGCCAGCGGCTGTGGCGGATCGTGGCCAAGCGTTGCGTTGTCGCGGCCGGCGCCATCGAACGGCCGATCGTGTTTGCCGGCAACGACACGCCCGGTGTGATGATGGCGTCCGCCATGCGCACCTATGTCGCGCGCTATGCGGCGACACCGGCCAAACGCATCGCGCTGTTCACCAACAATGAGGATGGCTGGCGCACGGTCGAGACTGCACTCGGTGCCGGCCTACAGATCGCGGCGGTCATCGATGCACGGTCCGAAGTGTCGCCGGCGCATCGTTCGCTGGCCTCCAAGGGCGGCTTCCCGGTGCTGCATGGTTCCGTCAGTGGCGTCGATGGCGGCAAGGATGGCGTCAGGAAAATCGCGGTGTCGCTCACCGGCGGCGCGCGCGCCGAGGTCGAAGCGGACGGGCTCGCCGTTTCCGGCGGCTGGAACCCGGCGGTCGGGCTGACCTCCTTCCATCGCGGTCGGCCAGCGTGGCGTGACGACATCTCCGCCTTCGTGCCCGACGGCGCGCCTCCCGGCATGGTCGCCGCCGGCGCCGCCAATGGCGATTTCGGCCTCGGCGCCTGCCTGAGCCAGGGATTTGCCGCCGGCGCGGCAGCGGCGCGTGACACGGGACATGGCGGCACAGTGGGTACCGCGCCTTCCGCCGACGACGAGGCATTCTCGCTGACGCCGCTCTGGCACGTCGCCGGCAAGGGCAAGGCTTTTGTCGATTACCAGCACGACGTCACCGCCTCTGACATCGAACTGGCGCAACGCGAAGGCTTTGAATCCGTCGAACACCTGAAGCGCTACACGACGCTCGGCATGGCCACCGACCAGGGCAAGACCTCGAATGTCGCCGGCCTTGCCATCATGGCCGCGGTCAGCGGCCGTTCGATCCCCGAGACCGGCACGACGATCTACCGGCCGCCTTACGTGCCGGTCGCCATCGGCGCCTTCGCCGGCCATCACCGCGACGAGACGTTCCATGCGACGCGGCTGACGCCGTCGCACCACTGGGCCGTGGAACAAGGTGCTGTCTTCGTCAACACCGGCCTGTGGAAACGCGCGCAATGGTACCCGCGCGCCGGCGAGAAGGACTGGCTGGAATCGGTGACCCGCGAGGTCAAGGCGGTGCGCGGTGGCGTCGGCTTCTGCGATGTCTCGACGCTCGGCAAGATCGACGTGCACGGCCCCGATGCCGGCGCCTTCCTGGATCGCGTCTACATCAACACCTTCTCCAGCCTCGCAGTTGGCAAGGCGCGCTATGGGCTGATGCTGCGCGAGGACGGCATCGTCTATGACGATGGCACGACATCGCGGCTGGCCGAGGACCATTATTTCCTGACCACCACCACGGCCAAGGCCGGGCTGGTGATGCAGCATCTCGAATTCTGCCGCCAGGTGCTGTTCCCGGAGCTCGACGTGCAGCTCACTTCCGTCTCCGACCAGTGGGCGCAATTCTCGATCGCCGGGCCGAAGACACGCGACCTGCTGAGGGAAATCGTCGATCCGACCGAGGACCTTTCCAACGAAGGCTTTCCATTCATGGGCGCGCGCGAAGTAGCACTTCGCGGGGGCCTGAGGGCAAGGCTGTTCCGCATCTCGTTCTCAGGCGAGATGGCTTTCGAGATTTCGGTGCCGGCGCGCTTTGGCGATGCCATGGCGCGCAATTTGATGCTGGCCGGAGCGCCATTCGGCGTGACGCCTTACGGCACCGAGGCGCTCGGTGTCATGCGCGTTGAAAAGGGTCACGTCGCCGGACCGGAACTGAGCGGCACGACGACAGCCGCCGATCTTGGCCTCGGCAAAATGATGTCGACCAAGAAGGATTTCATCGGCCGCGTGATGGCCGGACGCGAGGCACTGATCGCCCCGGATCGCCAGGTCGTGGTCGGCATCAAGCCGACCGACAAGGGCCGCCGCTTGCGCTCTGGCGCGCACATCATCCCGAAGGGTCAGACGCCCGGCCCCGGCAACGACCAGGGCTATGTCACCTCGGTCTGCTTCTCGCCGACGTTGGATCAGTGGATCGGGCTCGCGCTTGTCGAACGCGGCCGCGAGCGCATCGGCGAGATCGTCCACGCGCATGATCCATTGCGCGGCGAAGACTACGATGTCGAACTCTGCAATCCCGTCTTCTACGATCCGGATGGAGGGCGTCAGCGTGGTTGATTTTTCCTGGACTCCCCGCAGTCCGCTTGAAAAAGCGCTTGTCACCGGTGCGCATGGTGCACGCGGTATCGAGGCTGGCGTCTCGCTGACCGAGGTTCGCAATTTTGATCCGATCCAGGTGATGGCGCGGCGCGGCAAAGGAGCCGAACTGGCAAAGGCGACTAGGACCCGCTTCGGCATCGCGGCACCGGATGCGCCGAAGGCGGTACAAACTCCGGATGCCACGCTGATCTGGTCGGGGCCGGATCAGTTCTTGATCCTGTCGAAAAGTGGCAAGCACACGATGTGGACGCTGGCGCCGGCATTCACCGGTCCCGCTTCGCTATCGGACCAGTCGCATGCACGCGCGTTGATCAGCGTTTCCGGAATCCAGGCGCGCGCCATGCTCGCCAAGCTGTCGTCGATCGACCTGCATGCCGCCTCGTTTCCGATTGGTGCCGCTGCTGCGACGTCGATGGACCACACCAGCGTCACGCTCTGGCGCGGGAATGATCGGCCGGATGGCCTGGCGGTGTTCAACCTCCTGGTGTTCGCGACCTTTGCCGAAAGCCTTTGGCATACGATGCTCGACTCGGCTGCGGAGTACGGCGTTACGGTCAGCCATTCCGAGGATTTCGAATAGCGTTTGCGCGCGCCCCACCTTCTCCCTTGGGGGAGAAGGGAAGAAGTGCGCTTCGCCTTGCCAAACGCACGCGCACTGCTATTCTTACCGCTAAAATAATTTCACACACAGGCAAACTTGTTTCTCGAACCGCAAGGCTGAAATGAGCCAGTCGCCCTACCCCGCAATTGCTGCCGGACCGCCCCGGCCAAGCCTCATCCTGAGGCCCGGCCAGATCGCGCTGCCGCCGGGCATGGAGCGTTATACGATCCAGGGCAATGGCGCGGTGCTGATCGACATCGAGGCCGGCGACACGGTCACCGTGCGCAATGTCGAAGGCGGCCAGGCCTGTGAGTTGCTGGCCTGGGACAGGACCGGCGCGACCGATTCCGGCATTTTTGGTGAAACATCGAACAGCAATGCCGCCGGCATCAAGGCACTGCTCATGGAGGGTGACGACAGTCTCGCCTCGCTGCGGGGCGGGCTCGCGCGCCGGCAGGTGCAGCTTGACCATGCCAAGGCGGTGCGGGTGTTCGGCGCCACTACGCCTGCCGGTACAGAACAAACATTCACGGTCACGCGTGACGGCTCAATGCTGATTGCGGCCCCCGGCGGGCCGATGCTGGTCGACGGTCACGACACGGCGACGCCGCTGACCGCCATCGTTCGCCGCGCCACGATCCGCCCGGCGGCGAAATCGCAGTTGGCGGACCCGCTGGCCGACCCGGTGCTCGATTTGCGTGTCCATTCGGCGACGGCGGAGGCCTATTTCGTCAAGGCCGGTGACTATCTGCAGATCATCGATGTCGACGGCCGCCAGTGCACCGACTTCCAGTGCTTTTCGACGCGCAAGCTGGACAGGGGACTGGATCATCCGCTCGACGTGACGACAACGCGCACGCTGATGGGTGCGAGCTACCCGATGCCCGGCCTGCATTCCAAATACTATGACCAGGACATGGAGCCGCTGGTCGAGGTGGTGCAGGACACATGCGGTCGGCACGACGCCTTCGCGCTCGCCTGCGCCGCCAAATATTACGACGACATCGGCTATCCCGGCCACACCAACTGCTCTGAGAACTTTAATCGCGCGTTGTTGGACAAAGGCGTCACGCCCCGCGCCGGCTGGATGGCGATCAACTTCTTCTTCAACACCGCGATCGACGCGCATGGCGTCATGGTGTCCGACGAGCCGTGGTCGCGGGCGGGCGACTACGTGCTGCTGCGGGCGCTCACCGACATCGTCTGCGTTTCCTCCGCCTGCCCCGACGACACGACGCCGGCCAATGGCTGGAACCCGACCGACATCCATGTGCGGACCTATTCCGGCCAGCACAAATTCTCGCGAGCGATCGCCAGACGCATGACGCCCGATTCGGAACCGAAAATGACCCGCGAGACAGCTTTTCATTCGAGCTTTGCCAAGCACACCCGCAACTTTCAGGAGTACAGGGGCTATTGGCTCGCCAATTCCTTCGCCAAGGACGGACCGATCGCCGAATACTGGGCCTGCCGGCAGGACGCGGTGATCATGGACCTGTCGCCGCTGCGCAAGTTCGAGGTCACCGGCCCGGATTCCGAGGCGCTGCTGCAATACACGCTGACCCGCGACGTCAAGAAGCTTGGCGTCGGCCAGGTGGTCTACTCGGCCATGTGCTACGAGCATGGCGGCATGGTCGACGACGGCACCCTGCTGCGGCTCGGCAAGGACAATTTCCGCTGGGTCGGCGGCGACGATCTGTCCGGCGAATGGCTGCGCGAGACGGCGACGAAACTCGGCCTCAACGTGCTGGTGCGCTCCTCCACCGACCAGATGCACAATGTCGCCGTGCAGGGTCCGAAGAGCCGCGAGATCCTGCGAGAAGTGATCTGGACTTCGCCATTGCAGCCGTCGATCAACGAGCTCGAATGGTTCCGCTTCGCCGTCGCCCGCATTGGTGGCGGCAACGGGATTCCGGTCGTGGTCTCGCGCACCGGCTATACCGGCGAGCTCGGCTACGAGATCTGGTGCCATCCGCGCGACGCCGAAAAAGTGTTCGACGCCATCTGGGAAGCCGGCCAGCCGCATGGACTGAAGCCGATGGGGCTGCAGGCGCTGGACATGGTGCGCATCGAGGCCGGGCTGATCTTCGCCGGCTACGAATTCTCCGACCAGACCGACCCGTTCGAGGCCGGCATCGGCTTCACCGTGCCGCTGAAGAGCAAGACCGACGATTTCATCGGCCGCGAAGCGCTGATCCGCCGCAAGGAGCACCCGCAGACGAAGCTGGTCGGCCTCGACATCGAGGCCAATGTCGACGTCGGCCATGGCGATTGCGTGCATGTCGGCCGCGCCCAGATCGGCGTGGTCACGTCGGGCATGCGTTCTCCGATGCTGAACAAGACCATCGCGCTGGCCAGGCTCGACGTCACCCATTCAGCTGTCGGTACCGAGGTCGAGATCGGCAAGCTCGACGGCCATGCCAAGCGGCTGCCGGCGCGCGTCGTCGCCTTCGCCCACTACGATCCGCAAAAGACCAAACCACGCTCCTGACGGCCTTCCAAGACGGTGAGGCCGTGCTGGCAGTCGGTGATAGGAATTTTTTCTTGACCCGCTGAGGGCAGCTATGCTACATATTCGTCCATGGTGCTGATTTGCGCCGCGACCCGCCTCCGGCGGGTTTTTCGTTTCCAGACCCCTGGTCCTTTTCCGAACAATCCTGCCCGCCAGTGTGAAGTTGACATGTTTCGCAAGCGTGATGTGCACGGCGCGACAATTCGCTTGACGTGAAAGCGCGCCGGATCAATCTTCACTGTTAAGAAAAAAATACGACTGAGTGGAAACACCGGCAGTCGATCAATGCATGCGTCGATGGTGAAGCCTCGCTAAGCCGCGGCGGTCACGAACGGGGAACATCAAAATGGGGAACAAAGACATATGAGCACGATAGTGACTGTCCTGGAGCCGCTTGCCGAAGGCAAGTTGCACCGAAATATCGACTGGCGCGGCGCCTTCTGGGTGGCGAGCGGTGTGCCTGCCCTCGTCCTGTTCTCGATCGGCGGCATTGCCGGCACGACCGGCACGCTGGCCTTCGCGATCTGGATCTTCTCCATGATCATGGGCTTCCTGCAATCCTTCACCTATGCCGAAATCGCCGGCCTGTTTCCGAACAAGTCGGGCGGCGCGTCGATCTACGGCGCCACCGCATGGCTGCGCTATTCCAAGTTCATCGCGCCGCTGTCGGTGTGGTGCAACTGGTTCGCCTGGTCGCCGGTGCTATCGCTCGGCTGCTCGATCGCCGCCGCCTATATCCTCAACGCGTTGGCGCCGGTGCCGCTGTTCACCGATGCCTCGCCCGAAGTCGTCGCCTATATCGCCGCGCATGCCGGGACGAGTGCCGCCGACGCCATCACGGCGGTGACCGCCGCGGCAACGCCGGTGATCCGCAACTGGACGCTCTACAGCCACACGCTGGGGCCGGTCTCGTTCACCCTCAACGCGACCTTCTTCATCGGTGCGGTGCTGATGCTGATCATCTTCGCCATCCAGCATCGCGGCATCCTCGGCACTGCCAACGTGCAGAAATATATCGGCCTGCTGGTCATCATCCCGATGCTGATCGTCGGCGTGGTGCCGATCGTCACCGGCCAGATCAACTGGGCGAATTTTTCGCCGCTGGTGCCGCTGGCGGCCGCCTATGCGCCCGAACCCGGCGCCTGGAACATTGCCGGCTGGACGCTGGTGCTTGGCGGCATGTTCATCGCCGCCTGGTCGACCTACGGTTTCGAGACCGCCGTCTGCTACACCTCGGAGTTCAAGAACCCGGGCACCGACACGTTCAAGGCGATCTTCTATTCCGGCCTTTTGTGCATGCTGCTGTTCATCCTGGTGCCGTTCACCTTCCAGGGCGTGCTTGGCCTCAACGGCATGCTGGCGACACCGATCGTCGACGGCTCCGGTGTCGCCGACGCGCTGGCCGGCATGGTCGGCGGCGGCGCACTGATCCACAGCCTCTTGGTGATGCTGATGATCCTGGCTCTGGTTCTGTGCATCATGACCGCCATGGCCGGCTCTTCGCGCACGCTCTACCAGGGCTCGGTCGATGGCTGGCTGCCGCGCTATCTCAGCCACGTCAACGAACATGGCGCGCCGACGCGGGCAATGTGGACCGATCTCGTCTTCAACCTGATCGTGCTGGCCATCGCCTCTGCCGACGCGACGAGCTTCTTCTTCATCCTCGCCGTGTCGAACTGCGGCTATATCATCTTCAACTTCCTCAACCTCAACGCCGGCTGGATCCACCGCATCGACAACGGCCATATCGCCCGGCCTTGGAAGGCGCCGAGCTGGTTGCTCGGCGTCGGCGCGATCTTCGCCTATGTCAACATGATCTTCATGGGCGCGGGCGCCAAGGTGTGGAACCCGATGGCGCTGTGGGCCGGCCTGATCACGGCGGCCCTGATCATCCCGGTGTTCTGCTTCCGCCACTATATCCAGGACAAGGGCAAATTCCCCGACCATATGCTGGCCGATCTCGGCATGACGGGGGCCGACCTCTCGGTCAAAAAGGCGGGCATACTGCCCTATCTGACCCTGGTCGCCGGCGTGGTGGTGATGCTGCTCGCCAACTGGTTCTTCGTCATCTGATCTCGTAAAAGTGAAAAGGATCGGGCGCGCGTAGGCGCGCCCCATAAATTTCGACTGCGTGATCGATCTATTCGGCGGCCAGCGCCAGTTGCGGCTTTTCGGCTTCCTGACTCAGTTCCAGATCGTCCGTCCGTCCCTCCGCGCCGCGCTTCTTCGGCTCCCGGCCGAAGAACAGGGCGTAACCGGCCGGCAGGACCAGGATGGTCAGCACCGTGGCAACCAGGATGCCGCCCATCATGGCGTAGGCGAGCGGACCCCAGAAGACGCCGCGCGAGATCGGGATCAGCGCCAGCACCGCCGTCAGCGCCGTCAGCGTGATCGGCCGGAAACGGCGAACGGCCGAACCGATGATCGCCTCGTAGCGGTCCATGCCCGCGGCGATGTCCTGGTCGATCTGGTCGACCAGGATGATCGAGTTGCGCATAATGATGCCGAGCAGCGCGATGACGCCGAGAATGGCGACGAAGCCGAACGGCGCGCCGCTGATCAAGAGTGCCGCGGCAGCACCGATAATGCCAAGCGGACCGGTCGCCAGCACCAGCATCGCCTTGCCGAAGTTCTGCAGCTGGATCATCAAAAGCACGACGATGACGGCCAGCATGATCGGCGCCTTGGCGGCGATCGAAGCTTGGCTTTCCGCCGAATCCTCCGCACCGCCCTGGATCTCGACCTTGTAGCCGGGCGCCAATCCGTCACGCAGGCCCTGCATATCCTTGTACAGTTTGGTGACGACGTCATTGGACTGCACGCCGTCGGGCAGCGTTGCCCGCACACTGATGGTCGGCAGACGGTCGCGGCGCCACTCGATGCCTTGCTCCAGCACCGGCACCACCTTGGCAACCTGCGACAGCGGCACGAAGCCACCGAAGTCGGTCGGGATATAGACCGAGTCGACCGAGGACAGCAGGCTGCGGCTGGCATCCGGCTCGCGGGCGACGATGGACACCGTCTCCTCGCCGTCGCGGAAGTCGTCGAGCGGCGCGCCGGACATCGCCGCCTGCAGCATCTGGCGGATGCGCTGCGAGGTGACGCCGAGTGCGCGGGCACGATCCTGGTCGATGACCAGCTTCATCGCCGGAACCGGCTCCAGCCAGTCATCATGCACGGCGCCAAGCAGCGGATCCTCGCGGAACTTCGCCTTCACCTGGTCGGCGATGCGGCGCACCTCCTGGCGATCCGGCCCCATGACGCGCATCTGCACCGGCCAGCCGGTCGGCGGGCCGAGGAACAGACGATCGACTTTGGCACGGATGGATGGGAAGTCTTGCGCCAGGACGGTGCGCAACTTGACGATCAGCCGTTCGCGGGCCGGTTCGTCATTAGCCATGACGAGCAGCTGGGCGAAGTTGGGGTTGCTCAGCTGCTGGTCGAGCGGCAGGAAGAAGCGCGGCGCGCCTTCGCCGATATAGGTGGCGATGAAACGCTTGTCCTTGTCGTCCATCATCTTGGTTTCGAGCGCCTTGGCCTGCGCCTCGACTTCCTTGATGCTGGTGCCTTCCGGCAGCCAAAGGTCGACAAGGATTTCCGGCCGCGACGATTGCGGGAAGAAGTTCTGCGGAATGAACTGGAAAGCCCACAGGCTGGTGCCGAAGGTGACCAGCGTCATCACCAGGACGATGATGCGATGGCGCACGGCCCAGCCGACGGTAGCACGAAGCCGGCGGTAGAAACGTGTGTCGAAGACATCGTGATGGCTGCCGGCATGCTTGCGCTGCTTGAGGATCATGTTGCCGAGCCATGGCGTGAAATAGACCGCGACGAACCAGGAGACGATCAGCGCGATGCCGACGACATAGAACAGGGTGCGGACATATTCGCCGGCGGTCGAGGCCGCGAAGCCGACCGGAATGAAGCCGGCCGTGGTGATCAGCGTGCCGGTCAGCATCGGGAAGGCGGTCGAGGCATAGGCGAAGCTCGCCGCCTCGACCTTGACCATCCCCTCCTCCAGTTTGCGCTCCATCATCTCGACGACGATCATCGCGTCGTCGACCAGAAGACCGAGCGCGATGATCAGCGCGCCGAGCGAGATGCGCTGCAGGTCGATGCCGAGTTCGTACATGATGGCGAAGGTCGCAGCCAGCACCAGCGGGATGGCGATGGCGATGACCAGGCCGGAACGCCAGCCTATCGACAGGAACGAGACGACGAGCACGATCAGCAGCGCTTCGCCAAGCGCATGCATGAACTCGGCCACCGCATCGGTGACGACGCCGGGCTGGTCGGAGATCTGGTCGACCGCAACGCCGTAGGGCAGCGCCTCTTCGAAGCGCTTGTAGGTGGCCTCGACATCCTTGCCGACGTCGGTAACCTTGAAGCCCTTGGCCATGACGACGCCCAACTGCACGCTGTCGTGACCGTTGAAGCGGTATTTGCGCTGGAACGGATCTTCCAGCCCCGAGGTCACCGTGGCGATGTCGCCCAGCCTTGTGACCTGTCCGCCGGCGCGCAGGCGCAGGTTCCGGATATCCTCGACCTTGCCGACATCGCCCTCGACGGAGATGCGTACCGAGTTGGTGCCGGTATCGACGGAGCCGGCCGGGTCGACATTGTTCTGTCCCTTGATCGCATTCTGCAGATCGGTCAGCGTCAGGCCGCGTTCGGCCAGGGCCTTGGACGAGACGTCGATATAGAGCTTTTCCGGCTGGTCGCCGATGATGACGGCCTTCTCGACGCCGGGCGTCGTCAAAAGCATGTCACGCGCCTGGATGGCGAACTTCTTCAGCTCGGGATAGCTGAAGCCATCGCCGCTGATCGAATGCAGCGTGATGAAGGTGTCGCCGAACTCGTCGTTGAAATAGGGGCCGAGCAGACCTTGCGGCAAGTCACCGGCAATGTCACCGACCTTCTTGCGCACCTGGTAGAAAGCGTCCGTCACCTCGGCGGTGTTGGTGTCGCCCTTGATCTGCACAGTGATGATGGCGCTGCCGGCGCGGGTGAAGGAGCGCACGAAATCGAGATGCGGCGTTTCCTGCAGCTTGCGTTCGATCTTGTTGACGACCTGGTCTTCCATCTCCTTGATCGAGGAGCCCGGCCAGATCGCCTGGACGACCATGATCCGGAAGGTGAAATCGGGATCTTCCTTCTGGCCCATACGCATCAGGCCGAGCGCGCCGGAAATGATGATCAGGCCGAACAGGAACCGCGCAACGGCGGGATGGCCGATTGCCCAGCGCGACAGGTTGAAGGGCCGCTTCTCTTCCGTGGAATTGGTCATCGACGCTGGTCCATCTATCTAGCGCAACAAAATCGAGGGTTCGTAGTGGCTTCCGGGCGGCAAGGCTCTCCGAGAGGAGAAACGCTCATCGCGGTGGGACGCGAAATCGATGTGGGGGTTACATCAATCGAGCGTCTCGGTCGGGCGCCTGCCGCCCGGAAACCAGCGACTGCGGGAACGCGCAGCCGGTTGTCTGTCGTCAGCGCACCTGCTTGGCGTCGCCGTCTGCCGCGGATGCCGATTGCAGCGCCGTCTCACCGGCGAGCTTCACCTTCAGGTTTTCGGTCATGAATTGCGTGCCGGCGGCGACCACGACATCACCGGGGTTCAAACCCTCTGCGACACGCACCCCATCGGCGGCGAATTCGGCGACCTTGATCGGACGGGCATGAACGGTGTCGGCGCCACGATTGACGGTCCAGACGATCGATTGCGTGCCTTGCTCGGCCAGTGCGCTCAGCGGGATCGAGACCAGCTGCCGCTCATTGGCCGCCGAGGCTTCGATGCTGGCGGTCATGCCGAGCAGCACACGCGGATCGTTGGGCAGGCTGACGCGGACGGCAAAGGTGCGTGACTGCGGATCGGCGCTGCCGGCGACTTCGCGGACCTTGCCATCGAGCGCCAGCGCATCGTCGGACCAGAAGCCCGCCTTGACGGCCTTGCCCGGCTTGAATTCGGCGATTTCCATTTCGGGAACGGCGATCAGCACTTCCTTTTCGCCGTCGACAGCGACAGTAACAACCGGCGTGCCGGAACCGACCACCTGGCCGACGTCGGCGCTGACCGTGGTGACGATGCCATCCCTGTCGGCCTTGAGATCGGTATAACCGACCTGGTTCTTCGCCTGAGCAAGTGTCGAAAGGGCGGAATCACGCGTGGCGACCGCTTGGTCATAGGTCAAGGTCGCCTGTTCGAGTTGTGATTTCGGGGCAAAATTCTTGGCAAAAAGCTGCTCGGCACGCTTGCGGGCAAGCTCCACGGTCTCGACCTGCCGCTCGGCGGCATCGAGCGCTGCCTGCGCGCTCTTGACCGAGAGGTCGTAGTCAATGGGATCGATGCGGGCGAGCACATCGCCCGAGGCCACATGCTGGCCGATATCGACGAGGCGCTCGGTGATCTTGCCATTGACGCGGAACGCCAGAGCGCTCTCGGTGCGGGCCCGCACCGACCCGGAATAGGAGAGCATGCGGGTGTCATGCACCTTCGCGATCTCGACAACCTTGACCGGACGGATGATATCCTTGACTTCGGCTTTTTCCTGGCTGCAGCCGGCAAGCCCGAGAGTGGCGGTGACAAGCAGCACCGGGCCCACAGCCGGCAGCCTGCTGATGATTGAACTGAACGAAGACACGCGCGTACTCCCGAAATGGAGATGAATCGTTGAACCGGCGCCCGGCGGGCGGCAGCTACTTCAAAGCCTTGATTGCATAATCGATGAGGTCGTCAGGCATTGCCCGGTTGGTCTTGGCAAGGCATTGCGCCACCATCTGCGGATGACACAGGATGACGGTCGCGGCGCCGAAACAGCGAGACGCGATCACCGGATCCTGTTTTCTGAACTCACCGGCCTCGATGCCGTCACGAATGATTTCCGCAAACAGGTCGTGAATGCTGTCGACATGCTTGTCGATCACACCCCAATCCCGTTCGAGGGCGACGATGACCATCTCGTGGACCTTTTGGTCGTCGAGCATGACCTCCATCGTCATCTTGTATTGCGCATGCACGTAACGCCGGAGCCGCTCCTCGGCGCTGATCGGCAGGCGCGAAATCTCGTAGGCCATCTTGTAGCTGGCACCGAGCATCCGGCCGCAGACGGCCTGGTGGATTTCGACCTTGGAGGCGAAGAAACGATAGATGTTGGCCGGCGACATGCCGAGCTCACGCGCGATGTCGGCGACATTGGTCTTGCCGTAGCCATAGTGCCGGAACAAGCGCTCGGCGCAATCGAGAATGCGCGTTACATTTTCCTGTCGGGCGGCTTCGGCGACTATGGTGGCGGCTTCGGACATGATCCTCTGTCAATTTACGAGTGACGAATTTCGATTTTCGTCACTCGTAAATTGAAAAGAGCGGCCTGTCAACGCGGATTCGATGTACGCGTACGAATGGTGACAGATGGTGACAGATGGTGACAGTGAGAAGGTGGAATCGACGATCGCTATTAGCGGCTGGCCCTGATGAATTCGTCATCCTAGGGCGAAGCAAGGAGCGAAGCGACGCGGCGCAGACCCTAGGATCCATGCCGCGACGTCTGCTGAAGAGTGTGGCGGATCAAGAAGTTACGCTGGTAAGCGCGCCCTGTCATCCTCGACGTTGGAGCATGGCTGAGAGGTCACGGCATGGATCCTAGGGTTTCCGCGACGTCGCTTCGCGACTGCTCCACCCTAGGATGACGAAGTCAGGTCCTTTGCCATCTCGCGCAACCGGAATTTCTGGATCTTGCCGGTCGAGGTCTTCGGGATTTCGGCGAAGATGACCGCCTTCGGCACCTTGAACCGGGCAAGCAGCGCGCGGCAGTGATCGATGATCTCGGCTTCGGTCGCGATCTTGCCGGGCTTCAGCTCGACATAGGCGACAGGCACCTCGCCCCATTTGTCGTCGGGCCTGGCGACGACGCCGCAAGAGGCAACCGACGGGTGCTTGTAGAGCGCGTCCTCGACCTCGATAGAGGAAATGTTCTCGCCACCGGAGATGATGACGTCCTTGGAGCGGTCCTTGAGCTGGATGTAGCCGTCGGGGTGCATGACGCCGAGATCGCCGGAATGGAACCAGCCGCCAGCGAAGGCTTCGTCGCTCGCCTTGCGGTTTTTCAGGTAGCCCTTCATGACGATGTTGCCGCGGAACATGACCTCGCCGATGGTCTCGCCATCGGCCGGTGTCGTCCGCATCGTCTCGGGGTCCATGACTGTCAGGCCTTCGAGCGCTGCATAGCGCACGCCCTGCCGCGCCTTCCTGGCGCTGCGCTCGCCCTTTTCGAGATCATCCCAGGCGCCGTGCCATTCGTTGACCACTGCCGGGCCATAGGTCTCGGTCAGGCCGTAGAGATGGGTGACGGCAAATCCGGCATCCGCCATCCCGGATAGCACCGCTTCCGGCGGGGGTGCTGCGGCCGTGTTGAAAGTGACCATCTGCGGAAATGCGCGCTTGTCCTCGTCCCTGGCATTGATCAGCACCGACATGACGACCGGCGCGCCGCACAGATGGGTGACGCCCTGATCGGCGATCGCATCGTAGACCGGCTTCGGCCGCACCCAGCGCAGGCAGACATGGGTGCCGGCCTGGACTGCGAGCGTCCACGGAAAGCACCAGCCATTGCAGTGGAACATCGGCAGCGTCCAGAGATAGACGGCGTGCTTGGCCATGCCGGCATGAATGGTGTTGGTGTAGGCCATCAGGGCAGCACCGCGATGGTGGTAGACGACGCCCTTCGGATTGCCTGTAGTGCCGGAGGTATAGTTCAGCGAGATCGCGTCCCACTCATCGTCGGGCATCGACCAGGCGAAGTCCGCGTCGCCCCCGGCGATGAAGTCCTCATAGTCGAGCGAACCGATGCGCTCACCCTTCGGATACGGCGCGTCGGCGGCGTATTCGGGATCGTCATAGTCGATGACCAGCGGCTTGACCTTGGCCAGTTCCAGGGCCTGTCTGACGACGCCGGAGAATTCGCGGTCGACGATCAGCACCTTGGTCTCGGCATGATCGAGCTGGAAGGCGACGACCGCGGCATCGAGGCGGGTGTTGAGCGAATGCAGCACCGCCTTGGTCATCGGCACACCGAAATGCGCCTCCAGCATCGGCGGCGTGTTTGACAGCATGACGGTGACGGTGTCGCCCTTGCCGATGCCGCGCCTGTCGAGCGCCGAGGCAAGCTTCAGCGACCGCTGCCAGAAGGTGCGATAGTCGATGCGCTGGCGGCCATGGATGATGGCGATATTGTCGGGATAGGTCTTGGCCGCGCGCTCCAGATAGGTGAGCGGCGTCAACGGCTGATGGTTGGCCGCGTTCTTGTCGAGATCCTGTTCGTAAGGACTGCCCATTCCATGCTCCCCCGCGGTTTTCTTTCAGACGTTCTAATCACAGGCTCGGGCCGCGTCACCACAAACGATGCCACGACAGAGCGCATTCGGCGCAATGATGAACCAGATTCGGCGTAAGCGGGAGCATCGCATACCTCTGCCCAGTTTGACTTTTGTCGAGAGCCGTGAATAATGTCAGCCGAGGAGACGGCATGGCGATCCGACCGGCAGAACAACTCATCCACAAGGCCGCCTGGCTCTACTATGCCCATGGCCTGCGGCAGGACCAGGTGGCGAGCCAGCTTAACATTTCCCGTGCCTCAGTCGCCATGTACCTGCGCAAGGCACGCGAGACCGGCATCGTCAACATCTCGACTTCGACCCAGCTTTTCACCGACGACGTGCTGGCGCGCAAGCTCGAGGATGTGTGGAGCCTCGACGCCGTCTGGATCGCACCGGAGAATGATCATATTGCCGACCCGTCGACGGAAATCGCCGTGCTGGCGGCGAGCGTCTTCCTCGAACTGGTCAAGAAGGGCGACCGCATCGGCGTAGCCTGGGGCCGCACCGTCTATATGATCGCCGACGTCATGTCCTATGCCGATCTGCAGGATGTCACGGTGGTGCAGCTCTGCGGCAATCTCGGCGCGCCCTATTCCTATCGGCCCGACCAATGCACCATGGAAATCGCGCGGCGGCTCAACGCCAAGGGGCTCAATTTCTACGCGCCGCTGGTGCTGTCGACGGAAGAGCTGGCGCGCGCGCTGCGTGCCGAGCCGGTGATCCGCGAACAGCTCTCAGGTGTGAGTGAATGCGATCTGGCGCTGTACTCGGTCGGCGCGGTCGACGCCGAGAGCCATCTGGTCAAATGCGGCGCGCTAACGCCAAGTGAAATGGCGGATCTGCGCAGCCAAGGCGCTGCAGGCGTGATTGCCGGGCAGATCATAGACGCCGAGGGCAAGGTGCTCGACTGCAGTTATAATAGGCGGGTGATCTCCGCCGAGCTTGCCTCGCTGCGCGCCATCGCCAGGCGGTTGGTGGTGGTGCAGGAGGACAGCAAGTTCGAACCGCTGCTCGCGGCGATCGCCGGCGGCCTTTGCACGCATCTGGTGGTCGGCGCGCACATGGCGCAGCGGCTCCTGGACCATGCGGCCGCCACAATAGAAAAGGCCTCCTAGGAAATCCCCTCTCTGTCGCCGGCGCATTGTCATCAAAGCGTCGCGGCAATCCTGTTTCACCAACAAAGACAGCAACCGGACGAAGCGAACATGAAGAATTTGTGGAATGACGAAGCAGCCGAAAAACTCGTCGCCGACTACGCGAAAAAGGGTGTCGGCCGCGACCTGGCGCTGCGCGTCTACACGACCCGGCTGCTCGGCGGCGAACCACGGCTGGTCCTGCATGGCGGCGGCAACACCTCGTGCAAGACGACGGCAACCGACCTCGTCGGCGACCAGTGGGACGTGCTGTGCGTCAAGGGCAGCGGCTGGGACATGGGCGTCATCGAGCCGCAGGGCCTGCCGGCGGTCAAGCTCAAGCCGCTGCTCAAGGCGCGCGCGCTGAACAGGCTGGCCGACGAGGACATGGTTGCCCTGCAACGCGTCAACCTCATCGATCCGTCCTCGCCCAACCCGTCGGTCGAGACGCTGCTGCATGCCTTCCTGCCGCACAAATTCGTCGACCACACGCACTCGACCGCCATCCTCGCCATCGTCGACCAGGAGGACTCCAAGCCGCTGGTGAAGACGGTTTTCGGCAGCAAGATGGGTTACGTGCCTTATATCATGCCCGGCTTCGACCTCGCCAAGGCGGCGGCCGACATCTTCGATGCCGACCCTGATGTCGAAGGGTTGATCCTCGACAAGCACGGCATCTTCACCTTCGGCGACGACGCCAAACAGGCCTACGACCGGATGATCCACTATGTGAATGTCGCCGAGGACTTCATTGCCGCAAGCGGCAAGCCGAAGGCGGCAAAGGCAGTCTTGCCGGCAAAGCTCGCGACACCGGCGTCCATTGCGCCGATGCTGCGCGGAGCGGTGGCGGTAGCGCGCGGCGAAGGCCGCTTCGACCGCATGATCTCTGACTTCCGCACTTCGCCGGCAATCGTCGATTTCATCAATTCATCCGAGATTGCCGATTATGCCGGACGCGGCGTGTCGACACCCGATCTGTCGATCCGCATCAAGACCGGGCCGATGGCGCTGCCGGCGCCCGATGCGGACAAGGCCGGCGACTACAAGGCGGTGATCAAGAGCCATGTCGACGCGTTCGCCAACGATTATCGCGCCTATTTCGAAACCAATGATGCGCTCGACGACGTCAAGCGCACCATGCTCGACCAGATGCCGCGGCTGACGCTGGTGCCCGGCCTCGGCATGTTCGGCCACGGCCGCACGCTGAAGGACGCGAAGATCGCCTCGGATGTCGGCGAGATGTGGATCGAGGCGGTGCGCGGCGCCGAGGCGGTCGGCCGTTTCCACCCGCTCTCCAAGGCCGATCTGTTCCCGCTGGAATACTGGTCGCTGGAACAGGCCAAGCTCGCCTCCAACAAGCCGAAGCCACTGACTGGCCAGGTGGTGCTGATCACCGGCGGCGCCGGCGCGATCGGCGCAGCGACAGCCAAATTGTTCGCCGACAATGGCGCCCATGCCGTCGTCGTCGATCTCGACGCCGAAAAGGCTGCCGACGCGGCGAAGAAGGCCGGCAACAACTCGATCGGCGTCGCAGCCGACATCACCGACCCGGCGCAGGTGCGTGCCGCCTTCGACAGAGCCGTCGCCGTGTTCGGCGGTGTCGACATCATGGTTTCCAATGCCGGCGCGGCCTGGGAAGGCCGCATCGGTGAGCTCGATGACGCACTCCTGCGCAAGAGTTTCGAACTCAATTTCTTCGCCCATCAGTCGGTGGCGCAGAATGCCGTGCGCATCATGCTCGAGCAGGGCACAGGCGGCGTGCTTTTGTTCAACACCTCCAAGCAGGCGGTCAATCCAGGTCCGAAGTTCGGCGCCTATGGCGTGCCGAAAGCAGCGACGCTGTTCCTGTCCCGGCAATACGCGCTCGACTATGGCGCGCATGGCATCCGCTCCAACGCCGTCAACGCCGACCGCATCCGCTCAGGGCTTCTGACCGACGCCATGATTACCAGCCGCTCAGGCGCGCGCGGCGTGTCGGAGAAGGACTACATGTCCGGCAATCTGCTCGGCCAGGAAGTAACGGCGCAGGACGTGGCGCAGGCCTTCCTGCATCACGCGCTGGCCGACCGCACCACCGCCGATGTGACGACGGTCGATGGCGGCAATATCGCGGCAGCGCTGCGCTGATGTAGAGATCCGTTAGACGAAAAGGTGCGGTGCAACTCCGAAACTTGAGCTTATTGCCCGGAAACGCGCTGGAGAAAGGGCGGTTGGGAACTTTCGACCCGACCGGCCATTGAGATCGAGCAAGGTCAAGCAGCCAAATTTTTGCCTTCTCGAGGAGTTCCCTCATGCCAGCCGAAAACTGGTCCCTGCCCGAACGCTTTATTTTTTCGGGTCACCCGATCGCATGGGGAACGATCGGCGACGGCCCGCCGGCGGTCTTGCTTCATGGCACCCCGTTCTCGTCGGTGGAATGGCGGCGGATTGCAGCTTGGCTCGGGCAACGGCGCCGGATCTACTATTTCGACATGCTCGGCTACGGGCAATCCGCCAAGCCCGACGCGGACGTGTCGCGCGGCATTCAAAACCAGCTGTTCGCGGCGCTCTACGCTCACTGGGAGCTGGAACTGCCCGACATTGTGGCGCATGACTTCGGCGGCTCCGTCGCGTTGCGTGGCCACCTTCTCAACAGGCTCGATTATCGCTCACTGGTGCTGATCGATCCGGTCGCGATCAGCCCTCAGGGATCGCCCTTGGTTCAAGCGGCAAAAGAAAACGAGAAAGCGTTTGCCAGTCTGCCGGCCTATATCCATGAAGCCATGCTTCGCGCCTATATCGGCGGCGCTGTCGCGAACGCATTGCGCGCGGACGAAATGCAGCTCTATCTGCAGCCATGGCTTGGAGACGAAGGACAGAAGGCTTTTTGGCGTCAGATCGCACAGATGGACGACAAGTACAGTCGAGAGGTCGAGTGGCGATATGGCGAGATACGTTGCCCTGTGACGATCCTGTGGGGTGAAGACGACGAGTGGATTCCGCTCGACGACGGGCGAGAACTCGCGCGCCGCATCCCCGGTGCGCCGTTCATCACGGTTCCAAATGCCAAACATCTCGTTCAGGAAGACGCGCCAGAGGCAATAATCTCGACGGTGCTCGACTTCTGGAACGACCAGCATTCTTCAGCCGCCGCGAAACGCGTGCTACAGCAACTCTAGGATGTGTTTCCAGGCCCTGGTTCCCAGCCTCGAATCAGCCTCGTCACTGCCGCCATGCTCATGCGACACCGAGCGCGGCGTGATCTCCCCCGGTAAGAGAATTCGGTGCCCCGCATCCGGCGATGAAACGAGGTGGGTGATCTTGCCGGCTTTGCCGCGCCGCCGGACAATCTCTTCCGCAAACCATAGGGAGGGCCACAGCGCATCGTCGCCACCCGCGACAAGCACAATCTCGGCCGATATCTTTTCCACCGGGATGGTCGCGGCATTCGCCTCCCGCTTGAAGGTTTTCAAGCTGCGTTCGAATAATCCGCTGTAAGACACCAGACCATCCACGAGCTTGGGTACCCAATCCGGATCTGTCGGCACGAATGGCAGGGGGATACCGTCGAGCGACCATGAGGACCGCTCAGGCCAGCTGACGCCATCCCGGCCCGCACCGATATTTCCCCAAACCACCGATGAGGGGCTGATGGCGACCACAGCGTTGATGCGCTGGTCATGGACGGCCGCAAGGAGTGATGCCTCGGCACCCTTGGATGTGCCGACATAGACTATGCGGCGGCATCCCGTTCCAATGAGATAGTCGGTTGCCGCAAAGAAGGTTTCGAGGGGAATTTCGCATATTCCGGGAGCCTGGCCCTCACCGCCGAACCATTGCAGGGCAAGGGCCGACAAACCCTGGTTTGCAAAGAGCCGTGCGCGCCCGACATCGACGCTACCACTCGATCCACCCAGCACCACCACGCCGGTGGTAGCGTGCGGGCATCGAAACAATGTTCCAGCGACGGCGCCGGACAGGTTTTTCTCGATTGCCGCCTGTGCTTCCATTTACGCACCGAACCTTGGCCCGGAACCTGCGAGCCGGCTGCGAATATTCGGCAAAAGGCCGCCTGCAGCAACCGGCTGCAGGCGGCCTTCGACAGCGAAACTTACTTCGCGTTCGGGTTCGGCATCCAGGCCGGCATCGCGACATCGGCATGGGCGAACTGCGGCAGCTTGGCCGACAGGTCTTCCATGTTCTTGATGTCCTTGTCGATGAGGTCCTTCTGGGTGATCAGCGTCGGCGGCACGACGACGTTGTGACCGGGATCTTCACCGGCCAGCAGCTGTGCCAGCGCGCGCACCGAGACCTGGCCGACGACGGCCGGGTTGGTGGCGGCGGTGGCGGCCCAGGCGCTGTCGGGCTCGCGCATTGCTGATATATCGGATGTCGAGATGTCAGCCGAATAGATCTTGATGCCCTTGTTGAGGCCGGCTTCGTCGACAGCGATCTTCACGCCCTTGGCGAATTCGTCATAGGGAGCGAACATCACCTTGATGTCGGGGTGGGCCGACAGCACCGAGCGCGCCTGGTTGGCGACGGAGTTGGCGATCGGATTGTCGAGCGTGCCGAACATCGCGACTTCCTTGATGCCGGCATACTTCTTCTTCACGTCGACCCAGGTCTCGTTGCGGCGGTCGAGCGGCGCGATGCCGGCGACGTAGACATAGCCGGCATTCCAGCTCTCGCCATTGTCCTTGACTGCCTGTTCGAGCGCGAGGCGGGCCAAATCGCGGTCGGACTGTTCGACCTGCGGGATCTTAGGGTTTTCGACATTGACGTCGAAAGCCACAACCTTGATGCCGGCGTCGACCGCACGCTGCGCGGCGTCCTTCATCGATTCCGTCAGGCCGTGCTGGATGATGATGCCCTGCACGCCGAGCGCGATGGCCTGATCGACCATGTCGGACTGAAGGGCGGCATCCTGGCGGCTGTCGAGGACGCGCAGGTCGATGCCGAGCGCCTTCGACTGTGCCTCGACGCCCGAGAGATAGGCCTGGAAGAAGTCACCGGTCGAGAGATAACGCACCAGCGCGATCTTGACGCCGGGCTTGTCGAAAGGCGCCGGCTTGTCCGCGGCAAAAGCCGGGACCTGCATCAGCATGGTTGCGCCGGCCAATCCGAGCGCCACCTTCCCCAGAAGTCTTCTTGTAATGCTCACTTTGTTTTCCTCCACTCTTGTTGAACTCGAAAATCCTGTTCCGGTCGAAAGCTACCTCCTGCCCCTGCCCGAAAGCGCAAAGGTGAAGACAAGGGCGACGACCAGAACCACGCCCTTGACGAAATCCTGCGTGTAGTAAGGCGCGTTCATCATCGTCAGGCCTTGCAGCAAGATGCCGACGAACAGCGCACCGATGGCAGTGCCGAAGGCGTTCGGCTTGGCGGCACCTAGCACCGCGTAGCCGATCAGTGCCGCGGCGACCGCATCGAGTAGCAGATTATTACCCGAGGCGATGTCGCCGCGTCCAAGCCGGGCAGCGAGCAAAATACCGCCGATCGAGGCAAAAACTCCTGAAATAACGTAGGCCCAGATCTTGTATGCCTTGACAGGCGCACCGGCGAGTTCGGCGGCGCGCTCATTGCTGCCTACGGCATACATCATGCGCCCGAAGCGGGTGTATTCGAGAAAGAACCAGATCAGCACGGCGAGCACGAGCAGCACGACTACCGACACCGGAATGAGGTTGGGGATGAAGAAGTCGAAGCGGTGGCGGCCGAGCGCCAGGAAGGCGTCGGAGAATTTGCCGTTGGCGACCGAACCGTCCGGCATGGTCATGCCGGTGGCGATCGAGCGGCCTTCTGTCGGAATGCGCTGCAGGCCGACCAGCAGGAACATCATGCCGAGCGTCGCCAGCAGATCGGGCACGCGCATGTAGACGATCAGCCAGCCATTGATCAGGCCGACAATGGCGCCGATGAGCAGGCAGACGACGACCGCGACAAGGGCGTTCTGCTCCAGCACCACCATGACATAGGCGGCCGCCATCATGGCTGACGTGGCGACCGAGCCGATCGACAGATCAAAGCCGCCGACGACCAGCGTGGCGGTGACGCCGAGCGCCAGCACGCCGGTGATGGCGACCGACTGAAAGATGAAAACGGCACTTTGCGGCGAAACGAAACCGTCGGCGGCGATCGAGAAATAAGCGACGAGCCCGAACAAGAGCACGATGAAGCCGTAGCGGATGGCGTGGTCGCGCAATGTCATTCGGCGCTCCCGCGCGCTGCTGCCGTCTTTACCCAATCCGAACCCATGCTCTCTCCATTCCAATTCCTATCGCCCGCGCTCCTCAGGCGGCACTGTGCAGCGGTCCGCCGGCGACCTCGGCCAACAGACGGTCGAGATCGACATCGGCATTGCGGTGCTCGCCGACGATGGTCTGCTCCGACATCACCAAGATGCGATCGGCGGTCTCCAGCGCCTCATCGAGCTCGGTGACGAACAGCAGCGTGGCGCGGCCGTTTGCACTGGCCCTGAGCTTGGCGGCAATGTCGCGCCGGGCCGAGATATCGACGCCCTGAAACGGCTCATCCAGAATGAACAGTCTTGCCTCCTGCGCCATCCAGCGGGCGACCATCACCTTCTGCTGGTTGCCGCCGGACAGCTCCGACATTTCGTCCTTCTCGGAACGGCAGACGATGCTCAGCTCCTCGATCTGCCGGCGTGCCGTGGTGCGTTCGAGGCGGCGCCTCAGGATGCCGAAGCGCGACATGCGCTTGTGAAACGGCAGGCTGATATTTTCCTGGATGTTGAAGCTTTGGACGATGCCGTTCTCGCCGCGGTCCTTGGCGACGAGGAACACGCCGGCGGCGATCGCCTCGCCGGCTGTTTCAGGCGCATAAGGCCTGCCGTTCAGCGTCATTGTACCGGCGAGCGGCTGGCGCACGCCAAACAGCGTCTCGGCAAGCGCCGTCTTGCCGACGCCGACGAGGCCGGTGATGGCAACGACCTCGCCGTCGCCGAGCGTCAGCGAAATCGGCCGAGCGCCGTGTGCAATGCGCAGACCTTCTATCTTGAGGACGGCCTTGGCCGAATTCCTGACGACGATCTGGTCGAGATGGATCTTGCGGCCGAGCATGGCATTGACCGCGCCCTCATAGTCGAGCGGTTTCTTGTCGAAAATGCCCGAGATGATCCCGTCTCGCATCGAGATGATGCGATCAGCCAACCGCCTGATGTCCGACATGCGATGCGAGATGTAGAGGATCGCCACGCCCTGCTCGCGCAGCCTGTCGATCAGCGCAAACAGCCGATCAGCCTCGGCGCTGGAGAGCGATGAGGTCGGCTCATCGAGGATCAGCACTTTCGGCTGGTGCGCCAGGGCGCGGGCAATCGCCACCATCTGACGATCGGCCAGCGAAAGATCGCTCACCCGCGCCTTCAAATCGATGGTCAGCCCCATGCGCTCGGCAACCGCCTTGGCCTCCCGCCGCACGCGCATTGGATTGAACAGGGTCGGCGCACCGCTGCCGCTCAGTCGGTCGAGGGTCAGGTTGGTGGCGACGTCGAGATCGGCGACGACACCGTCGTTGATATTCTGGTGCACGGTGACGACGCCGGCGCGGATCGCTTCGGCAGGGGTTTTCGGTGCGAAATCCTGGTCGGCGAGCGCCATCGTGCCGCCGCCGCGTTCGTAGACACCGGAGATGATCTTGACGAGGGTGGATTTGCCGGCGCCGTTGGCGCCCATCAGCACGGTGACTTCGCCGGCATGCAATTCGACCGAGACGCCGCCTAGCACCTCGTTATGGCCAAAGGATTTCCTCAGTCCCTCTACGCGGAACACGGCATTACCGACCATGCGTTCCTCCCTGACATGACGCTATGGGCTGCATCGGCAATTGTCAACACGATTGACAATTGCCAGATCGCTTCCTAGCTTGGCCCAGCCGCCATGCGTCCGTTATGTTCGGAGCGCATAAGCGGGAGGATGACGATGACTGAAAAATTGCGGTTCGAAGCACTATCGGTCGAAACCCTGGCTGCACGCCTTGGCGGCAACGAGGCGCTGTGCGCGAAGATCGGCAAGGACACTGGCGCCTGGAAGGTCCGCGAGGTCGGCGACGGTAATCTCAACCTGGTGTTCATCGCCGAGGGCGCCAATGGTGCAGCCGTCGTCAAGCAGGCCCTGCCCTATGTTCGCCTGGTCGGCGACAGCTGGCCGCTGCCGTTGAAGCGCTCCTTCTTCGAATATCACGCGCTGACCAGGCAAGAGGCGCGCGCGCCAGGCTCGGTGCCGGCGATCCATTATTTCGATGAAGGCCAGGCGCTGATCATCATGGAATATCTTGCGCCGCCGCACATCATCCTGCGCCGCGCCCTGATCGACGGCCGCCAGCTGCCGAACATTGCCCGGGACATCGGCCTGTTCATGGCCCGCACGCTGTTTCGCGGCTCCGACCTGCACATGGCCGCCAAGGACCGCAAGGCCGATCTGGCGCTGTTCGCCGACAATGTCGAGCTCTGCGACATCACCGAAAGCCTGGTGTTTTCCGACCCCTATTTCGACGCCAAGATGAACCGGCACACCTCGCCGCAGCTCGACAGCCTGGTCGCCGAACTGCGCGCCGACCGTGACCTGAAGGTCGAGGCGCAGCGGCTGAAGCACATCTTCGCCGCCAATGCCGAAACGCTGCTGCATGGCGATCTGCATTCCGGCTCGATCATGGTCACCGACACCGAAACCCGGATGATCGATCCGGAGTTTGCCTTCTACGGCCCGATGGCCTTCGATGTCGGCATGCTGCTCGCCAATTTCTGGATGTCCTTCTTCTCGCAGCGCGGCCACGAGCAGGAGGGAAAGCGCGACGCCATGCGCGCCTATCTGCTCGGGGTGACGACCGAGACCTGGGCGGTGTTCCGCGCCGAGTTCTCGCATCTATGGCGGACCGAACGCACCGGCATGCTCTACCAGAGGAGCCTGTTCGAGGATCAGGGCGACAGGCTCGGTGCCGAGCAGGCGCTCGACCATGTTCTGCACCAGATGTGGACCGATTTGCTCGGCTTTGCCGGCATCGAGGTGCACAGGCGCATCCTCGGCCTCGCCCACAATGCCGATTTCGAGACCATTGCCGATGAGGATTTGCGCGCCAGTTGTGAGGCAAAGGCGCTGAAATTCGGCCGTCACCTCGCCGTCAACCGGCGCCAGATCCACAGCATCGACGAGGTCAACCAACTGGCCGCGCTGATCGAACAGGAGAGCAGCCTTTGAACGTCGGCGACCGCCACTATCGCACCATCTGGCTGAGCGACGACGGCCGTTCGGTCGAGATCATCGACCAGCGCTGGCTGCCGCATGATTTCCGCATCGAAACGATCGGCACGGTCGACGGCATCGCCACCGCCATCCGCGATATGTGGGTACGCGGCGCGCCGCTGATCGGCGTCACCGCTGCCTACGGCGTCGCCATGCAGATGGCCGACGATCCGTCGGATGCAGCGCTCGACGCCGTGTGGGAGACCCTGCACGAGACGCGGCCCACGGCGATCAATCTGCGCTGGGCGCTGGACGAGATGCGGCGCTTCCTGCGGCCTTTGCCTCCCGAACAACGCGCGGCAGCCGCCTATCGGCGGGCCAGTGAGATCGCCGACGAGGATGTCGGCCTCAACCGCGCCATCGGCGAGAACGGTCTCGCCATCATCAAGGCGATCGCTGCGCGCAAGCAGAAGGGCGAGCCGGTCAACATCCTGACCCACTGCAATGCCGGCTGGCTGGCGACAGTCGATTACGGCACGGCGACCGCGCCGATCTATCTGGCCACGGAGGCCGGCATTCCGGTCCACGTCTATGTCGACGAGACACGGCCGCGCAACCAGGGCGCCCAGCTGACCGCCTGGGAGATGGCCGGCCACGGCGTGCCGCACACGCTGATCGTCGACAATGCCGGCGGCCATCTGATGCAGCGCGGCGAGATCGACATGGTCATCGTCGGCACCGACCGCACCACGGCCGACGGCGATGTCTGCAACAAGATCGGCACCTATCTGAAGGCACTCGCCGCCGCCGACAATGATGTGCCGTTCTATGTCGCGCTGCCGTCGCCGACCATCGACTGGACGGTGCATGACGGACTGGCCGAGATCCCGATCGAGCAGCGCTCGGCCGACGAGGTCTCGCTGGTCTGGGGCAAGACCGCTGCCGGCGAGATTGCCCAGGTGCGCATTTCGCCGGAGACGACGCCTGCGGCCAACCCGGCCTTCGACGTGACGCCGGCGCGGCTGGTCACCGGCCTGATCACCGAGCGCGGCGTTGCCAAGGCATCGCGCGAGGGATTGAAGGCGATGTTCCCCGAGCGGGCGTAGCCACGTCCCTAGTACAGAGGCTCGGCCATATGCTTCGGCGTCGGCCATGTCTCGGTAATGCCCGGCTGCACCGGCCGCTCCAGATAGGTCGATAAAACCACATAGCTGCGCGTCGAGGTGACGCCCGGCGTTTCGTACAGGCGCGCCAGAAGGCCTTCGAGTGCTCTGGTGTCTTCCGTGCGGACCTTCAGCAGCATGCAGGTATCGCCGGCGACGGTATGGATCTCCTCGACCTCGGGATATTGCGAGACCGCCATCAGTTCCGGCGTCTTTCCCCAGCCCCTGGTGTCGATATGGACAAAGGCAAGCAAAGGCTTTTTCACCGCCCGGGGATCGATGATGGCGACCGTGTTGCGGATGGCGCCGCTGCGACGGAGCCGTTTGACCCGCTCATGCGCTGCGGGTGGCGACAAGCCGACGCGATCGCCGAGTTCGGCGTAGCTGATCGTGGCGTCATCGACCAGGACGCCTAATATTCTTCGGTCAATCGCGTCGAGGTCGCGGGCCGTAGCCTTGTTCTGCGGAATACCATCTGTTTCTTCATCCATGGCGAAATTCCTGGTTCTCCACTGAATAGAATACGGCCATTATGCTGATATGTCGAACATTGATCAAGTTGCGCCATTGACTGCCCGAGCCCCGATCCCGGCGCTTGCCTATCTCTTGACGGGCTGCATCGCCGTCATCGGTTCGAACTCGCTAGTGCTGGGTCCGATCGCACCGGCTGTCGCCTCGTCGTTCAGAACCAGCGTGCCTGCCGTGATGATTGCGGCGGCCGCGTTCGGCCTCGGCACCTCGGCCAGCGCCCTGTTCCTGGCCCGCTACATCGACCGGCTCGGCGCACGCCGGATGCTGCAGGGCGCACTGTTGCTGCTGGCACTAGCGCTGGTGGCGAGTGCCGCCGCACCCACGGTGATCATGCTGGTCTCCGCACAGCTGCTGGCCGGCATCGCTGCCGGCATCGCCATGCCCGCGATCTATGCCAGCGCGGCGGCCATCGCCCCACCGGGCAGGGAGAGCGGCACGATCGGCGTCGTGCTGACCGGATGGACGCTCAGCATGGTCGCCGGCGTCTCGCTGTCGGCCGTGCTTGCCGATCTTGTGCATTGGCGCGCCGTTTTCGCAGCGGTCGCGGTGCTTGCGACCCTTGCATGGATGGGGCTGACAGTGACGTCGCTTAGCGACATCAGGAAGGCCGGACCGGCGCCCGCCCCGCTGGAAGCGCTCGGCATTCCCGGAATCCTGCCGCTGCTGGTCGCGTGCGCGGCCTTCATGACTTCGTTCTACGGCGTCTATGGCTATCTCGGCGACCATCTTCATGTCGGGCTTGGACAGCCGGTTAGCGCCAATGGGCTGGCGGCGCTTGCCTATGGTGTAGGCTTCGGCACCGCTGCTCTTCTTGACGGCGTCATCGACAGACTGGGTGCGCGGCGCGTCATGCCATTCGCCTATCTTCTGGTCGCCGTCGTCTACGTCGCCATGGCTGCGGCAAGCGGCAGTTTCGGGCTGACCTTGACCATGGTGGCAATCTGGGGACTGGCCAATCATTTCGGCCTGAATGTCCTGGTGATGCGCCTGTCTGCACTCGATCCGTCGCGGCGCGGCACGATCATGGGCCTGAACAGCGCGGTGACCTATCTGGCGGTTTTCGTCGGCACCACCAGCTTCGGGCCGCTTTATTCCAACTTCGGCTTTGCTGCCTGCGCGATGGTTGCAGCGCTGCTCATGCTGATCGCCGCATCGGCGGCGGCGTGGCGCACGCGGTAGTCGACGTGCTTGGCCCAACCTTCCCACGGTTGACAGCAGCGCCCTGCCCTTTCATACAAAGCCGTTAATGTTCTCAGGGCGGGGTGAAAGTCCCCACCGGCGGTAAGGGTTTTACCCAAGCCCGCGAGCGCCCTCCGATGGTCGGAGGGGTCAGCAGATCCGGTGTGATTCCGGAGCCGACGGTTACAGTCCGGATGGAAGAGAACGAAACGCAAAACGGACCGCCCCGGCGGGCCGGATTGCGTATCGTGCGTCCTGATTCTGGTTCGAAACGGAAGGATGGACCCATGAATCAGCATTCCCACAAAGACTATGAAACGACCCGCATCGCCGTTATCAGGGCGCGCTGGCATGCCGATATCGTCGACCAGTGCGTACAGGCCTTCGAGGCGGAACTGGCTAACATCGGAGGCGAGCGCTTCACCGTCGATGTCTTCGACGTGCCGGGCGCCTATGAGATTCCGCTGCATGCCAAGACCCTGGCCGGAACCGGCCGCTATGCCGCAATCCTCGGTACCGCCTTCGTCGTCAATGGCGGCATCTACCGGCATGAGTTCGTCGCCAGCGCGGTGATCGACGGCATGATGAACGTGCAGCTGTCGACCGGTGTACCGGTGCTGTCGGCGGTTCTCACGCCGCTCAACTACCATGACAGCGCCGAGCACCACCGCTTCTTCTTCGAGCACTTCACGGTCAAGGGCAAGGAAGCGGCGAACGCCTGCGTGCAACTCCTGGCGGCGCGGGAGTTGATCGCGGCTTAAGTCACCAAAACGGCCGGATTTCAACCCTGCAACAAGAATTGCGATCGAGAAGAGCTCTGAAGGTTGCGGTTCCGTTGAAATCCCGCCAGAAGCATCAAGGGCCGACCGGCAACCGGCCGGCCCGCGACGTTGCGCTTGAAACCAGATACGGGAGACTATTGGGTGGCTCGCATAACACTGAGACAATTGCTCGACCACGCTGCCGAATACGGCTACGGCGTGCCCGCTTTCAACATGAACAACATGGAACAGGGCCTTGCCATCATGGAGGCCGCCGAGGAGACCAAGTCACCGGTCATCCTGCAGGCAAGCCGCGGCGCCCGCGCCTATGCCAATGACGTGGTGCTGGCCAAGCTGATCGACGCGCTGGTCGAAATCCACCCCGACATTCCGGTCTGCATGCATCTCGACCATGGCAACAACGAAGCCACCTGCGTCACCGCTATCCAGTACGGCTTCACCTCGGTCATGATGGACGGGTCGCTGAAGGAAGACGGCAAGACGCCGGCCGACTACGCCTACAATTCCGGCATCACCAAGCGCGTCGTCGACATGGCGCATTGGGGCGGCGTGTCCGTGGAAGGCGAGATTGGCGTGCTCGGCTCGCTGGAGAGCGGCGGCGGCGAGCAGGAAGACGGCCACGGCGTCGAAGGCGCGATCAGCCACGACCAGCTTTTGACCGATCCCGAACAAGCGGTCGAGTTCGTCAAGGACACCCATGTCGATGCGCTGGCGGTTGCCATGGGCACCAGCCATGGTGCCTACAAATTCTCGCGCAAGCCCGACGGCGCGGTGCTGGCCATGAACGTCATCGAGGAGATCCATCGCCGCCTGCCCAATATGCACCTGGTCATGCACGGCTCGTCCTCTGTGCCCGAGGACTTGCAGGAGATCATCAACAAGTATGGCGGCCAGATGAAGCCGACCTGGGGCGTGCCGGTCGAGGAAATCCAGCGCGGCATCAAGCACGGCGTGCGCAAGATCAACATCGACACCGACAACCGCATGGCGCTGACCGGCGCGATCCGCAAGGTGCTGACCGAGAACCCGAGCGAGTTCGATCCGCGCAAATATTTGACACCGGCCATGGCCGCCATGCGCAAGCTCTGCAAGGAGCGCTTCGAACAGTTCGGCACCGCCGGCAACGCGCAGAAGATCAAGCCGCTGCCGGTCGCCGAAATGGCCAAGCGCTATAAGTCGGGCAGCCTCGACCCGAAGTTCGGCTGAGTTCCAGCGATTTATCCCAGAGCTGCCAGAAGCAACCTGGCAGCTCTGGCGACGGCTGTTTTACTCCGGAGTCTCGGCCTCGGCACGAACCAGCTTGATATCTGCGCCAGCCGCCCATGCGCCGATATCTTCCCGACGCAATGCCGCCGCCATCATGTCTGGAAACAGATCCGGCGTGCAGGCAAAGACCGGAATGCCGAGGGCGGCCACCGAGCCTGCCATCTTCGGGTCATAACCCGGCCTGCCCTGGTCGGTCAGCGCCAGGAGCACCACGACGTTGACGCCGGAGCGAACGAGTGCAGCAAGCCGCTGCAGCAATTCCTGCCCGTTGCCGCCCTCATAAAGGTCAGTGATCAGCACCATATGCGACTTGGTCGGCCGTTCGATGCGGTCCGCGCAATAGGCCACGGCTTGGTTGATGTCGGTGCCGCCGCCCAGCTGCACGCCGAACAGGACTTCGACAGGATCGCTAAGCTCCTCGGTCAGATCGACGATTGCCGTGTCGAAGCAGACAAGCTTGGTCCGCACCACCGGCAGGGAGGCCATCACCGCCGCGAATATCGAGGCGTAGATTACCGAGCTTGCCATAGAGCCCGACTGGTCGACGCACAGCACCACCTCATCCAGGTCGACCAGCCTTCGCTGTTTGCGCATGAAGCCGACCAGCTTCTCCGGCACGATGGTCTTGTGCTCGGGCTGGTAATGGCGAAGGTTGGCTGAGATCGTACGCGGCCAGTCGATGTCGCGCTGGCGTGGGCGGTTGGTGCGCTGCGATCGGTCGACCGCGCCGCGTATCGCCTCGGCTGTCTTCTGTTCCAGCCGTTGCATCAGCTTGGCAACGATATCGGCGATGATCGTGCGCGCAATGTCCTTGGTCTTGGCCGGCATGACCGAGCGGAGCGAAATCAGGTCGGCGACGAGATTGACGTCGGCCTCGATCGCTTTGAGGAATTCCGGCTCCATCAGCATCTGCTTCAGGTTGAGCCGTTCGAAGGCATCCTTCTGGACGATCTGGACGACCTGTGCGGGAAAGAACGACCTGATATCGCCCATCCACTGTGCCACCCTTGGCGCCGAGCGGCCGAGGCCGCCGCGCCGCTTGCGCGGATCGGCAGCCGCATCGCCGGCACCATCGCCGTAAAGCGCATCGAGCGCCGCGGAAAGCCGCTTGTCGGTGTCGGACAGCGCTGACGAGGTTTCCTCATCGGCACCGATCGCCATGCGCCAGCGGCGCTCCCGTCCGTCGCCGGCTTGGATTGGCTCGCTGATTTCGGCCTCGTCATCCATTGCCGGCCTCGCTCATCAGCAGGGGTCCAAGCCGTTCCAGGTGCCGGCGCCACGCTTCGCCGCCATCCGGAGTCGGCGTCAGTCCGGCAGGCAGCCGTGCGGTGCGGCCGAGCACCGCTTCGATCAACCGTCGCCGCTCCATCGAGTCCAGATGCGAAAAGACCCGGCGCAGCAACGGCAGATGAGCAATGAAGGCCTCTTCGTCGAGGGATGCGAGCCAGGCATCCACCGCACCGCGCAGGCCCTCGTCGTAGATCAGCCGTTGGCCGGCAGTGCTGAAGAAACCCTCGAAGAACCCTGCAGCCTCGGTGACCGGCGTTCCTGGAGACAGACGTCGTGCGATCAGACCGGTTGCCGCGTCGGCTGACAAATGGCCGGCTTCGTAGAGCAGATGCGCGGCACAGCCTGCCACCAGCGCCGTCGAGCGCGATCCATCGAGCACCGCAGCCAGTCCATTGCGCCAGATGTCCAGCACGTCCTGTTCAGGCTCGACCAGACTGATCGCTTCGTCGGCCTTGCGCATGGCGCCGACCAGCGTCGTGGATGCCTGGGCATCGAGGTCGCGGGCGGCATAGGCAAGTGCGATCCCGCCTTCGACGATCAGCCGCTCCAGGAGGCCGGACAGACGGGCGGTTTCCGTCTTGCGAGCCTCGCCGTAGCGGATGATGTCGGCGAGCGGCGGCACCGATGTCAGGATTTCCAGGCATTCGCTGCTGCGCGCCGCCCGTTCCTCCAATGCCGCGAGACCGGCGATCGACGCTTCCGACAGGTTTGCCGTGATGGCGCCCTGGACCAGTGCGGCCATCGCATCAAGAGACGTCGCCGCGCCGATCATCTGGATCAGCCGGCCATTGGCCGCCTTTTCGATGGTTGGTCCGTAGACCAGGTTCTCGACCAGTCGAACGGCATATTCAGGTTCCCACGACAGCATCCAGCGCTCGCGAAAGGTGCCGCGGCTGCGGCCGCTGTCGGTCAGCTTGCCCCAATGCACGCCAAGCACGGACAGCCGGTGCAGCAAGGTCGACCGAAACAGCCCGCTCTCGCTGCGCAGATCGACCGACAATTCGCGCTCCAGCGCCTCGGCCTTCAGCCGTGCTGCTTTCTGGTTGCGCTGCAGGTCCTCGATCAGCGGCGCCAGCGGCGTGTCGGGCGGAATCTCACCGACATCGGCGCCCAGCAGCAATTCGGCTTCGACCAGCGCCCACAGCAGCGCTTCCCCGTTGAACAGGGCGGCGATCGCGGCGTCACGCAATTCCTCGAAACCGGGCTTTGGCCGTTCACGGATCACAGCCAGCGTGCGGGCCAGCCGTTCGGCTTCGATCAGCGAGGCGGTCGAGACCATGTGCCCCTTGGCCCTCAGGACCGCCGCGATCTTCGCCAGCCACAGGACCGAGGAGTCGCCTTGCCCGCGCGTCTGCCACAGATGCTTGCACCAGCCGGGCGCGACAACGCCGGCGCCATAACCGAAGCCCAGCGCCAGGCGCGGCCCCGTCCACGGCACCCAGGTCATCATGCTTTTGCGGCGGGCGAGCCCCTTGAGTAGCGCCTGGTCCTCCTTCAGCGGTCGCGTCGCCTGCAGTGCCGGCACATGGAAGGCACCGCAAACGATAGCGATCGGCCCATCGAATTCCTTTCGCGCGGCGGCGATTTCAAGTCGCATATGCGCTTCGCGCTTTGCCTCGAATTCGGCAAGCGGGCCTTCGCCTTCGCGCAACGTCGTCATCGCGTCGGCTATTGCCGCGAAGATCGGGCCGGGCTCAGGGTTCTGCTCGATGATATCAGCCCACCAGCTTTCGCCATCTTCATAGCCGGCAGCTTGTGCCAGCGTTCCGATCGGGTCCCGCAGATGCGGCGCCAAGTCAGCCTCGACGTTGGCTTCCGTTCCATCGCTATCGGTTTCCCCCACGGCCTCAATCGGCGCAGTGCGGGCTGAAGACGGCAAATCGATGAAGCGCACTGCCGCATTGTTGGTGACGGCCCAGAGCGTCGCCTGGTACTCCGGCGAGAATTCGGCGAAGGGCCAGAAGCTTGTCGAGGCCGGATCGTCTTCGGGATAGCAGAGCAGCGCCACCGGCGGCTGCATTTCGGGGTGGGCCAGCAACGGCAGCAGCGGGCTGGCGTCGGCCGGTCCTTCGATCAGAACGGCGACCGGTTTCAACTCCTGCAACGCCTGCACCAGGCTGTCGGCGGAGCCTGGCCCGTGATGGCGTATGCCGAAATAGGAAACGTCGCTAAGCGCCATGGCGTCAGATCGCCGCGTTCAAGGCCGCGTAGTAGCCGGCATAGTCTGGCCGCTTCTTGAGCACGGTTTCCAGATACTCCTCCAGCACCAGTTTGTCCTGCACCGGATCCTTCACGATCGCACCGACGAGGCTGGCGGCAAGACCTTCGGCGCCGAGCTTGCCGCTGTCGAACCAGGCCGCCTGGCTGAGGCCGCCGACCATGGTGGCAATGGCTTCGGCCGTGGACAGCGAACCGGACGGCGTCTTCAACGTCACCTTGCCGTCGGCTGTAGCGCCGGAGCGCAACTCGCGAAAAATGGTCAGCACGCGCGCGATCTCCTCACCGACATTCTTCGGCACCGGCAGGTCAAGACCGCCGGCCATCTCGCCGACCCGCTTGGAGACGATCGCCACTTCCTCCGCCATGTCTTCGGGCAAGGGCAGTACGACGACGTTAAAGCGGCGCTTCAACGCCGAGGACAGCTCGTTGACGCCCTTGTCGCGGTTGTTGGCGGTGGCGATGATGTTGAAGCCGCGCTGCGCGTAGATCGAGGTGTTGAGTTCCGGGATCGGCATCATCTTTTCGGACAGCACGGTGATCAGCGTGTCCTGCACGTCGGAGCCCATGCGCGTCAGCTCCTCGAGGCGGCAAAGCTTGCCGTCCTGCATGGCGCGGTAGAGCGGCGTCGGCACCAGCGCGTCCTGGCTTGGGCCCTTTGCCAGAAGCTGTGCGTAGTTCCAGCCATAGCGGATCTGGTTCTCGTCGGTACCAGCCGTGCACTGCACGATCAGGGTCGAATCGCCCATGATGGCGGCGGCGAGATGTTCCGACACCCAGGATTTGGCCGTGCCGGGGACACCCAGCAGCAACAGCGCGATCGGTGGCGAGCGTCGCCACCGCGGTTTCCATCAGCCGGCGCCGGCCGACATATTTGGGCGTTATCACTGTCCCGTCGTCAGCCTTTCCGCCGAGCAGGTAGGTAAGGACCGCCTTTGGCGAAAGGCTCCATCCGGCAGGCCTTTGCCGCTCGTCATTGCGCGAGAGCGCCTGCAATTCGGCGGCATAGGCCTGCTCGACCGGAAGACGGATGGCTGCGTTCATTAGCTATTCTCCGGATTGATCATGTGTCGGTTAAGGTTCGGCCAGCGCTGCGTTGAGGCGCAGAAGACCGAGTGATGGCGCTGCCGGCGCCATACCGGCCGCAACGACGTCTCCGATCAATTTCTCCGCCGTCGCCGCCGTGGCGAGAAAGCCCATAGTTTCCAGGAGCTGGTCGACGCCTCGCTTCACAGCGTCATCGTTTCCTGCAACAGCGGAGCGAAGCGCCGGGAGCGTCTGGCCGTTTGTCAGGTCGGCCCATTCCAGCCAGCTTGCTTCGAGGCCCTCGGCCAGATTGATCGCGCCGAGATGTTGCGTGTCCTTCAGGATCGACCTGACCAGGACGCGCTTCCTGCGGCTGTCCAGACGCGCCATGAGGTGGAGGACGAAGAGTGAGGGCTTGCCACCTTCGGCGACAAGCATATCCGCCATGTGCGTCACCGCGGCGTCGCTGCCCGACGCGGCGACCATTCGGGCAACAAGGATATCGGCATTGTTCTCAGCGCCGAATTGCCACGCCTCGATAAACTCGGATTCGGTGGTGCCGAAGCGCGTGGCGAGGTCGACCAGGTTGCAGGTCTCGAACAGTTCGGCGCGACGTCTTTCCTGCGCCGGCGATTTGAGTTTTGCCGGCGTGTAGGTGGTGCGGCGGCGGATGAAGCCGGATTTGCCTTCCGCGATGAAGGCAGCGAGTTCGGCCGTCGGATCTTCCGGCCCGCCATCGCCTGGCGAGCCGTGCTCTCCCAATCTTGCCAGCAACCGGCCAGCGAGCTCGCGCAGCTTGCCGGAACGATCGGCGGAGAGGCTCTTCAGGAACGGCACGTCATCAGCGCCCAGGCCGAAGCGCAACAGGTCGACGAGTGCAATCCTGATCTCCGCCGGCTCGCCGGATGCCTTGGTTTCGATCAGCTGCCTAGCCGAAGCCGGTGCGGTGCGGCGCATATCGGCGAGCGCGGTGCGGCGTGCGGCGGGATAGAAGTCATCCCAGTTTTCCACCGTCAGATGCTCCTGGCTTGCAGGTTTTTCGCCGTCCGCGCCTGCCTGCCAGTCGATCCAGGGTGCATAGACGTCCGGACTGCTCTGATCCGACGCGGCTGGCATCCAGTCCATCGGATGCAGCACGAAGCCGCGGCTGGAGACGAGCGTGACCACACGCGACTTGCTTCTTGTGTCGGCGGCATGCTTTAGCGCGGCTCGCAATAGCGGCCGCAGCCGTTCCGGCAGCATCGGCAAGGCGAGTTCGGGCAATTGCGGGCGGCGTTTCAGCGTCGTTGGCGCGGCTGGCCGCAAGGCGATGTCGAGAGCTTGTGCGGCGATCGCCAGCAGCCGGCGTTCGCGCTCGTCGGGGCTGGCACCGCCGGCGATCTCCTTCCACGCGCCCGGAGCCAGGTCGAAGGTGGTCCCGCCGGTGATCCAGCAGTCGCGCATGGCCGCCAGGCCGGTCTGCTCGATCTCGTTCACGACAGGTCAAGCCTCCCGAAACCGCTTTGCGCCGCCAGCAGGTCAAGCCGGGTGCCATTCCAAAGTGCTGCCGTTGCCATAAGGTCCAGCCCAAGCAGCGTTGGATTGACGGTGTCGGCAATCGGCAAGGCGATACCATGCGGATCGCCGGCGGCTTGCCACCAGGCGGCACCCCGATCGTCCAGCAGGATCGCGCCGGGCGGCAGCATGACAGGACAATCGGTGAGCCAAGGGGCTGTGTTCTGGTGAGCAGCATGCGCCGCGAGCGGATCGGCTGTGTGAAAGCCGAAATCGGGCCACTCACCTGTCGGGACGTCGCCCTTGCGGTCCGCCACCAAGGCCCGCAGCGGCTGGCGTGCCGGGTGAAAGACCAGCCTGGCATCGAACCGGTCGCCCGGTGTGAAGGCGTTCGACCGGCGACCGGCCGAGGCCGGAAAATAGTCGAGCAAGAGAGCAAATTGCGGGCTCGCGCTCTTCAGGTCGAGGAGCCAGGTCGAATGGCTGACGAGACCGTCACGGCGCGACTCGATCTTCTCGCCAAGCACCTCCCAGACGCTTTCGACCTGTTTGGCATCGGGATTGGCCAGAACCTGCTCACGGCTTTCGGACGTCGATACGAGCCGCCTCAGTTCGGCGTCGCCTGGTGTCGATCGCCAGGCCTTGGCCACCAGCACAAGCTTGCCGAGTTCGCGGATCGCCGCGTCCGGGCGCTCCTCGCTGCGCAGCCCCATCAGCCGTGACGGAATCTCGTCGATGCGGCCGGCAAGCGCTGTCGCCTTCATGTCGACCAGCCGTGCCGCAATCCGGCGGCAACGGTCACTGCTGTTGTCGACAAAACCGGCCAGGCCAAGCCGCAACTGGTCAGCGATCCATTGATCCAGCTCATCCAACGCCGCCGACACCGCGGATTGCGTATCCAGCGTCCGCTTGCGCTGCGCTGCCTCGCGGCGCTCGACCGCAGCGGCGTCCTCGATGTCTGCGCTTTCGTCGTCGCGCGAGGCCTCGCCAATGCTCTTGCCTCCCGCACCGGGCGCTGGCGCCGCCGGCTGCGGCGAGGCCTTCCTGCGGCGGCCGAGCCAATCATTCACCCATTCCGGGGTCGAGCCTGCGGCGGTAAAACTGGCCGGCGTGGTGGCTGCAATCCACATCAGCGCCAAAGTGTGCTTGCAGGGAAATTTCCGCGACGGACAGGTGCATTTGTAGCCATGGTCGCCGGTGTCGACGACCACACGGTAGGGATTGGAGCCGGAACCCTGGCATTCCCCCCAGAGGAGCCCCAGTTGATCGCTCTTTTCGAGCCGTGGCCAGTTCGATTGCCTGGTCAACCTGGAAGCGGCGCTCAACGACGCCTGATCGGGCGCAAGCGCTTCGATGGTTTTCAAGTCGAATTCCAAGCCGCGCCTCTCGTCGCTCGAACGATACGGGTAGCCAGTATAGATGACCGTCCATGACCGATTCTTGTAGCAGCAGCGGTACCGAGATCGATACAGCTGAACACAATAGTTGCGCCAGTCAATCTGATCCGTCGGCAATGCAATTGCTATTCAGCGATGTCTCCCCCGAGAAATTATCTCTTGGCGAGGATAAACGCGCGATATGACTTATTGAAGCGTCCGCGCCGGCTGACCGGCGTGGTCGCGGGCGATGCCGGCTTCGGCATCCTCCACACCAAACGCACGGTCGAGACCCGTCGCCACCACCGAGACCCTGAAGCGGCCTTCCATGCCCTTGTCGAAGATGGCTCCAACGATGATGTCGGCATCCTCGTAGACCTCTTCGCGGATGCGGGTGGCGGCCTCGTCGACCTCGAACAGGGTCATGTCCCTGCCGCCCGATATCGAGACCAGCACGCCCTTGGCGCCTTTCATCGACACTTCGTCGAGCAACGGGTTGGCGATCGCGGCTTCCGCCGCCTTCATCGCCCGACCCTCGCCGGAGGCCTCGCCGGTGCCCATCATGGCACGGCCCATGTCGCGCATCACCGATTTGACATCGGCGAAGTCGAGATTGATCAGGCCTTCCTTGACGATGAGATCGGTGATGCAGCTGACGCCGGCATAGAGCACCCGGTCGGCAATCACGAACGCATCGGCGAAGGTGGTCTTGGCATCGGCGATCCGAAACAGGTTCTGGTTCGGGATGACGATCACCGTGTCGGCGCTCTCGCGCAGCCGCTCGATGCCCTCTTCGGCCATCTGCATGCGGCGCCGGCCTTCAAAGGCGAACGGCTTGGTGACGACACCCACCGTCAGGATGCCGGCCTTGCGTGCCGCCTGGGCGATGATTGGAGCCGCACCGGTTCCCGTGCCGCCGCCCATTCCGGCGGTGACGAAACACATATGCGTGCCGGCCAGATGGTCCATGATCTCGTCGAGCGATTCCTCGGCCGCGGCGCGGCCGATCTCGGGAAGCGATCCGGCGCCTAATCCTTCGGTGACGTGCGCGCCAAGCTGGATCAGCCTGGACGCCTTCGACATGGTCAGCGCCTGGGCGTCGGTGTTGGCGGCGATGAATTCAGTGCCCTGAAGCTGCTCCGCGATCATGTTGTTGACGGCATTGCCACCGCCGCCACCAACGCCGATCACGGTGATCTTGGGTCTCATCTCGGAGATTTCGGGCTTCTTGAACTCGGCCATGCCTGTGTCTCCTTCGCCAATTGCGCGCGCTTCACGACCCACCCGCAGACTGCCTTGAAACCTTGCAATCGAGTGGCATGATGCGAATCACTCCGTTGCGATGGGTAGCCCAAAAAGCCAGACAGCGGCCAGAGGTGCAAGTGCATGCGAGGTCAAGATTTGTGATGACCGTTTTGCACAGCGTGGCAGAGACGCCATATGCCTGACAATCAAGCCGTCGGCCTTGGTGCGAGGCGTCGGCTTGCCGCGCAACGATCGAAGCGTCTATCATGTTCTTGATAAGTCGCTGACTTCGGCGTTCTCGCCGGGCTCGGCCACGCAGAATCCCCAGCGGCGAAACCAGCCGGCCGCACAGATTTCTGAACCGATGAAGCAGCGCCCCGCCAATGGCCGACAAAACACAATTCGGGTTGACCGCCGTCGACACCGTTCCCTTGCATGAAAAAGTCTATCTGGAGCTTGTGCGGGCGCTGATGTCCGGCCAGTTCACGCCGGGCCAGAAGCTGACGTCGCGAAAACTCGCAAGGGAACTCGGCACCAGCGACATGCCGGTGCGCAGCGCCTTCATGCGGCTGCAAGCGCTGCGGGCGCTCAGCCCGATGCCGAACGGCAGCGTCGAAGTGCCGGCAATATCGGCCGACCGGTTTTCGCAATTGACCGCTGTGCGGACTATCCTCGAAGGCTCGGCGACCGAACTGGCGACAAAACGCATCAACGGCAACAATCTGCGCACCATCCGACGCCACGCCACCGACCTGACTTTGGCGGCCCGCAAAGGCGATATCGATGATTACCTGCGCAAGAACCACGACTTCAAATTCTCGATCTATCGCCATTGCGGCAACGAGCAGATGATCTTCCTGATCGAAACCGTATGGATGCAGGTCGGCCCTTTCCTCAGGAACCTTGCCATGGGTTTCGAGGATAACCTCGCCTCCATCCTCGACATCGACTTTCACGAGGAAGTCGTCGCTGCGATCGAGGCCCAGGATGGCGAGCGCGCCCGCGCCGCCATCTTGCGCGACATCGACGAAGGGGCCTCGCACATACTGCAGCAGGCGAGATTTCCGAAGGCGAGAAACTGATGCGCGTCGCGTTTGTGCGGATTCGGGCGACGCCACTTGGCTTTCCGGCCTCTTGCCTCTATGTTGCGATCGCAGATCGCGCAATTGGTTTTGAAATGCCTCCCGACATCCCGGCTAGTGACTTGAAAAAATAAGGAAAAGCGCTTGGCGACAGCCAAGTCTGTTTTCCTAAAACTCACAAGCTATTTTTATCAGGGACAGTGCAGCCGGTCAGGTTGCGGCACCTTCGAAAACCAGAGGTCATAAATTGAGCGATGCAATTGCGGACGTTTTGAACTGGCTTGATAGCAGGACCGACATCCAGAGCCTGAGAGCCGCGGTGTGCGACCTCAACGGCATCATGCGCGGCAAGCGCATTCCCGTCGAGCAGGCAAGAAAGGCGCTGGAAGGCAAGCTGCGCATGCCTTTTTCGCTGATCGGGCTCGATGTCTGGGGCGAGGACATCGAAGGCAACACACTGGTATTCTCGACCGGCGATGCCGACGGACTGTGCCAGTGGACGGGGCGCGGCATTCTGCCGGTGGCCTGGACGGCGCATCCGACGGCGCTTGTCCCGCTCTGGCTCGCCGACGAAAGCGGCGCGCCTTATCTCGGCGACCCGCGACGGGCGCTGGCCCGCATCCTCGATCGCTACAAGGCCTTGGGCCTGACTCCGGTCGCGGCAACGGAACTCGAATTCTACCTCGTCGATCCGCAGTCGCAGCGGCCGGTCGGACCGGTCTCGCCGGTAACCGGACGCCGCCTCGATTCCGACGCGGCGCTGTCGATCGACGAGATCGACGACTTCGAATCCTTCATCCATGACGTCTACGAGGCCTGCCGGACGCAAGGCATTCCCGTCGACACCGCCATCGCCGAGAACGGCGTCGGTCAGTTCGAGATCAATCTGAACCATGTCGCGGACGCCTTGCGGGCGGCTGACGATGCGGTGCTGTTCAAGCGCACCGTGAAGGGCATTGCCCGCAAGCACGGCTTTGCCGCCTGTTTCATGGCCAAGCCCTATGGCGACCGGGCCGGCAACGGCTTTCACGTTCATTTCAGCCTGATCGACGGCGAAGGGCGCAACGTCTTCGATGACGGCACCGACCAGGGTTCTGAGACCATGCGCCATGCGGTCGGCGGCCTGCTTGCGGCAATGGCCGAAAGCACGCTGGTGTTCGCGCCGCACTTCAACTCCTACCGCAGGCTGCGCCCGAGATCCTATGCGCCGACCGCAGTCGCCTGGGGTTATGAGAACCGTATGGTCGCGATCCGCATTCCCGGCGGGCCAACCGGTGCGCGCCGCATCGAGCATCGCGTTTCGGGAGCCGACGCCAATCCCTATCTGGTGCTAGCGGCCATATTGGGCGCCGCACTGACGGGCATTGAAAGACAAATATCGCCAGGCGATCCGATCGGCACCGACGGCCAGGGACTTCCGCCGGCAAAGCTGCCGCCGGACTGGGCGTCGGCGATCGCCGCCTTCGAGAGCGGGACGCATGTGGCGGAGATTTTTCCAGCCATCCTGCGCGACTCCTTCGTTGCCTGCAAACGCCAGGAATTGAACACGTTCGCGCTCAATGTCAGCGATTTCGAAATCGAGACATACCTCGAAAGTGTTTGAGGCCCGATTGCCCCAGCGGCATTGGTTCCGGCCGATTTTCGAGCAGCCGCAAAGCACTTGCGGTGGGGTCGCTAACCGGGCATAAACATGATGGTTTTTATCATGTATTATGGCTGGGATCACAGGACTTGACCTTCGTTGCGCGCATGGAAAGCCGGATTGAGGGCTTTTCAGTCATTGGCGACCTGAAATGGCATGTCTGGGACGGCGTGGTCGCCGACCTCTGGGATGTCTCATGCGGTGACAAGGCCGAAGGCTATTACGTCTCTCCCGACCCCCGGCTGTTCGTCGCGCTCGATGTGGATGGCGATGGCGCGTTCTTCGTCGAAGACGCCAAGGGCGAATTGCGCCGCCACGACCAGGCTTTTTCCATGGCCTACATACCGGCCCACGTGCCGATCCGCGGCCGGGTCGAGGGGCTTCGGCGGATCCGGCATCTCGACCTGCATTTCGACGCCGCAGTGCTGACGCGCCGCTTCGGCCGCAGCCTTGACCTCGAGGCCTTGCGGATGTCGCGCTTCCAGTTTCGCGACGACCGGATCGCCATGCTTGCCGGCCTGATCGCCGCCGAATGCGGCAGCGACCGGCCCCTGCATGATCTCTATGGCGAGGGTCTGCTCAATGCCTTGTTCGCAAGCCTGTTCCAGATCAACCGGCCTGATAACCTTAGGCGGCGGTCGCCGCTGTCGCGCCGCAAGCTGCGCCTCGTCACCGACTACATCGACGCGCATTGCCTGGACAGGATCCGGCTTGCCGATCTCGCCGCGCTGACCGGCCTGTCCGAAACCGCGATGAGTCATGCCTTCAAGGCGGCGACGGGCGTGCCGCCGCATCGTTGGCAGATGCAGGCGCGGGTCGACAGGGCCAAGGCGATGATGGCGCGTGACGCCGCTTCACTCGGCGACATCGCCGAGGCAACGGGTTTTTTCGACCAGGCGCATCTGACGCGTGTGTTCAAGTCTATTGTCGGATTGACGCCCGGCGCCTGGATGAGGAGCACCAGTCGCCAGTGACATTTCCGCAACATCACACCGCGATGTCCCTCGTTTGGACAAGAATGGACAAACCGCCCAATTCCGTACAATGACCCGCAGATAAGTTGAGATAAATGATCATGTATCTCAATATCGACAGGCGGGGACTTCCTGATGAGCAGAACTTACCGGATGAAGGCGCTTCTGGCGGCCAGTGTCGCCGCGGCCGCGATGATCCCGCCAATGGCCGCGTTCGCACAGTCGGTGCAAACCAGCACCCAGCTTGAACCGGTGGTGGTCGAGGGCGAGGCCGGCGACGGCGCGACCGGACCGGTTAAGGGCGTCGTCGCCAAAAAAAGCAAGACCGGCTCCAAGACGGCGACCGACATCAAGGATATCCCACAATCCGTGTCGGTGGTCGGCCGTCAAGAGATCGACGACCAGGGCGCACAGAAGGCCGACGAGGCCTTGCGCTACACGGCCGGGGTGTTCGCACAGCCCTTCGGCCCCGACAGCGACACCAACTGGCTGTACATCCGTGGTTTCCAGGCGACGGCCACCGGCACCTACATGGATGGGCTGCAGCTGTTCAGCTACGGTTTTGGCGGCTTCTATGTCGACAGCTTCGGGTTGGAGCGCATCGAGGTGCTGAAGGGGCCTGCCTCCGTGCTCTATGGCGGCAGCAATCCAGGTGGCCTGGTCAACTATGTCAGCAAGCGGCCGGACTTCGAACGCACGCGCTATGTCGAAACCGGCGTCAACGACGCCGGCAATGTCTATCTCGGCTTCGACATTGGCGACGTCGCCAAGGATGGCGCGGTCAGCTACCGGATGACGGGCAAGGTCGCCGGCGGCGACACCTATAGCGACCTGCAAAATGGCTGGCGCGGTTTCATCTCGCCGAGCATTACGTGGAAGCCGGACGAAGCAACCACGCTGACCATCCTGGCCAACTACAGCCACGTCGACGAGAACCACAATGGCGGCAGCTTCCTGCCCTATAGCGGGACGGTGACGGACCACATTGTCGACGGCGTGAATTATGGCCGCATCGACCCGGATGCGAATTTCACGGAGCCGAGCGTCGATCTCTACAAGCGGGAACAGGGCTCGATAGGCTACGAGTTCGAACACACATTCGACAATGACTGGACGGTGCGCTCCAACGCCCGCTTCACCGCCGCCGATATCAATGAGGTCAGCGTCTATCCGAATGGCTGGTCAACCATCGGAGGGCCCACCGATCTGGCCCGCGTAAATTTCGACCATGACACCACGGCCAAGACCTTCCTTGTCGACAACCAGATCGAAGGCAAGGTTGTGACCGGTCCTGTCGAACATACGATACTCGCCGGCATCGATTTCAAATACTACAACATCGACCAGGTCCAGTCGTCTGGCCTCTACGACGAAAACTATGACAACCCGATCGACGCCTTCCATCCAGTTTACGGCTCGCCACTGACGCCACGTGTCAGCTACCTCAACCAGGACCTGACGCAAAAACAGCTCGGCTTCTATGCCCAAGACCAGTTGCGCTTCGGCGATGGCTGGCTGGTGACGCTGAACGGCCGCTACGACCGTGGCTGGCTCGACGCCGACAATCGTCCGACCTACTACAGCAGCAGCTCCAGTTCACAGAGCCAGACTGTCGGAGATTTCTCCGGGCGAGCAGGACTGGCCTACGAATTCGACAATGGCGTTATCCCCTATGCCAGCATCGCCACCTTCTTCAACCCTATCATCGGCACCGACGCATTGGGCAATCTGTTCAAGCCGGAAGAAGGCACGCAATACGAAGTTGGCGTGAAATACGTACCGACCTTTGTCGATGGCCTGTTCACCCTGTCGCTGTTTGACCTGACGCGCCAGAACGTCCCTTCCAATGTCACTCTGTTCACGCAGATGCAGACCGGTGAAGTGCGCTCTCGCGGTGTTGAACTCGAAGGCAAGGTGAACGTGACCGACGATTTCCGGGTCACGGGTGCATTCACGGCCTACGACATCGACATCACCAAGGACGCCAACCCGGCGCTCATCGGCAAGACACCCTTCATCGTCCCCGAGATTATGGCTTCCGCCTCGATCGATTACACGTTCCGTGGCGATTGGTATGACGGCATCTCGGTCGGCGGCGGTTTGCGCTATCTCGGCTCCTCATGGGCCGACAATGCCAACACGGCAAGGGTGCCTGCGGTTACGCTGGCCGATCTGAAACTCGGCTACGAGAAGGAGAACTGGGGGATCGATCTCAACATCACCAATCTCTTCGACAAGACCTATGTGTCGAGCTGCCAGACGACGCTGACTTGTTCCTATGGCGAAGGCCGCTCGTTCAAGCTGAAGGCGCATACGACTTGGTAGTCGACTTGGTTACAGCTTGCCAAATAAGCCAGTGATGATCCATCTGCCCAACAGAAGGCAGTTGCTTGCGCTGGCGGCCGCGGCATTGCTGCCACCGGTTGCCGCCAGGGCCGCTACACCGCGCGTTGCCGCGATCGACTGGGGCATGCTGGAGACGTTGCTGGCACTCGGCATCGAGCCGGTGGCGGCGACCGAACTGATCCAATTTCGCAAGATCGCGGTCGAGCCGGCGATTCCTCAATCGACAACCGACCTCGGCCTGCGCGGCGCGCCCAATTACGAACTGCTGCGCATCGTCGCGCCTGATCTCATCGTGATCTCCAATTTCTATGAATACCAGCGCCCGATGCTGGAGCGCATCGCACCGGTGTTTGCGCAAGCGGTGTACGAGGCTGGGGTACCGCCCTACATGCTCGCCGAGGCGGCGACGCTGGCGCTTGGCGGAAAGCTGGGGCGGCAGGCCGAGGCGAAGCGCTACGCCGACGAGACCCCCGATGAAATCGCACGATTGCGCGCCACCTTGCCCCACGCTTCCGGGCATCCGGTCTTCGTCATCAGTCTCGGTGATAGCAGGCATTTTCGCGCCTTCGGTCGCGATTCCATGTTCGGCGATGTGCTGACGCGTCTCGGCCTGGTCAATGCATGGACCGACGAGACGAGCTACAGCGCGGCGGCACCCGTCGGACTGGAGGCGCTTGCGCGCGTGCCCGAGGCGTCGATCCTGATCGTTTCGCCACTGCCGGCCGATGTCGGGCGCTCGCTTCCGACAAATGCCTTGTGGAACGCCCTGCCCGCTGTCAGCCAGGGGCGCGTGGCGGTGCTGGAGCCGATCAACCATTTCGGCTGCCTGCCGTCGGCACGCCGCTTCGCGCGCCTGGCGACGGCCGCCCTTGCCGGGCAGAGCCATGGCTGAGCGCACTAAAAGCGATCGCGCCGCGACGAGTGCCGCGCTGTTGCCAATCGCCCTGTGGGGCCTCCTCGCGGCTGTGGCAGCGCTCCTGTTCGCATGGCGGGTCAGCATGCAGTGGCCGGCTCCACTGCCGGGCGGTATCGGTCTCGACCGCGTCATCCTGCTCTACAGCACGCTGCCGCGCGGCGCGGTGGCGGTGCTGGCCGGCGCCGTGCTCGGCCTGTCCGGCCTGCTGTTGCAGCATGTGCTGCGCAACCCGCTGGCCGAACCGTCGACGCTTGGCATCTCGGCCGGCGCGCAACTGGCGATGACGATCGTCTCGCTTTACGCACCGCTGCTGATGGAGCGGTCGCAAAGCCTGGTCGCTTTCGCCGGTGGCATCGCCGCGGTGCTGCTGGTGCTGGCATTGACCTGGCGGCGCGGGCTGGAACCGGTCTCCGTCGTGCTCGCCGGGATGATGGTGGCGCTGACCGCCAGTTCCGTCAGCGCGGCGCTGATCCTCGCCAATGGCGAGTACCTGTTTTCGCTGTTCATCTGGGGCGGCGGATCGCTGGTCCAGCAGGACTGGGAGCCGACCATCGCGCTGACGATCAGGCTGGCGGCCGGTGCGGTTGCCGCATTGATGCTGCTGCGGCCCCTGACCATCCTTGGTCTCGACGATGCCTCGGCACGCGGCCTGGGCGTCGCCCGTCACTCAAGCCGCTTTCTCATCATCGCGCTTGCCGTGTGGATGGCGACGTCAGTCGCGGCAGAGGTTGGCGTCATCGGGTTCGTCGGTCTTGCAGCCCCGGCGCTGGCCACGCTTTCGGGCGCCCGCACACTGCGTCAAAAACTGATCGCCGCGCCACTGATCGGCGCCGTGCTGCTGTGGCTGACGGACGGGCTGGTACAGCTGGCCGCCGGTTCCGGTGGCGAACGCATTCCGACCGGTGCCGGCACCGCCCTGCTCGGCGGTCCGCTGCTGCTGTGGCTGTTGCCGCGGCTGCGCCTTTTCGAGTGGCCGCATCTCGGTTCGAATGGTACCGCACCGCGCAAGGCCAGCCGGCCATGGCTGATCATCCTGCTCCTGCTTGCGCTGGTGCTTGTCGCTGCCATCGTGGCGCTTGTCGTCGGGCGTGGCCCGCACGGCTGGTCTATTGCTGGGGGAGACCTGTTAACCGATCTCGCCGCCTGGCGCGCGCCACGGGTCGGCGTAGCGGCTGCCGCCGGCGCCATGCTTGCGGCTGCCGGCGTCGTCATCCAGCGGGTCACCGGCAACCCGCTGGCAAGCCCCGAAGTGCTGGGGGTCGGCACCGGCGCCGGTGCCGGCCTGACAGCCGTGCTGATGGTCAGCGCCACGGCCAGTCCCGGCTGGCAGCTCGCCGGGTCAGCCTTGGGCTCACTGACGGCCTTGATTGCCATGCTGGCCGCCGCACGAGCAAAGTTCGGTGCGGGGCGGCTGCTGCTTGCCGGTATCGCCATGAGCGCGCTGTGCAGCGCTGCGATCACCGCGACGATCGCCATGGGCAATGCACAGTCCTACATTCTGTTGCGCTGGCTGAGCGGCTCGACCGGCCAGGCGACGGCGCTCGATGCAGGGCTGGCACTCGCTTGCCTGTTGCCGCTGACGTTGCCGCTGTTCCTTGCCGCCCGCTGGCTGGACATCCTGCCGCTCGGGTCCGACAGCGCACGCGGGCTGGGCGTGCCGGTTGCCGGCGGACGGCTGATGCTGATCGTCGTTGCCGCGCTGCTGACCGCGCTGGCCGCCATGGTCGTCGGGCCATTGAGCTTCGTCGGCCTGATCGCGCCGCACCTTACCCGTCTGGTCGGCCTTTCCCACGCCCGCGTCCATCTCGCCGGAGCGATGGTTCTGGGTGCCTTGCTGATGATCGTATCGGACTGGCTATCGCGCATGGCGGCCTTTCCCTACGAACTGCCCGCCGGCCTGTTCGCTTCGCTGCTTGGCGGGCCGTATCTCGTCTACCTTCTTGCCAAGGGCGTGCCGCGCCAGGGCTGACAGGTTCCGGAATGCTATGAGGTTCTATCCATAGGGCTAGGCCAGTGCGGCCAAGCTGGCGAGCATCGATCGGTCATGTTCCGGCAGCCGCGATACGGTCGGCAGGCCGCGGGTTTCCTGGGCATCGAAGCCCAGTCGGTTCAGACAGGCTCTTGCCAAGGCCGCATTGCTGTCGATGACGACCAATCCAGTGATATCGTTGAGGCTGGCGGCCACCACCGACAGTTCGGTGCAGCCGAGCAGGGCGGCATCGGCGCCGGCCGTTTGCGCGATGTCGAGCGCACGCTCGGTTTCAACCGCCGCATCCGTGATCGAACCCGCCTTGACGAGGCTGATCGCGCTGTCGACGCAGGCCTGAAACTCGGTGTTCGCGGGAAGGCAGAGCTCAAATCCCGCTGCCGACATCCTGTCCTGATAGAAGCCGGAGACCAGCGTGCCTTGGGTGGCGAGAACAGCAACCCGGCCCCGCTCCAGGCTACGACGCGTCTCCGCCACCACAGCATCTCCGATATGGATGATTTCCGCGCGCGAATTCGCCGCCAGTTGGCCGTACCAATGGTGGGCGGTGTTGCACGGCATCGCGATACAGGCGACGCCGAGCGCATTGAGCGTCGCGACCGCGGCTTTCAAAGGCGCCAGCGGCCCGTCATGGCCGGCAAGGATGGCTTCGGTCCTGTCGGGCAGCTGCGGGACACTGAGGATCACGGCAGGCACATGTTCGTTGTCTCTGAGCGCCTGGGTCATCCGGGTCAGCTTGAAGTAGAAATCAGCCGAAGCAAGCGGCCCAAGACCGCCGATAATGCCGAGCTGGGGACGGATGCTGTCGTCGATCATCTGGCAGGCTCGGCTTCGAACTGCTCCGACACGGTTTCAGGCTGCGTCGTCTCCCTGTGGCTGGGAGCGATCATTGCCGTGCTTGCCGCGACGGTGCAAACGCTGGCCAGCGTCATGAACGTGTCCACGGCTGCATCCACCGCGACGAACAGGACGAACGCCGCCTCGAAGGGAAGCTTCAGGTAGCCGCAGACGATGGACATTTGCGACAGGATGAGCAGGCTGCCCATGCCGCCGGTGGTGAGCGCGAGAAGCGCTGAGATGATACCGACGAGCACGAGGTCCGAGACTGCAAGCTGGTGGCCGTAAAGCTGGGCGATGAACAGCGCACCCGAAGTGTAGAGCAGCGCCGGGCCTGTGCGCAGCAATGCCGCCTGCAGCGGCACGAGCAGTTCGACCACCACCAGGCTGAACCGCAGGCGCTCGCTCAAAAGGTTGATGACCCACGGCAGCGAGGCGACCGTGGAGCGTGTGGTGATGGCCACCATGAGAAGGGGCTGGCAGGTCTTGATCGTGGTCCAGTAGCTTCGTCGCGACCGGATGGCGATAATGGCAAAGGACCCGGCAACGAATATGAGGCAGGAAAGGCCCATCACCAGCAGGTAACCGCCCATCAGCGTGAGCGGCTTGGTTCCGGTCGACGCGGTCTGGTCCGCGATCAGGATGAAGGTTGCAAAGGGCAACCCCCAGATGAACCAGTTGGTGAGCACCGTGCAGGCCCGGTAGACCGCGTTGAGCGCCTGGGTCAGGCTCATGGACGAGGGCTGGGGAATCTTCCCCATCGCGAGCCCGAAAAGCAGGCAGAACAGCAAAACCTGGATGGTCTGGCCCGAGGCCAGCGCGTTGAAGACGTTGTTCGGCACCAGGTCGAGCAGGATCGAGTGCCCGCCATTGGGATCGCCATTGGAGGGCGGCGGCTGGAATGGGAAGGCGAGATCGGTGGACACGCTGCCTTGCGAATTGATGAACTCGCCAAGCTCGATGCGCGACTGTGGATTCTCGATCTGGCCCGGCTGCAGGATCAGCGACAGGGTGCCGCTCACCAGCACGCCCAGGAACGACACGACCAGCACGGCCATGCCCACCTTGCCGAGGTAGCGGACCGATTTGGGATCCTGGACCATTGCCGTGATGGAGAAGATGACCGACGAGACCAAATAGGGCAGGACGACCATCTTGAGGAAATTCAGGTAGAGTTGTGCGACAGGGCTGATCGCATGGGCAAAGTCTGGATAGTAGAGGCCGCACAGTATCCCTGCAGCAATCATCACAATCGTCGTCACGGGCGAGCGCAGGATGCGCCTTGCCGCGAGGCGCCAGTCGAAAGGCAGGGGTCCGGCTACGTCGGAGATGGCCATTGTCAGGCTTTGCTCCCCAGGCGATAGCGGGCGATGATCTCATCCGTGTTGAGAATCTGCTGACCCCGCGCGAGATCGAGATAGAGATCGACAAAGGCCGCGAGGTGCGGATTGTCCGGCCGCACGCCGACTGCGATCGTATCGACCTTGTCGGTCAGCGTGATCGAGCGCGCGACGACCGTCATCGACGGGTCGTCGACCATCAGCTTCTTGATCTCGAAATCATCGCGATAGGCCATGTCGATCGTCCCGTTTCGGATCGCATCGATGATCAGGTCCCAGCTTGCCAGGCGGTGGATTTGCGCATGCGGGAAGGTCGTGGCCGCATAGGTGGCGAATGAAGAGCCCTCGATCACGCCAAGATCGCCTGAGAAATCACGGACGATCTGTTCGGCCGGTTTGCCTTGCGCGATACGCGCCAGGTTGAGGCGGTTGGCGATCAGCCCTTGCCGCAGCATGGCGTAGGGGCGGGAATAGATGATCGACCGGCCGCGCTGAAGCGTCCGGCTGAGCTTGCCAATCGCCATGTCGGCCTGTCCGGAACTGACCTGTCTGACGATATCGTCGAACGTTGCGGCGGATCGGTCGAACACCGGCTCGACGCCAAGCGCCGCGGCGATGCCGTGGGCCAGTTCCATGTCTATGCCATCGTCCCCCGAGCCGTCGGCCGGGAAGAACGGATTGGAAGCGAAGGCCGGCATTGCGATGCGCAATGCATCGCCGCTCGCGATAGGTTGAGGGGCGCTCTCCGCCTGCTGTCCCAGAGTGCTGGCTGCCCGGGCTTGTGAAATCAGCAACCCGCCGCTCCCGGCCGCAAGCAGTGTACGACGTGTAACCGACATGCGCGTTCTCAATTAACCCGGGAAAGCTGCAACATGCACAACCGGCGTTAAACAAACGTATATATTACCCTATGTCTTTTTATGTATTGGATAAGCAGCTTAGCGCCACAAAATATCAGCATCTCCTAATATGCAAGGAACGGCGGAAGGATCGCATTACTTCCCGCCCGCCGGTCAGCTGGATTGTCAAAACGTCTCGACCCAGGGCCGCAACTCAAGCTCCGAGCTCCAGGCGCTGCGATGCTGGCGATGGGTTGTGAGATAGGCCTCGGCGATAGCGTCCGGCGACAGGCGGCGGTCCGGCCGGTCGGGATCGGCTGCCTGTCCGGGCGCCTCGATCTGGCCGTCGATAATGAAGTGGGCGACGTGGATGTTCTTCGGGGCGAGTTCGCGGGCCATGGACTGCGCCAGGCCGCGCAGGCCGAATTTCGGCATGGCAAAGCCGGCCGAGCCGGGAAAGCCCTTCACACTGGCGGTGGCGCCGGTGAACAGGATCGAACCGGATCCCCGGACAAGCAGCCGGCGCGCCGCCTGCTGGCCGACCAGGAAGCCGCCATAGGCGCCGACCAGCAATGCCTGTTTGACCGCTTCGGCATCGAGCTCGGCGATCGGGCCGCGTGTGCGTGCGCTGGCGTTGAACACCACGAGCGCCAGCGGGCCGGCCTTGTCGGCGGTGTCGAACAGCCTGGCGACGGACGCAGCGTCGGCGACATCCGTCTCAACGGCCAGCGCACCGGTCTCATCGACCAGAGCGCCCAGCTTCTCGACGTTGCGGGCGGCCAGAACCACGCGAAAGCCTTCCCGGGTGAGAAGGCGCGCAAGCGAGGCGCTCAGACCAGCGCCCGCGCCTGCAATAACGGCCACATCGGATGTCATGATTTTCTCTCCCTTGCGGATTTCGGCGGAAGCGTTTCGCCAGATCGAGCAAGGTCGCGCCTTCGCGCATGATAGGCAAGAGGTGGCATTGCCGCTGTGTTGAGCCCAAACGACCGCAGAACCGGCGTTGCGCGGTCCAGCATCGCCTGTGGCGCTACGAAGGCCGCTCGGCCTTCAGCAACGAGACCGCCACTTCGAAAGTGGCAAGGCTTGGACCTTGCCCGCCAACCGGATTCATCCGACCGACATTTTGACGGTAGAATCGTTAGGCTTCGTAAAGCTGTCGGCGATCTCATCAATGGGGACTGGAGCATGGTCCCGAAAAGTGGGAAACGGTTTTCGGAAAAGATCATGTTCGATAGGGAAACGATTATGGAACCAATCTGGGCCGTCGGCCTGATGACCGGCACGGTGCTGGACGGCAACATCGACGTCGCGCTGATCAAGACCGACGGCGAACGTATCGAGGATTTCGGCACCTACCGGCTGATGCCCTATCCTCCGTCGATCCGCTCCCTGCTGGAAGAGACGCTGACGGAGGCGCGGGCGTGGAACTTTGTCGGGCCGGAGCCGGCGATCTTCCGCACCGCGGAGGAAGCCCTGACGCGCGCGCAGTCGGCAGCCGTCAAGGAATTGGTCGAAGGCTATGGCATGACGATGGCCGATATCGGCGTCGTCGGTTTTCACGGCCAGACCGTTCTGCATCGCGCGCCGCAGGTTGGACGGCTGGGCCAGACAAGGCAACTCGGCGACGGTGAGCTGATGCATGCCATATTGGGTACCAAGGTCGCTTACGATTTCCGCTCGGCCGATATGCGCGCCGGGGGACAAGGCGCGCCGCTGGCCGCGGTCTATCACACTGCGCTGATGCGCGGCGCCGGCGCCAATGGCGAGGTGGCCGTACTCAATCTCGGCGGCGTCGCCAACATCACCTGGTGGGATGGCGCCGACAATGTCGTCGCCTTCGACACCGGACCCGCCAACGCGCCGCTGAACGATTTCATCAAGTCGAAGGGGCTCGGCGAGATGGACCGCGACGGCGCGCTTGGCCGTGCAGGTAAGGTGGACGAGGCCCGGCTGGCCAAGCTGCTGCAGCACCCCTATCTCACCAAGCCCTATCCCAAATCGCTGGACCGTTTCGACTTCGGCGCCGCCATGGCGGACGGGCTGGATGCGGAGGATGGCGCGGCACTGCTCACCGCCTTCACCGCAGCAGCCGTCGGCAAGGCACTAGACCTCTTACCAAGCCGTCCGAAAAAACTGGTGGTCAGCGGCGGCGGCCGCCATAACCCGACCATGATGGCAATGCTGGCCAGCCGCGCCGGCGTCGAGGTGGTGCTGGCGGAAAGCCTCGGTTGGAGCGGCGATGCGGTCGAGGCGGAGTGTTTTGCCTTCCTCGCGGTTCGCGTGTTGCGCGGCCTGCCGATCAGTTTCCCGAGCACCACCGGCGCGCCGCAGCCGATGCGTGGCGGAAAACTCGCCGGCTAGACTCTTGCTTTGACGCAATTCCGGACGCAAAACCGCTTCACACTTTTCCTGGAATTGCTCAACCGCCAACCAGTTCCTTCTGCAGGAAGATGCGGCTGCGGCCGACAGGGAAATCGGCCAGCGAGCCGAAGGGCCGATAGCCCTGGCGCTGATAGACCTTGGCGGCGTTCGGATTGAAGGTATCGATCCAGGCATTGTTGCAGCCGCGCGCCACCGCTTCCTGTTCGGCCGCGTCCAGCATTGTGCCGGCCATGTGCTGGCCGCGCAGCCGCTCATCGACCCAGAGCCATTGCACATAGAGCCAGCCCCAGGCCGTGTAACCGGAAATGCCGGCGACGACCGCGCCATCCTCGTCGCGCACAAACACCACAAGCGCCTTCCTTTCGGATGCGCCGACATCGCCGTCGTTGAACGCCGTCAACCTTTCGCCGAGAAAGGCGAGTTCTTCCGGCGAGGGATTTGCCGTCGTTTCAATGGTCGTATTCATCGCTTTTCCGAGATGGGTTGCGTATCGGTATCGCCGCCATTGCGAAATTCGGATGCGGCAATGCCGTAGCGCTTGAGCTTGTCGTAAAAGGTCTTGCGCGGCACGCCGAGGGCGTCGATGGCGCCGCGCACGTCGCCGCCATGGTCGCGCAGCGCGTCACGGATGAGCTGCGCTTCGTATTGGCCGACCCGTTCGGGCAATGCTGCCGCAGGCTCCGGCGCGTGCGCGGAGACCGTCCTCACCTCATCGTCCGGACCGAGACCGAGCGCGACGCGATCGGCGAAATGGGCGAGCTCGCGCACATTGCCTGGCCAGTCATGCGACTGGAGATGATCGCTGACCGCAGCGTTCATCTTCGCGATAGGCCGGCCGAACCGTTCTGCCGCCTTGCCGAGGAAATGCCCAAACAGCATCGGGATATCGCCGCGCCGTTCGCGCAGCGGCGGTATGCGCAGCGTCACCACGTTGAGGCGAAAATACAGATCCTCGCGAAAATCGCCGCGCTGGTCCTGGAGGCCGAGGTCGACCTTAGTCGCCGCGACGACCCTGAGATCGATGCGCCTGATGTCGTTCGAGCCAAGCGGGGTCACGCTGCGCGTTTCGAGTACCCGCAGCAGCTTCACCTGGAGGGCCGGCGGCATGGATTCGATCTCATCGAGGAACAGCGTGCCGCCGCTGGAATGCTCGATGCGGCCGATGCGCCGTCGCTGCGCGCCGGTGAACGCGCCCGCCTCGTGGCCGAACAGTTCGCTTTCTATGACGGTCTCCGGCAGCGCGCCGCAATTCAGCGCGACGAAGGGTTTTGCCCGGCGCCGCCCCCATCTGTGCAGGAGGTCCGCCACCACTTCCTTGCCGGTTCCGGTCTCCCCCTCGACCAGCACATCGACATCCATGTCGGCGATCTGGCGCAACGTTTCGCGCAGCCGCCGGATGGCGGGCACCTCGCCGATCAGCGGCAGGCCGTCTGCAGCTTGCACTGCTGCCTCGCGCAGCCGCCGGTTCTCCATCACCAGCCGCCGCTTCTCCGATGCTCGTTTCAGCGCCTCGACAAGACGATCGCCGGCATAGGGTTTCGGGATGAAATCGTAGACGCCGTCCTTGAGCGCGGCCACAGCAAGATCGACATCGCCATGCCCGGTGACCAGGATCACCGGTATATCAGGGTCGATCGCCTTGATGCGATCGAACAGCTGCAGACCATTCATGCCCGGCATGCGGATGTCGCTGACCACCACGCCTTCAAAGGTCCTGTCGACAACGGCAAGCGCTGCCTCGGCGGCGTCGCGCGCGACCACAGTGAAGCCGGCAAGCTCGAGCAATTGCGTTGTGGCGTGAAGGAGGTCCGCATCGTCGTCGACGAGCGCCACCAACCCTGATCCCTCAATCATTCAATTCGCCTCAAGTCGACGGTAAAAGATGCGCCGGTGCCATTGCCGGGATCGAGCCGCAGCGTGCCGCCCAATTCCTGGGCAATCTCCTGCGAGATCACCAGCCCGAGACCAAGCCCCTTCTCCTTGGTGGTCTGGAACGGCATGAACAGATTGCCGGCTGCTTCCGGGCCGACACCTGGGCCATTGTCGCGCACCGAAATCAGCACCCTGTCGTCGTGCTCGGCGAGTTGGATCTCGATGCGGGGATCAGACTGGTCCTTCATCGCGTCGAGCGCATTCTGCAAAAGGTTGACGAGTATCTGCTCCAGCCGGATGCGGCTGGCCAGGACCACCGGCGAGGCATTGCCGCGCGGCTTGACGATGGTCACGCCGGAATCACGGATGCGGCCCGACAGCAGCGACAGCGCGCCATCAATTGCCTCGCGCACCGGCAGCGGCGAAGCGGCAACCCCGGGTCGACGGGCGAAAGTGCGCAAGGTGCCGGTGATCGCGCCGATGCGCTCGGTCATCGACACGATCGACGTCAGATTGCCGCTGGCCGGTTCGGTTTTGCCGGTTTCGAGAAAGCGGCCCGCATTCTCGGCATAGGTGCGGATAGCGGCGACCGGCTGGTTGATCTCGTGCGCCACGCCGGCGGCGATTTGGCCGAGGATGGAAAGCCGGTTGGCCTGGGCGAGGTCGTCGCGCAGCCGGCGCACCTTGGCTTCGGCATTCTCGCGCTCGGCGATTTCACCGGCAAGTGCGGTGTTGGAGCGGGTCAGTTCGGCCGTTCGCGTGCTGACTCGGCTCTCCAGCTCGGCATTCATACGCGCCAGCGCCTCCTGCCTCAGCCTGCGCGTTCGCCGGCGCCGGGTCAGCACGTAGGCAAGCAAGCCCATCAGCAGAAGCCCAAGCAGCGTGGTCAGGCGCGCCGTGTTGGCGGCCGATGAAAGAGCAGCGTCGGCGGGAGTGAGCAGCCAGAGACGCCAGCCAGGAACAGCACCAGGCAAATCCTGCACCACCTCGACGAACTGGCGCGGTTTTCCCGCGTTGTCGATCGTCGCCAGGCCGTCACCCGCGCCGCGCCGGATCGGCAGCGGCTCGAAGCCTGCATCGGCCAACTGGAGCTGCTCGTGGGCTGCGGCGGTGTCCTCGGCCGACAGTGGTGCCAGCGCACGGAACCGCCAGTCGGGCTGGCTGGTAGCCAGCACCACGCCGCGTTCATCAGTGATGAACACGAGGAAACCGCTGGAACGCCAATTGGCTTCGACGCCGTCGAGTTCGACCTTCAGCACCGCAACGCCAAGCGGCTTGCCGCCATCGTCGACGCGGCTGGCAAGGTACAGCCCCGGTCTGCCGCTGATTGTGCCGAGGCCATATTGGCTGGCAGCACCCTTGCTCATCGCTTCCTGGAAATAGTGCCGAAAATTGTAATCGATGCCGACAAAGCTCGCCGGTTCGTCGGCATTGCTGGCTGATATGGCGATGCCTGCCGTATCGATGATGTAGATGGCGGATGCCGAGGCATCGCCGGCAATCGACTTGAGCTTGTCGTTGAGGGCCTTTTCTTTCATTTTTCCGGCCCGGCGCAGAGCGCCGCGCACCGCATCGTCTCTGGCCAACACCAGTGGAACCAGGCGCTGCTTTTCGATTTCGCCGGTCAGGGTTCCCGCCGCCAGCGGCAGTGCGGCGAGTGCCGTCTCGCGCAGATTATCGGCCGCCTGGCCGGAGGCGATGCGCCCGGCAATGGCGATCGCGCCGGCCAGAAAGGCAAGAGCGACGACCACGGCAACCCAGCGGCCATCGCGCAGCCGCGCCACCGCCTCGCGCAGCAATTCACGGCCGGCAAATCCAGGGAATCCGCTATCGGTGTCTGCTTGCGGCGTCTGCCCTCTCCCCTTTGCTCGCGGCTTTCGGCCAGTGTAATGCGAAAATCCGCCCAGGCAAACACTGCCTGTGCGGAAATCCGCACAGGCTTTGCCCGCATGACGTCAGACAAAGGCGGAAATCCCGTGGTTCCGGCCTTTCCGCGAACTGGCACAACGCTTGCAAAACTCCCTGGCAGCGGCGTGCGACCGGAGCGCCGCGATGGGAGAAGTCACGCAGGGCGCTCCGCCCCATCCGGCCAGGGAGAGTTCGATGCACATCGCAGACCAATCAGGCGCGCTTGCCGCGCAGCGCAAGCCTTTCTATGCCCAACTCTACGTGCAGGTGCTCGTCGCGATCACCGTCGGCATCCTGCTCGGCCATTTCTATCCGTCGGTCGGCGAGAGCATGAAGCCGCTCGGCGACGCCTTCATCAAGCTGGTCAAGATGATCATCGCCCCGGTCATTTTCCTGACCGTGACGACGGGCATTGCCGGCATGAGCGACCTGCAGAAGGTCGGACGTGTCGCCGGCAAGGCGATGCTCTATTTTCTCACCTTTTCGACGCTGGCTCTGATCATCGGCCTTGTCGTCGCCAATGTCGTGCAGCCGGGCGCCGGCTTCAACATCGACCCGGCGACGCTCGACGCCTCGACCATCAGCACTTACGCCGCCAAGGCGCACGACCAGTCGGTCACCGGCTTCCTGATGAACATCATCCCGTCGACCATCGTCGGCGCCTTCGCCGATGGCGACATCCTGCAGGTGCTGTTCTTCTCGGTGCTGTTCGGCATCGCGCTGGCGTTGGTCGGCGACAAGGGCACGCCCGTGCTCAATTTCCTGCAGGCGCTGACGACACCGATCTTCAAGCTGGTCAGCGTGCTGATGAAGGCCGCCCCCATCGGTGCCTTCGGCGCCATGGCCTTCACCATCGGCAAATACGGCATCGGCGCGGTCATCAACCTCGCCATGCTGGTCGGCACCTTCTACGTGACGTCGTTCCTGTTCGTGTTCGTCGTGCTTGGCGCGGTCTGCCGCTACAACGGGTTCTCCATCCTGTCGCTGATCCGCTACATCAAGGAAGAGCTGCTTTTGGTGCTGGGCACCTCCTCGTCGGAGGCCGCCCTGCCCTCGCTGATGGAAAAGATGGAGAAGGCCGGCGCCAAGCGCTCGGTGGTCGGCCTGGTCATCCCAACCGGCTATTCCTTCAACCTTGATGGCACCAACATCTACATGACCTTGGCGGCGCTGTTCATCGCGCAGGCGACCAACATCCACCTGTCGATGGGTGACCAGATCCTGCTGCTGCTGGTGGCGATGCTTTCCTCCAAGGGTGCCGCCGGCATCACCGGGGCCGGCTTCATCACCCTTGCGGCGACGCTTTCGGTGGTTCCGGCGGTGCCGGTCGCTGGCATGGCGCTGATCCTCGGCGTCGACCGCTTCATGTCGGAGTGCCGGGCGTTGACCAACTTCGTCGGCAATGCTGTCGCCACGCTGGTGGTGGCGCGCTGGGAAGGCGAACTCGACGAGGCCAAGCTGGCGAGGGCGCTGGCGGGCACGGCCGACGATAGCCTGCCGGCGGACGTTGTTCCCGCCGAGTAATGACGCGCGGTCAATGCGTAAAAGGCCGGAGGCGTGCTGCCTCTGGCCTTTGTCATGCAGGTCGCAACGTCAGACCGTGCCGGTCTTGCTCAGCGGTGTCCGGAAACGTGCTTGGGCCAACAGGCATGCGGGCTGCCAAAGTGCCGCCGTCGTCGAACAGCACAAGGCTGGCGGCGCCGACGAGCCCGGCATGGCGGCCGAGCTGGGCCTGAACGACCGGCACGTCGCGATAGGCGCGCATGGCCCGTTGCCTGATGGTCGCCTCGATGGTCGGCAGCATCAGGTCGAGCCCATTGGCGATGCCGCCGCCAACGACCAGCACATCGGGCGAATAGAGATGCAGGAGATTGGTGAAGCCAACACCCAGCCAGCGCGCTTCCTCCTCCAGCAAGGCCGAGGCAAGAGCGTCCTGCAGCCGTGCCGCCTCGACGACATGGCGGCCGGTTACCTCCGCGTCCGCTGACAAGCGTCGCAAGGTAGAGCCGTCTCCGGCTGCCGTGGCGGCGCTGGCGCGGCGGCCAAGTGCCGTTCCCGAGGCGATGGCCTCGAAGCAGCCAACGACACCGCATACGCAGCGCTCGCCTTCATTGGTGATGGTCATGTGACCGATCTCGGCGGCAAGGCCACGGCGGCCATGCAGGATGCGGCCGTCGACGACGACACCACCGCCAATGCCGGTGGAAACCGTGACGAAGACCAGCGAGCCCGCACCATGGCCGGCACCGAAACGCCATTCGCCGAGCGCCGCGGCATTGGCGTCGTTCTCCAGCCGCACCGGCAGGCCGAGCCGCCGCTCGAGGATGTCGGCAAGCGGCACGTCCAGCCAGCCGGCGAGTGTCGGCGGGCCGACGGCGATGCCGGCCAGCGGATCGAGCGGTCCCGGCGCACCGACGCCGACGCCGACGATCGAGAGTGCCGGCGCCTCGGCGTGGACTGTCGCCGCCAACGCCTCGATCTGGCCGATCACCACATCGGGACCGGCCTGCGCCTGCGTCGGCACCGCCGCGAATGCCAGGATCTTGCCGTCGCGGTCGACCAGGGCGACACGAAGCTCCGTCCCGCCAAGATCGATCGCAAGGGCGGCTTCTGATGTCATGCCGCGACCTTCAAGCCGTGCAGCCAGCCGATGCGGCCGGCGAGGTCCTTGTCACCGAAGGCGAGCGAACCGAGAACCACGGTTTCAGCCCCGGCGGCACGCAGCGACGGCACGGTCTCGTGGCGGATGCCGCCATCGGCCGCCAGAACCACCTGTGCCTCACGGCCGGCCTTTCTCAGGATGGCGCGGGCAGCGCCCAGCCTGTCGCAGGCCTTGTCCGACAGGCTCTGTCCCTTGACGCCGATTGCGGTTCCAAGAAGCGTCACGAAGGCGACTTCCGGGGCAAAGGCCGTCACCGCTTCCACAGGCGTCTCCAGCCTGAGTACGACGCCGGCCTCGGCGCCGAGCTCCCGCGCCAGCCGCACGGCGCGCAATCCGGCCTCGCCATTCTCGGCATGGACGCTGATCATGTCGGCGCCGGCCTCGATGAACTGGCGCGTCTGCGCCTCGACGATTGCTTCATCGACCATCAGATGGACGTGGATGGGTTTCGCCGTCAGCCCGGCGATGCGGGCGACAAGATCGGGAAAGAACAGGAAGGAAGGGGCGAAGTGGCCGTCCGCCACATCGATATGATGAAGATCGACATAGGGCTCGATGCGCTTCAAGTCGTTTTCGAAATTGGCGAGGTTGGCCGACCACAGCGAGAATTCGGCGATCATCCGATCGCGTGGCAATGCGGCGATGGCGGCCGGGCCTGAGAGAGGTTTCGAGATCATGACTGGTCCTGGTTGTTGAAATTTATGTCGAGAAAGTCCGCGATGGCGGCGCGAATTTCGGCGAAATGGCGCTCCTTGTCGGTGGCCTTCGGCCTCACCTCGGCAAAGGTCGCATTGGGGATGGCGTCGGCGAGGCTGCGGGCGGCGGCCAGCGGATGGACCAGATCGATGCCGCTGCCGATGACGAGCGTAGGGAACGCAAGGCTAGCGGCCGCTGCCCGCGTCACGCCAGGTCCATCCTCTGCGATCGCCTGCATCACCTCGGCGAAGACGGGCGCGTCTTCGCGCGCGAAGAAGCCGAGCAGGGAAGCAAGATTGTCCGGCGCTTCGGTTCGAAAGCGTGCGGTCGTCGCGGACGCCGCGAAGATATCTCGCGCCTCCGATAAAGGACGGCTGAGGATGAGCTCCGCCACTTCCACGTAAGGGCGCATGTTTTGCGGTGCCGCGTCGAAAGCCCAAGCAGGGCGAACAAGCACCAAACCCAGGACGCGGTCAGGGTGGCGGGCGGCAAGCTGCAAGGCAATGGCCGCACCCATCGAAATGCCGCCGGCGACGAAACGGTCGAGGCCGGCCGCATCTGCGGCGGCCAGCACATCATCGGCGAACATCGCGATCGAAAACGGGCGCTTGCTACCGGCGCCGGAACCGCCCTGCGCGCGGCATTCGACGGTCAGCCGGCGGTATGACGGGCTGTCGGGATAGTTCTGCGCGACCTGCGCTGCGTCACCGCCGAGGCCATGCTGGAAGACGACGGGAAGTCTGCCCTGCCCCGTGTCGAAGACACGAAGCGCTGCATCGTCGCGGAGCAGGATCGTCGGGGCGGCGCCCATCAGAGGAGCCTTCGTAGAAAGGCGGCGACATCGGGGGCTTCGTCGGCGGACAGCCCGTGGGTGACGAGCGATCCCTCGAAGCCGACTGCCTTCAGCCGCGCGCCGAAATCCGGGAAATCGACGATGCCTTGCCCTGATGGGGCAAAGCGGCCGTCACTATAGCGGTCCTTGGCGTGCGCCATGGCGATGTGGCCGGCGGCCTCGTCGATCGCGGCGGCAACGATGGCGCGCGCCTCGCCGGGCGTGGCGTGTTCGAACAGGTTTGCCGGATCGAGCACGATCTTCAGATGCTTCGATCCCATCTCGGCGATCAGCCGGGTCGCATCCCTGGCCGAGGTGACGATGTTGGCCTGCTCAGGCTCGATGCCGAGATCGACATTGGCACCTTCGGCCAACGCCAGCGCCTTCGCCATCTCGGCGGCCATGTCGGACCAGGCGGCCGGATCGGCATTGTCGGGATGATAGGCCCACTGATCGGCGGCGTTGCGCGAGCCGGTGCAGAGCGTGACCAGCGGGATGTCGAGGGCAGCAGCAGCCTCGATGACGACGGCGAGACGCCGAAGGCCATCGTCGCGCACGGCTTTGTCGGGATGCGCCATGTTGTAGGTGCCCGAAAGTGCTGCAAGTGAGACACCGCTCGATTGCGCTGCGGTGCGGATGGAGGCGATGGCGTCCGCCGGCACAGCATCCGGCATCGACGGCAGGCCGGCACAGGCCAGATTGAGCTGCGTCGTCTCGTATCCCGACTGCTTCACCGCAGCCAGCACGGCGGCCGGGTCGGTGCCGGCAAAGGTCTTGGCGAAAATGCCGAGACGCATCACACCGCCCCCGAAACCGAGGCGAGTTCGACTCGCTCGCCTGATACCACCGAACGCGCGATGGCGACCATGGCGCGGATCGAGGCGATGCCGTCCTCGACATTGGCGCCGCGCATCGGCGCGCCGTTCAGCACCGTGTCGGCAAGACCTTCCAGCTGGCGGCGGAAGAAATGGCCATCGGCGCCGAGCAGCCGGCGCGATGTCGCGTCCTTCTCATGAAAAATGTCGACCTCGCTGGCGCGGAAATACCAAGGGTTGAATGTCCTGGCGATAACGGAGCCGTTCTCGCCATAGAGCTGAAAACCTTCGTGCCAGTCCATGCGCACGGCAACCGTCAGGTCGAGATGGCCGAGCGCGCCGCTGGCGAACTCGGTCTCGACGAACCAGCAATAGGCGCCGAAACGCTCGTTGAGGCGCGCGCGGACCGCAAGGATTTCGCCACACAGGAAACGCGCCGTGTCGACGAGATGCGAGCCATGCGCCAGCATGAAATATTGCCTGAGATCAGCCTTGGGATTTCCCGCTGGCTTCCTGGCTAGCCTGCTGGTGACGGGCAGCGGCTGCACGGCATCGGTGTTGGTGTAGCGATGGGTGGAATCGCAGTACCAGGCCTTCAGCGCCAGCACTTCGCCGATCTCGTCTCGAACGAAGTCGCGCGCCGCCTCCAGTGCCGGATCGAAGCGCTTCATGTGCCCGACCTGCAGGATCTTGCCCGAGCGCCTGACCGCTTCGGCCAGCGCCTCGCCTTCCTCAACCGAGGTGCCGATCGGCTTTTCACAGAGAACATGCTTGCCGGCGTTGAGCGCCCTGATCGACGTCGGCACGTGATAGGCGTCCGATGTGGCGACGATCACCGCTTCCAGCTCAGGATCGGCGAGCATTGCCTCATAGTCGGAATACATCTTCTGCGGCTCGTAGGTCGCGCCCATGCGCGCAAGCAGATCGGGTGCCGCGTCGCAGATGGCGTAGAGGTCGGCATTGCCGGCCTTGGCGCAGGATTCCAGGTGCGCGAACTGCGCGATGGGGCCGCAGCCGAGCACGCCGACCCTGAGGCGTCTGTCCTGTTTCTTGATCATCGTCTCGTTCTTCAGGCGCCGTAGGAGCGCATCGTCTGGCGGTTGGTCTTGACCGCGCCGGCGGGATCGGCGGCGGCCGTTTCGGATTCTTCCTCCAGCACCAGCCAGCCATTGAAGCGCGGTGCGGTGCCGGCGATCTCGATGACCGCAGGCGTGTCGCAGACGCCCTTGCCAAGCATGGCCCAGGTACCGTTGGCATCGACGTCCTTGAGGTGGATGTAGCGGATGCGGTCGCGGTGGGTGCGCAGCGTGTCGGCCATGTCCTTGTGGCCGCGCAGGATATGGCCGGTATCCGGCACCCAACCGACCAGATCGGGATCGAGCAAGGCAAAGATCGTGTCGTAGTCGGCCCGGTCGAACAGCAGCGTGTTGTGGTGCGAGCTTGGATGCACCGCGACCTGGACGCCGGTCTTGCGGCCAAGCTCGCCAGCCTCGTTGTAGACCTCTGCGGCGATGGCGAATTTGTCGTCGCGCGGACCGTCGGAGACCACCGTCGCAGAGCCCATCGACACGAGCGCGCCAGGGAAGGCGGCGGCGAAGTCGATCCAGCGTTTGGCGGTCTCGAGATCGGCGCCGATCTCCTCCTTCAGCGTAAAACCACTGTTCGAGCCAAAGGCGAAGGAAACCAGCGTCAGCCCCGACGCCTTCAGCGCGGCGGCGAACTCCTCCGGCCTGTCGCCATAATGTCCGATCATGGTGTCGGTGATCTCGATGCCGGCATAGCCACCGTCAGAGATCGCCTTCAGCAGATCGTCGGGGCCGCCGGTAAACCGGTCTCCCAGCATTTCCCAGGTGAAGGTCTGGCAGCCGACTTTGAGGTCTTTCACGTTCATCCTTTCATTCCTTGATACCGCTTATTACTTGCTGCCACTCTGCGTCGCCGTCGGATGGACATCCTACTTGACCGAGCCCGCGGTCATGCCGGCGAGGAAGTACCTCTGGGCAACGAGGTAGATGAGCAAAAGCGGTAGCGAGCCGAGCACGCTCATCGCCATCATCTGGTTCCATTCGAAGGCATGCTGCCCCATCAACAGCTGGATGCCGATCGGGACAGTGCGCATGGACGTTGACTTCGTCAGCGTCAGCGCAAAGAGAAATTCGTTCCAGCACAACAGGAAGGTGTAGACCGACGTCGCCACGATTCCAGGCAGTGAAATCGGGACGATCACCCGCCAAAGCGCTGTCCAACTGGTGCCGCCATCGACGGCTACGGCTTCATCGAGATCGCGGGGCAAGGTGTTCAGATACCCCGTCATCAGCAGGATCGCGTAGGGCAGCGTAAACACCAGATAAGTCAGGATCAGTGCGACATAGGTGTCGAAGATGCCGTATGAGACGACGAGCCCGAAGAAGGGGATCAAAAGTGTGATCGGCGGAATCGTCTGCGTGCTGATGATGATTGTGTTGAGGCTGCCCTTGCCGCGGAAGTTGAAGCGGCTGAACCCGTAGGCCGCCAGCAGGGCGATCAGCACCGTCAGCACAGTCACCGCTCCCGCCACGAAATAGCTGTTGAAGAAGAAGCGCAGCTTCACCGGGTCGCCAAGGATGGCTGCATACGCTTCCAGCGTAAACGCCTTTGGCAGGATGGTTGGTGGGAGGGCAAAGATTTCGGTATTCGATTTGAACGAGCTGCTCAGCATCCAGTAGATCGGAAATGCCGCGAAAAAGAGCCCCGCTGCAAGCGCTATATGGAGCGCGACGGTGATCAGCCTGTCTTTCGGCGTTTGCCTTTTCCTCATGATGACTATCGAGCCTTCTGATAGCGAATATAGAACAGCGTCAGGCCGAGAGAGATCAACAAGATGACCACAGCGCTGGCTGAAGCCTGCGACAGGTTGTAGCTCGAAAACGCCAGCTTGTAGGTGTAGGTGCTGAGGACCTCGGTCGAGTAGATCGGGCCACCGCCCGTCGTTATCCAGATTAACGGGAAGACCTGCATGGTCCAGATGAAGTCGAGCAGCGAGATGCTGATGATGATCGGCATTAGCTGCGGAATGGTGATGAAGATCAGCTTCTGGTAGGCTTTCGCCCCGTCGATATCGGCGGCCTCGTAGAAATCCTTGGGAATGCCCTGCAAACCCGCGAGCAGGCTGACCATGAAGAGCGGATAGCCCGCCCAGATATTGGCGAAGGTGACGGCGTGCAGCGCGGTCTCAGGCGAGGAAAACCATTCGACCTTGGAACCGATGATGCCGATTTGCATGAGAATGCTGTTCACGACACCGTTCGGCTCAAGCAGCAGGCGCCAGATCACGGCGATAATCACCGCGGTGAACAGCCAGGGCAGTATGTAGAGCACGCGCAGAATATTGCGCAGCGTCGGATTGATGCGGTCGCTGTTCAGCATGAGCGCGAAGACCATGCCGATGGTCATGTGGAAAATGACACTCATGCATGTGAAGTAGAGCGTGTGCCACAGCGAAGCCCAGAACACGGGGTCGTCGAAGATCGCCTGGTAGTGTTTCAGTCCGGCAAAGGATGGGTCACGACGCAGCACCGCGCTGTTCTGGAACGAGTAGCCAATCACCGTCACCATCGGCAGCAGCATCAGAAGCCCAATTATGAGCAGCGAGGGCGACAGATAGAGGTAGGGTGCGACCGCTCGTTTAAGCTTATGGTGGGAGCGCTTTTGCCGGGTCATGTGCCAACCTTGGGATACGCCTTCAAGAGAAGGTAAGCTTCAAAAACAGGTCCACTCAAATTGCCGATCCGTTGTTGCCGGGTGGCCTGCCCGAAGTCAGGCCACCCGGTCAAAGATAGCAAACGGGAACAGGCCGATCAGAATTTCGCCATCCAGCCCTTCTGAGCGGCGGCTGCGGCTTGTTCCGGAGATTGCTCGCCGGCAAGCATCTTTTGAGCTTGCACGTCGAACTGGGTCATCAGGTCTTCTGCCACCGGCAGGCCCGTGAACTCATTGGCGAGATAACCGGTCTTGAAGATTTCAAAAGCCTTGCCGAAAGCCTTGTCCGAGGTTACGAAATCGGGCTTGGCGTTGACATTGCCCGGGAAGGCGTTTGCAAGCGACACGAGCTTCGCGTTCACCTTTTCACTCATCACATATTGGACGAGTTTCCAGGCCTCTTCCTGATGTTTCGAGGCAGCAGAGATGCCGATGCCCCAGGAGGCATAGGGAAGGCCCCGCTTGCCGGTATAGTTTTCCACGACCGGGACCGGGATCAGGTCGAAGTTCAGCTTGGGATTGCGCTTGCGGATGAGGTTCACATGCGCGAGCGAGTCGATCATCATCCCGACGCGGTTGTTGACGAACTCCTCGACCTTCTCCTGCTCGGTCTTGGTGGCGATGCCGGGCGAGATGGTGCCGGCGTCGTTGAGAGATTTGACGAAGGTGAGCATATCGACCACCGGTTTGCCCTCAAGGTCCGGCTTGCCGTTCGCCATCATCGACTGACCCGAAGCCCAAACCCACGACATCATGTCGTTCTGGACGCCAGATGGCGTTTGCAGCGAGAGGGGCAGCACCCAGCCATACTGGTTCTTGTCGGCGATCGTCATTTTCTTGGCGGCTTCGAGAAACTCCGCACGGGTCGACGGCAGCTTGGTCACGCCTGCCTGGGCAGCAAGGTCCAAATTCACGAAGACCGGATAGACGAAGGAAGCCACGGGAAACATCACCGCCTTGCCGTCCACCTTGATGATGTCCGCGACCTGGCTCTTGTCGAAAGCGCTCGCATCCATCATCGGATTCATGTCGGCGAGTGCGCTCTGCGCATTCAGATTGTTCACCCAGGCACCGTCGAGACCGACGACGTCGCTGAGCGTTCCGGTTGCAGCACCAACCGAGATCTGGTCTCGCGTGGTCGCGTAGGGGCCGCTGACCAGCGTCACTTTGATTCCGGGATTTGCGGCCTCGAAGTCATCCATGATTGCCCTGAGCGAGCCAGCCGGCAATTCGGGCTCCCACCATTGGGTGAATTCCAGCGTCGTATCCGCCATGGCGCCGGTTGCGCCAAGCAACCATGCGGCTGCGGCTATTTTCAGCATCGCGGGTTTTATACGAAACGTCATCTTCTCCTCCTTCTTTATATTCGACCGCACAATGCGGCCGATCGTCTGGTTATTCACAAGTCTTCTTATGCAGGTGCCTCACCCTCACCCGCGGGTCTTATCGCTGATATTCAGATTGCCAGATGCGTCTCGGGATCGAAGAAATGGAGCTTGGTATCATCCAGGGCCAAGCTGATTTCCGAGCCGGAGCGGACTGTGCTGACCGGTTCGAATTTCGCCACCGCATTCGACGCCAGGCCGAAATCCTGCACCGCGTCGGGGTCGCCGGAGTCCACCCGGACCGCGTCGATGTTGAGATGGACGATTTGTTCGGATCCAAGTTCTTCGATCGAGGTCACCTTTGCCGGTATCGTCTGATACTTGCGGCCGGATTCGAGGCTGCTGTCATAGAGATCCTCCGGTCGTATCCCGAACACGACCTTGCGCCCCGCATACGACCTCAAGCCCGGCCTGCGCACGAAGGCTGCATCCTGCAGCCGGATGGTTAAGGCACCGGACATCAGTTCGTCGCCTGTCAGGGTCGCCTCGAAAAGGTTCATCGAAGGAGACCCGATGAAGCCGGCAACGAAGGCGTTCACCGGCGATTCATAGAGCCTCCTGGGTGTATCGACCTGCTGCAACACGCCGCCTTTCAACACCGCGACCCTGTCGCCCATCGTCATAGCTTCGGTTTGGTCGTGGGTCACATATATGGTGGTTACGCCGAGCTGCTTTTGCAGACGGGTAATTTCGGCGCGCATTTGAACACGCAATTTCGCGTCCAGATTGGAAAGGGGTTCGTCCATGAGAAAGGCTGCCGGCTCGCGCACCATGGCGCGGCCCATGGCAACCCTTTGACGCTGTCCGCCTGAAAGGTTCGCGGGTTTGCTGTCCAGCAGAGACGTCAGTTGAAGGGTTTTGGCGATCTCGTCCACGCGCTTTTTGCGCTCGGCCTTCGGCTTGCCTGCCAGCCGCATCGAAAAGCCGATGTTTTCGAACACCGTCATATGCGGGTAGAGGGCGTAGCTCTGGAAGACCATCGCGATGTCCCGGTCCTTGGGCGGCATGTCGACGACGTCGACACCGGCGATCCGAAGGCTGCCGCTGGTGACGTCCTCCAACCCCGCGATCATCCGCAGCGCGGTGGATTTGCCACAGCCGGACGGCCCGACGAGAATCAAGAACTCACCGTCCTTGACCGACAGGTTCAATTGGTCGATTGCGTGAAAATTGTTCCCGTATGTCTTGCAGATATTTTCAAGAACGACTTCTGCCATATTCCTCCCTCCACAAGTCTAAGCCACTGATTTTTATAATTGTCCTCGGCTTACGTTCACCTGCGAATTTTTCCTCGGATAGTTCGGCTATGTTCCGGTATCAAGCCGCGCATATTTCAGTTCGACTGCCGACGGCGCGTTCGTCGATGCCAGGAGTTCCGTGACCTGGGCGTCGGTCGGAAGCGCCTCGCGCCCGCCACGCCCCGTTATCGAAAGGGCCGCCGCCGCGGCCGCGAACGCGACCCGGCCTGCGGTATCGGCCCCGCGCGTCAATGCAAGGGCATAGGCGCCATGAAAGCAGTCACCGGCGCCGGTCGAGTCGACGACGGCAACCCGGTGCGGAGGCAGGTGCCAGAGCCCTGTCTCGTTGCGTCCGCGATAGAAGACGCCCCTGCCGCCATCCGTCAGGACCACGGCGGACCGCGACGGCAACCACAACGCATCGAGTATCTCGGCCGGCGACCGGCGGCCCGTGGCGGTCCGCGCAAAGCCGAGTGGAAGAATGAGATGGTCGCAGAGCCCGATCAGTCTCTCGGTGGCCGGGCCGTGGCTCCATTCGACATCGCCGAGGATCGCAAGGCCGAGATCGCGAGCCCGAGCCACGACATCCAGCGACCCGATCCCGTAACTGTCGACGATCAGGACGGTCGCGCGGCTGAGAACCTCGTCCGGAAAATCGGGCGCGGTGCCCAGCATCGCTTCGTCGTCATACGCGATGAATCGCTCGCCATCCGAACCGACGGTGATCCGCGAGCGCACCGGGCGCGCGTGCGGGTGGCGCGGCGCGAACGCGGTTTCAACGCCGCTCGCAACGAGATCGCACAACACGGCGTCGTCGGCGGCACTGCCCAGCCATCCGACGAACCCGGCGCTTCCGCCGAGCCGCGCGACGGCGGCAAGTGCCGTCGCGACATTTCCTCCGAAAGCTCGGGCACTTTGCAGAACCTTCCCCTTGCCCGCCGACAACGGCTGATCGACATAGACGATGTCGTCGATCGCAATAGCTCCGAAGCCGAGGATTGAAGGGACGGTAGGCATCGTTCAGGCACCCGCCTTCGCCAAGGCGTCTTGGGCCGAAAGGCCGTCATGGATGACGCCCCGAAAGGCGATCGCTGCCTTTTCCGGATCGCCGTGCCCCCAGAGATTGCGACCCACCACGGCACCGCGCGCGCCGGCACGGATGGCGTCCGCCGTCTGCTGAAGGGCGCCGAGCAGCGTGTCGGTCTTCGGACCGCCGGCGATCACAACCGGCACCGGGCAGGTCCGAACGGTCTCTCGAAACGACTCGAAATCGCCCGTGTAACCGATCTTGATCACGTCGACGCCGGACTCGTAGCCGATGCGTGCCGCATAGGCGATCTCGTCGGGGGTGAAGACGATTTTTGCCCCGTCGGTGAAATCGCGAGGGTAGATATGCGCCACCACCGGCATGCCGTAACGGGCCGCCGCATTCACCGAATCGGTCAGCCAGCGTATGTATTTGCCCTCGGTCGCGCCGCGCACCGGAATGGCCACGGCCAACGCATCGGCGCCAGCGCGCACCGCATCCTCGGGCGTTGCAATCAGTTCACTGATGCGATCGTCCGGGGTGAAGCAGCCGGCCTGGATCACCAGGCAAGCCTTGCCCGCGTATTGCGGCCACAGATGGCGCGCAGTGCCAGGCTGGATGCTGACGTAGTCGGGTTTGCCTACCATGACGCGTGCAAGCGCGCCCGGCAGGTCGGCAAGACCTCCTTTGCGCACGTCGCCATAGCCGACAAAGTGGTCGACCGCGCCGCCAAAAAGATTCCCCGATGGATGTGAGAAGAGGCGCGCCAGGCGCACCTTGGTTCCGAGGCTCATGAGTCCAAAACTCTCCAATCGATTGATTTCAAAATCCTAGACCTAGTGTTTGCGAAAGAAAGGGCAAATGCAATCTTTCGAAAGCTTTCGAATTCGCGTATTTTTGGTAGAGTGAACCGAAGCCAGGGCGATCGCTTGGCGCATGGAGCAAGGACAGGGCATGTTGTCAGAGCAGAGACGCCAATCGATCCTGGGTGAAGTGCAACGCAGCGGACAGGTTCGCATCAAGGACCTGTCAGACGATTTTGGCGTGTCGGAAGTCACGGTGCGCTCCGACCTTGAGATACTGGACCGCAAGGGACTGCTGACCAAGACCCGTGGAGGCGCAGTGACCCGGACCACGGATTCGACCACGGCCGCGTTCGCCCGGCGGATGCAAACGAACCTCGATGCAAAGAAACGCATCGCCCGGGCAGCGGTAGAACTGTTCGAGGACAACCAATCGGTCATCTTCGACGGCGGCTCGACATTGATGCAGGTTGCCATGCTGTTACCGCCGCTCAGCAATGTCGTGGTCGCGGCCACGGCGATGAATATCGTGCAGCATCTGATGCATCGGCCCGGGCTCGACGTTCACATGATCGGCGGCCGGGTCTATCCAGACACGGTGAGCACACTGATCACCGATGCCGACACGGCTCTCGGCGGCTTGGTAGCGCATCAGGTCTTTGTTGGAGCGCATGCGATTGACTCGTCACTGGATGTGGTCGACGTGAACGAAGACATGGCGCGAACGAAGCGAAACCTCGTGCGCATGGCCCGGCGCGTTGTCCTCCTTGCGGATTCGAGCAAATGGGGCGTCAGCGGGACCTCAAAGGCCTTTTCGCTGTCGAGCGTCGATGTCGTGATCACGGACGATGGCCTGTCCGGCGCGATACGCAGCCAGCTTGATAGGACCGGGGCCAAGGTGATCTATGCCTGACTCCCTCGCGGTCCCTGGCCACGACGGAAATACCCAATGCGCGCATGACCCACGGGATTCGCATCGGCGGTCGGCCGTTTTTTCATGTCGGTCATTTTCTCCTCCCAGGGCTGGCAGCCTCCCGATATCGCGCAGCATTTTCGCATGTTGGATAAAAATTTTACGCGCGTCAATATTTAAAATGTTGTATAGCCCTTTGCGAAAGCGATCCGTTGCCGGCTGGGCGAATCCGGCGGAGCATGGCGCATCGGGAGGTACGATCGAAAATGCACGGGATACCAATGACGAAACTCGGGATCGGCGTCATCGGATGCGGCAATATCTCGATGACCTATCTGCGCAATGCCGCCCTCTTCGGCGGCATCGAATTGCGCGCCTGCGCCGATATTTCCGCCGACATGGCGGCAGTGCGGGCGAAGGAATATGGCATACGGGCACTCGGCGTCGATGCACTGCTGGCCGACCCCGAGATCGATCTTGTCCTCAACCTGACCATTCCGGCGGCGCATTTCGATATTTCGTTTGCCGCGCTTTCGGCCGGCAAGCACGTCTTCACCGAAAAGCCGCTCGCCACCTCGGCCGCCGATGGACAGCGCCTGGTCAATGAGGCGCGGTCGCGCGGCCTGCTGCTCGGCTCGGCGCCCGACACGTTCCTCGGTGCTGCCGGGCGCCGTGCGCGCCGGTTGATGGACCAGGGCGCCATTGGCCGTCCGGTCACCGGCACCGCCTTCATGATGGGCCGCGGCATGGAGCACTGGCACCCCAACCCGCAATTCTACTACCAGCCAGGCGGTGGCCCGGTGTTCGACATGGGTCCGTACTATCTGACCATGCTGGTCAATCTGCTCGGCCCGGTCGAGCGCGTCATGGCAATGGCGACACGCGGCCAGGAAGAAAGGCTGATCACCGCCGAAGGGCCATTCAAGAACACCACATTCAAGGTCGGCACGCCGACCAATGTGCTGTCGCTGCTCGAGTTCCGCTCCGGCGCGACCGTCACCTTCGGCGCCTCGTGGGACGTCTTTCGCCACTCCAACCATCCGATCGAACTGCACGGCACGGAGGGCTCGCTGCGCCTGCCCGACCCCGACACGTTCGGCGGCACGGTGTCGCTGTCGGAACGCGGCACCGACTGGCAGGATTTCGCCAGCGAGGGCGAGCTCTACGGCGCCCGCAACTGGCCTTACGCGGCACCCGATCGCGCCAATTACCGCATGCTCGGCGTCGCCGATCTGGTGCGCTCGCTTCAAACCGGCAACACCCCACGGGCCTCCGGCAGCCTTGCGCTGCATGTACTGGAGGTCATGGAGGCTATCCTGCGCTCCGGTGAAACACAGGGCTCGGTCGCCATCGCGGGCGATGTCGTGCAGCCGGCTCTGCTGACCGAGGAAGAGGCGAGCAGCCTGCTGGCCTGAGGGTATGATCATGACGCTCGATCCGGATGCGCTGCGCGTCCTCGAAATTGGTCGTGCAGCCGGCGGCGAGCCATTCGAGACCGGCAGCGTGGCGGCGGCGCGAACTGCCTACAACGCCTCGTTCCCGGCGCTACAGGGTGAGCACGAGCCGGTCGCTGCGACCCAGGAACGGCAGATCGACGGGCCGAATGGGCCTATTGCGCTCCGCATCCATCGCGGCATCGGCGCACCGCAAAGCGGGGCGCCGGCGCTGCTCTATTTGCATGGCGGCGGCTGGGTCATCGGCAACCTCGATTCGCATGACGAGATCTGTCGCCTGATGGCCAATCTCGGCAACGCCGTCATTGTCTGTCCTGACTATCGCCTGGCACCGGACCATAAATTTCCCGCCGGGCTCGAGGATTGTCTGGCAACTCTTCGTTTCCTGGCCGAGAACGCCGCCGATCTCGGCATCGACAAGGCGCGCATCGGTGTGGCCGGCGACAGTGCCGGCGGCAACCTCGCCGCCGTGCTGGCGCTGCTCGCCCGCGATGGGCTGGCGCCAGCCCTTGCCGCGCAGATCCTGATCTACCCCAACACCGACGCGCGGCAGACATCCGACAGCTACCGGCGTTTCGGCGACGGCTTCGGGCTCACCGCAACCACCATGGCCTGGTTCCGCGACCATTATTTGCGAACGCCCGACGATATCACGGACTGGCGCGTCTCGCCCTTGCTGGCGCCTGCCCTCGCCGGCGCGGCGCCGGCTTTTGTGGCGCTTGCCGGCTGCGACATCCTCGCCGACGAAGGGGCAGCCTATGCGGCGCGCCTGCAAGCCGCGGGCGTTCCGCTCATCCTGCGGCAATGGCCGGGCCAGATCCACGGCTTCGTCTCGATGGGACGCCATATCCCCGCTGCCCGGCAAGCGGTGGCCGAGGCGGTGGCGGCCTGGCGCCGGTTCGAGAAAAGCTGACGCCGGTCGCTCAGGCTGACTGACGCATCACCAGGGTGGCGCCGAGCTTGACGGTGCGCGCCATGCCCTGCTTCGGCGGATCGGCCTCGTCCAGCAAGGCCAGCAGGATCTCGACGCTGCGCCCGGCCATAGCGGCGAAATCCTGCGCCATGGTGGTCAGCGCCGGGCAGGTGTAGCGGCTCAGCGGATGATCGTCATGCGCAGCAACGCGCAGATCGCAATCGGGCCTGCGGCCGACCTTCAGGCCGCGCGAGTACGCGGCTGCCATCACGCCAAAGGCGAGACGATCGTTGGCGCACAGGATGGTGCGGCCGGGCAAGGCGCCGGCCTCCAGCATTTTTTCCGTCTGCTCGTAGCCGATGCGTTCGAAGTCCCAGGTGTAATCGCGGGTGCCCTCGATGACGACCGGCTTGATCCCGGCGGTCTCCATCGCGACGATGTAGCTTTCCTGGCGTTCGCCGGAGTTGTGGTTGACGTGTGGGATGTCGAGATAGACCGGCGGCTCACCCGAACGGCAGAGATAGTCGACGATGGTCGAGACGCTCTGCCGGTTGTCGTTGCCGACGAACGGCGTATCGCCCTCGATATAGGTGTCGAAATAGACAATCGGAATGTCCTGCCCGAGCTTGTCGAAGACGCCGCGGTCGGAAGCCAGACCCAGTGGGGCGATGATCGCGCCGGCGACCTTCAGGGACAGCAGCGTCCTGACCGACTCCGCCTCCAGCTTCGGCGAGCCATGCGAGGAGATGACGATCGGCCAGTAGCCTTCGTCGCGGCAGCGAAATTCGATGCGGCTGACCATCTCGGCGTAGAACGGATCGGTGATCGTCGGCACGACGATGCCGATGTTGCGGGTGCGCTTGCGGTTGAGGTTGCGCGCGAAAAGGTTGGGCTGATAGTCCGAGGAGCGCAGGGCAGCTTCGATGCGCGCCCGCGTCGCCGGCTTCACGCTCGCCGGATCGTCGAAATATTTGGACAGCGTCGGCCGGGACACCCCACATGCCTGGGCGAAGTCATCCATCGTGCGGTGCGTCTTCTCCGCCATCGATATATTCCCCTGCCATGATCGGCCCCGCCACCAGTCATGCGGCCGTTGACCGGATGCGACAATGCTCGACAGAACTTATTCAGTCAATTTTCACGGTTACCAATAGAGCGCAAAAAAAATCGCATGCGTCAAATTATTTGTTAACGTTTAAAGCTGACGTGGCTCGCCGCCGTTTTCCCGCCAAACGCTTTCGGACAGCGCTGTTTCGTCGACTTGATCGCCAGTTCGACGATCGAGGGATAGGCTGCAGAAGCTTGCCGCTCGCTCTCGGCTACGGGCCTGCTTGCCAAATGTCGCCATGCCGCCCATACACGGCTTGGGCAATCGCCTCGCCCGTTCGCCACCTGCCAGGGATACTGTCCGATGTCTGCGACGCCGTGGTCAAAGCCGTGACGGATTCTTCCATGCCATCTCTCGCCAGCCTGGGCTGGACGGATTTTTTCGCTGATCTGCTCGAGCCCGACGACGCCGATCTCGTGCCGACGCGGATCGCCACCGTCCACCGCGATCGCCTGACCGGCCTGTCGCAGGCAGGGCCGGTCGATCTGACGCTGCCGGCGCAGGCGAACACCGGTGACTATGCGGTCGGCGACTGGGTGCTGGTCGATGGGCATGAACACCTTGTCCAGCGCCGCCTGTCCCGCAAGACGGTGCTGGAACGCCGCACCCAGGGCGGCAGGGTGCCGCAGCTTGCCGCGGCCAATGTCGACACGCTGTTCATCGTCACCTCGTGCAATGCCGACTTCAATCCCGCCAGGCTCGAGCGTTATCTGGCGCTCGCCAATGAGGCCGGAACGACGCCAGTGATCCTGCTGACCAAGGCCGATACCGCTGAAGACGCCGAGACATATGCAAGGCAGGCTGCCGCGTTGCAGCGTGGATTGCCGGTCGTGACGCTGAACCCCCGGACATCGGATGCGGCAACCGCCCTGGCTGCCTGGTGCGGTGTCGGCCAGACGGTGGCGCTGATCGGCTCCTCCGGCGTCGGCAAATCGACGCTGGTCAACACGCTGGCCGGATCGGGGCAGCAATCGCCGCAGCAGACCGGAGGCATTCGCGAGCACGATGCCAAGGGACGCCACACCACCACGTCGCGATCGCTGCACGCCATTGCCGGCGGCGGCTGGGTGATCGACACGCCGGGAATGCGGACGCTGCAGGTCAGCGACGTCGCCTCCGGCATCGACACGCTGTTTGCCGAAATCACCGAGCTCGCGCCGCTCTGCAAGTTCCGCGACTGCACGCATGTGCATGAGCCGGGCTGCGCTGTGCAGGCTGCCTTGAAGGCCGGGACGCTCGATCCGGAGCGCCTTGCCCGCTGGCGAAAACTGTCCGACGAGAACCAGAACAACACGCCGGTTCAGAGCGGACCCCGCGGAGCCAAGTCTCCCGGCGGTCGCGGGAAGAGGCGTTGAACGGTTGGGGTTGATCAGGCCTCGGACTAGAGCCGCGCCGTGCCGAAAACCCGATCCCAGAATATCGACGTCACGCCGAAATTGGCGTTTTCGTCGACATGATGATGCACGGCGTGTCGGCGCTTGAGCGTGTAGAGATAGCTCGGATGACTGGGATGCCAATGGTGAATCATGTGGTGGACGCTGATGTACCAGAGATATCCCAGCATCAGCCCGCAGCTTACCGCGCTCGCGGTTGCGAAGTCCGAGACCACCCAAACGGGCACAAACGCGATCAGCGCATGCACCCCGAGGCTGAGCCAGGTCGGGGTGCCCACCGAACTGCGCTCCTCGACATGGTGACGATCATGCAGGTCCTTGATGTAGGGAATATGGTGAAGAACGAACCTGTGCAGCACATACTCGATCAGCGTCCAGAGGCCGAGACAGGCGAGGACCGTGCCTATCCAGCCTGGCGCACCCTCTTCGCCGGCCTCGAGCAGCCCGGCCACTGCCAGCACGGCGATCACCAGCGGATACACGACGAAGTCGCTGTAGTAGCCAATAAGACCGAGTTGCATCGTCACCTAGCCTTCGAGCCGCCAAATAAGCGATGGTATCCGATTGCCGGACTCGCGGGTGAGGTGCAATGCAGACGTGCCTGACATAGCGTCGCAATCCCCTGGTGCAAGGTTCGCGTCAACGATTCAAGGACCATCGGCAGGCTGCCGGCTTCGCAAACGGACGTACAAAAATGGCAAAACGCAGTGCGGGATTGCTGATCTATCGCCGCAGCGACGGCGATCTCAGGGTGTTGCTGGTTCATCCGGGTGGACCGTTCTGGGCGAAGAAGGACGATGGTGCCTGGTCGGTACCGAAGGGCCTCGTCGGCGAGGACGAGGATGAGTTGACGGCAGCGCAACGCGAGGCCGAGGAAGAACTCGGCGTCAGGGTCGACGGCACCTTCGCGCGGCTTGGCGACTACAGGCAACCGGGCGGCAAGATCGTCTCGGCCTGGTCTGTCGAGGCGACCGCCGACATTGATGTCGCCGCCATCACGAGCAACATTTTTACCATGGAATGGCCGCCAAGGTCGGGATTCCTGAAGGAGTTCCCGGAGGTGGACAGAGCGGGCTGGTTCACCTTGGCCGAGGCCGAGGTGAAGATCCTCAAAGGGCAGCGCCCGATGCTGTCGGACTTTGCCAGGCAGCAAGGCGCCGGATGATCCGCGGCCCTCAGTACGGCAGGCCGACATAGTTCTCGGCGAGCGCGGTCGATGCGGCACGTGACTGCACGAGGTAGTCGAGTTCGGCCTCCTGGATGCGCTGGCCGAACTCGCCGGTGTCTGGAAAGCGGTGCAGCATCGTCGTCATCCACCAGGAGAAACGCACCGCTTTCCAGACCCGTGCCAGAGCCTTGCCTGAATAGGCGTCGATGCCGGCCGTTGACTTGTCGCGATAGAAATCGTGCAGGCCGGCAAAGAGATAGCGCACGTCGCTGGCGGCGAGGTTGAGGCCCTTGGCGCCGGTCGGCGGCACGATGTGGGCGGCATCACCGACCAGGAAGAGCCGGCCGAAGCGCAGCGGCTCGGCAACGAAGGAGCGCAGCGGCGCGATCGATTTCTCGAAGGACGGTCCAGTGACGACATTTGCCGCCGTCTGCTCCGGCAAGCGGCGGCGCAACTCGTCCCAGAAGCGCTCATCCGACCACGCCTCCACGCGATCGTCCTGCGGGCACTGCACATAGTAGCGGCTGCGATGCGTCGAGCGCATCGAGCACAGCGCAAAACCCCGCTCGTGATTGGCGTAGACCAGTTCGCGGTCGGCTGGCGGCACCTCGGCCAGCACGCCGAGCCAGCCGAACGGATACCGCCGCTCGAAGATTTTTAGCGCACGCTCGGGCACCGATTTGCGGCTGACGCCATGATAGCCGTCGCAGCCGGCAACGAAGTCGCAGTCGATGCGATGCGTGACGCCGTCCTTGTCATAGGTGGCGAAAGGCGCGGTGCCGTCGAAATCGTGCAGAGCGACATCTGCCGCCTCGTAGATCGTGGTCAGCCCTGCCGCGTCGCGCTTGTCCATCAAATCGTGCGTCACCTCGGTCTGGCCATAGACGGTGACATGCCTGCCGTCGGTCAGCGCCTCGAGGTCGATGCGATGCAAGCGTCCGTCGAAGGCGAGCGAGATGCCAGTATGCGGCAGCCCTTCGGCATGCAGCCTTGCCGCCGCGCCGGCCTGTTCCAGCAATTCGACGGTGCCCTGTTCGAGCACCCCTGCCCGCACGCGGCCAAGCACGTGCTCGCGGCTCGCACGTTCCAGAATGACCGTCTCTACGCCGATGCCGGCCAGCAGTTGCCCAAGCAGCAGCCCGGACGGCCCGGACCCGATGACGACGATTTGCGTGCGCATCAGAGGCCGAGACTTTCGACCTGTGCGGCCAGTTCGGCGGCAAGGCGCAGCGACGCGGCCGTTGCGACGACCATCTGCGGCAGCAATAGCCACTCCAGCGTCCATGCAGCACCCGACCGCTCCTGCTCATGCACGAGCGCGTGATGCATGCCGGCAAGCTGCGTGGCGTTGAAGCGGGCAAGCGCCACCAGCGCTTCGGCCTTCACCGGGTTCTTCTTGTGCGGCATGGCCGACGAGCCGCCGCCACTGGAAAGCTCGATCTCGGTTCCACCTTGCGCCAGCAGCGCGATGTCCTGGCCGAACTTGCCGAGGCTGCCTGATACCAATGACATCAGGCCGGCAAAGTCGGCGAGCGCGTCACGCTGGCTCTGCCACTGCGGTGCGTCGCCAAGACCAAGCCTGGCGGCAAGTGCCGCGCGCACCGCCGGCCCCTTGTCATCAAGCTTTTCCAGCGTGCCGGCGGCACCGCCGAATTGCACCACCAGCAGACGCCTGGACTGCTCGGATAGCCTCTCCTGATGCCGTTGCAGCGGCGCCCGCCACACCCTGACGCGATCGGCCACTTTGATCGGAAGCGCCTTCTGCATGCGCGTCATCCCGGTCAGCGCCCTGCCGCCAAACCGCTCTTTGAGCGAAGCGAGGCGTATGACGGTTTCGGTCAACAGCAGATCGAGATGCTCGACGACGGATTTCAGCCGAAGCATCAGGCCGGTATCGATCACATCCTGGCTGGTCGCACCGAAATGCACTTTCCGGCCATGCGGTTCGCCGACCGCAGCCCTGATCTGGCGCACCAGCTCCGGCACCATGACGCCGTCCTTGGCGACCCCGGCTCGCAGCAGAGCCGTGTCCGGCCGGAAGGTGCCAAGCGCCGCCACGATCGCTGCCCCGGCATCCTTGGGGATTATCCCGTTTTCGGCCTCCGCTTGCGACAGCGCCTGTTCAAAGGCCAGCATGGCCTCGATTTCCGCCTCGACGGAAAAATGCCGCGCCGCTTCTTCGTCGCCGAGAAGAGCGGAGAGCAGCGGATGGTCGAAAGGCGATACAGTCATGTCACAGGCCTCCTGAGCATCAGCTATCGAAGAAGACCGTTTCCTTCTCCCCCTGGAGATGGACGTCGAAGACATACATATCGCCGTTGCGCTCGGCGATCAGTGTCGGCACGCGAATGCGGTGCTCGATGCGCGTCAGGATCGGATCTTCGGCATTGGCCTTTTCCTCATCGGAAAAATACAGCCTTGTGTGCAGGCCGAGATTGATGCCGCGGGCGACGATCCAGAGCGTGATATGCGGCGCCATCAGGCGACCATCGTTGAACGGGACGCGGCCAGGCTTGACCGTCTCGAACGTGCAGAGGCCGGTGTCCATATCGGTCGGGCAACGGCCCCAGCCGAAGAAATTCGGATCGGCAGCACCACGCAGTTCGGCCGGCGAATTGTAGAGCCCATCCGCATCCGCTTGCCAGATCTCGATCAGCGCGTCCTTGAGCGGCGTGCCGGTGCCATCGAGCACCCGGATGCGCAGGCCGATGCGCTCGCCCTTGGTCTTGTCGTTGACCATGGTGGCGCCGAGATCACTGGGATAGACGCCGCCGATGCCGCAGAAATTGGGTGTCAGCCCGATATGGACGTAGGGTCCGGCGGTCTGCGAAGGGCTTTCCCTGAGCCGGTCGAGCGACTGGGCCATCAATTGCCCTCCAGCCTGTTTTCGAACAGCGACGCGCGGCGCCCGCGCAGCACGATGTCGAACTTGTAGGCGCGCGCGTCGAAGGGGATCGTCGCTTGCATGTCGAGCGCGGCGATCAGCGTCTCAACGGCTGCCTTGTCGGGAATGCCGCGCGCGATCGGGCACTGCCAGATCAGCGGGTCGCCCTCGAAATACATCTGCGTGATCAGCCGCTGGGCAAAGCCGTGGCCGAACACCGAGAAATGAATGTGCGAGGGGCGCCAGTCGTTCGGCCCATTCGGCCAGGGATAGGGTCCAGGCTTGACGGTGCGAAACGCATAGCCGCCGTCCTCGGTGGTGAGGGCTCGGCCGCAGCCGCCAAAATTCGGGTCGAGCGGCGCCAGATAGCCATCCTTCTTGTGGCGATAGCGGCCGCCGGCATTGGCCTGCCAGAATTCGAGCAGCGCGCCGGGCACGCCAACGCCTCGCTCGTCGAGCACTCGGCCATGGACGATAATCCGCTCGCCGAGCGCGCTCTCGCCGGGCCTGGCGAAATTGTGGATCAGGTCGGCGTCAAGTTCGCCCAATATTGCGTGGCCGAAAACGGGGCCTGCAATCTCCGACAGCGTGTTGTCGAAGACGAGGGGGGCTTTTTGCGGCGAGCGCAGCATCGAGGTCTTATAATTCGGCGTCAGAGCCGGCGGATGCCAGGTCCGATCGCGCCGGAAGAAGGCGCCGATCTCGGTCGAGCCGGACTCAGCGGGCATTCCTGGCTCCGTCCATTTCCGAAAACACGTCCTTGGCTATTCTGAAGGCACGGTTGGCGGCCGGCACGCCGGCATAGATGGCGACATGCAGGAACGCCTCGCAGACGTCGTCGCGCGACGCACCGGTGTTGACGGTGGCGCGCACATGCATGGCGATCTCCTCATCATGGCCGAGTGCGGCCAGCAGCGCCAGCGTGACGATCGAACGCTCACGCTTTGTGAAGCCCGGCCGCGCCCACACGGTTCCCCAGGCTGCCTCGGTGATCAGCTCCTGAAAAGGCTGGTCGAAATCGGTGGCGGCAATTTCGGCCCTGTCGACATGCCGGTCGCCGAGCACCGAGCGCCGCACTGCAAGCCCCTTGCGATATCTGGCTGCGTCGCCGGGGACTTCATCCATGGGTTTCTGCTCCAGGGGCAAGCGACGCGATAAAACTGCGGATCAGGGCGACCAGCGCTTCGGGTTGTTCGACGCAAGGAATGTGTCCGGCGTCGCGGATGATCTCGAAGCGCGCGGCGGGGATCAGCTCGGCCAGCGAGCGGACGAGATCGGGAGGCGTCGAGCCATCCTGGTCGCCGGCGACACAGAGTGTCGGCACCGCGATGCGGCGTGCCGCATCGGTGAAATCGGCATCGCGAACGGCAGCGCAGGTCCCAATGTAACCGGCGAGCGCTTGCCTCGTCATCATGTTCCTATAGCCGTCGAGCTCGGCCACACGCGCCGCGTGGAAGGCGGGGGTGAACCACATTTTGAGCACGCCATCGGCAATCGTCTGGATGCCCTTGCTTTCGACCGTTGCGATGCGTGTGTTCCAGCTGTCCGTCGTGCCGATCTTGTGCGCCGTGTCGCAAAGGATCAGGCCTTCGACGATTTCAGGTCGCCTGGCATAGAGCCCCTGCGCGATCATGCCGCCGACCGACAGGCCGCACAGCACGACTTTGCTCAATCCGAAATGATCGATGAGGGCCGAGAGATCATCGACGTGATCGTCGATCGACCTGATGTCGCCGATATCGGACAGCCCATGGCCGCGCTTGTCATAGACCAGCAGCGGCATTTCACCATCGAGCGCCGAGACAATTTCGTCCCAGATCCGGAAGTCGGTGCCCAGTGAATTGATGAATGTGATAGGGCGCGCATTGCCGGCCGCCTTGGTGTGGCGATGGTGCAGCGTGATGCCGCCGATGGTGACGAATGGCACGGTTTTGGTCCTCCGCCTCCACATTGCACAAGGCGTTTGGTTCGGTAAAATGATATTTTGCGTCGTTTCATTAACTCATGGGTTATCAATTCATGTCCGAGAGCCGGATCCGGTTCCGCCATTTGCAGGCATTCCTGGAGGTCGCGCGGCAGGGAAGCGTGGCACGAGCCGCCAATTGCCTGCATGTCAGCGCGCCTGCGGTGACCAAGACATTGCGCGAACTGGAAGAGGCGCTCGGCGTCGCTATGGTCGAACGCGATGGCCGCGGTATCAAGGTGACACGGCTGGGCGAAATCTTCCTTGGCCATGCGGGTACTGCGATCACAGCATTGAGACGCGGCGTCGATTCCGTCCGCCAGGACGGAGCGGTCAGCCGGCCCCCGATTCGCATCGGCGCGCTGCCGACAGTGTCGGCGCGTGTGATGCCGCTTGCCATGAGCCTGTTCCTCAAAGAGGGCACCGGTGCGGCGATCAAGATCGTCACCGGCGAGAATTCGGTGCTGCTCGAACAGTTGCGCACCGGCACGTTAGATCTCGTCGTCGGACGGCTGGCGGCACCGGAGAACATGACCGGCTTCTTCTTCGAGCACCTCTATTCTGAACCAGTGCTGTTCGTGGTGCGCGCGGGACACCCGTTACTCGATCCGGGACAGGATGTGTTTGCACGGCTCGACGAATTCCCGATGCTGATGCCGACGCGGGAATCGGTCATCCGCCCCTTCGTCGACCGCCTGTTCATCACCAACGGCATGACGGCGCCGGCAACCGAGATCGAAACCGTCTCGGACTCCTTCGGCCGCGCCTTCCTGCGGCAGAGCAATGCCGTCTGGATCATTTCGGCTGGCGTCGTTGCCAACGAACTCGGCAGCGGCGCCTTCGTCGCCTTGCCGGTCAACACCGAGGAAACCAAGGGACCGGTCGGCCTGACCATGCGCACCGACACGGCCCCCTCGCCGGCCTTCTCCATCCTGCTGCAGACCATCCGCGAAGCGGCAAGTCAAAGCAGTTGATGCGGCTCAGATTGGCGATCAGGCCGCCTGCGAAGGCGTGAAGCGAACGCTTGCGGATCGCATTTGCCCGGGTGCAAGTACCATGCAGCCAGTGTCGATGCCCGCGTTCCTGCGATTGAAGGCATCGGTGATGTTGCTGACCGGTTCGGCGCAAAAGAACGGCTCGCCGGGCGGCGTGTAGAGGACGAGGAAATCGAGCGGCGCTTCGGCCTCGATGTCCAGTTGCCGCCCACGCTCCGGCCAGGAGATCCGGGCGCGGCGCGTCCATCCGGTGAAGACCGTGTCGAAGTCCGTCTCCGACACGTCGAAGCCCGTGGTCGGGTTGGAACCAGCTGGCGGAAGGACGTGCCGGGTGGGCAGGATTTCCGCATCGGTCTCCCACATGCCGGATACCTGCGCCTGGACATGTGTCCACGGTGTCGACGGGAAATAGGGATGGAGGCCGAAGCCTGCCGGCATCGGCATGTCCGAGAGGTTGCGCAGCGAAAGGGCAATGATCAGCCCGCCATCGACCAGCGAGATCGCTTGCCTTGCCTCATAGCTCCACGGCCAGGAATCGGCGGCATGGCGATAGGACAGGACGGTGGCGCTGGCTTCGTGCCGCACGACTGTCCATGGCCGACGCCAGCCATGGCCATGCTCATGATGTGGATCTTCCGGGCTGGTCGGCAGTTCGACGGTGCGGCCCGCGAATTCGAAGCGGCCACCCCTTATGCGATTGGAATAGGGAACCAGCGGGAAGCAGGCCATTGCGCCGGCATCGCGGCTGTTGATTGTCGCCGGATCTGCAGGGCGCAGCCAGTCCACGACGGATCCGTTTTGCCGCCAGCGATACGACGCCAGCGCGCCGCCGGCGGCCGGGGCTATCTCTACAGTCGCGATGCCGTCGCTGATTGAGACCAGCTCTTGATGCCGCTCGGCAACGGCAGCGGAATTCTTTGTCACCGGCATTCCCCCTCCCTTGACTCCAATCACAATGCCGATAAGACATATCATATGAATAGTATGAAGAATAACAAATCTTTCAGCACGGCGCGCACGTCGAGGGTTGCGGTGGCGGTCTCCAGCGGCTCCACCGCTCTGCATGCGACTGTCGTCGAGCAGATCGGTTTGCGCATCGTGCAAGGCGATTTCCTGCCCGGCGAGGCGCTGCCCAATGCCGACGATTCCAGTGACATGCTGGGGGTCAGCCGCACGGTGCTGCGCGAGGCGATCAAGGTGCTGGCCGGCAAGGGACTGGTCGAATCGCGGCCGAAGACCGGCACAAGGGTGCGTCCCCGTGCCGACTGGAATTTCCTCGACCCGGACGTCCTGTCATGGCGCTACGCAGGCGGCGTCAGCGCCGACGATGTCCGGGCGCTGTTCGAGCTGCGCCGAGCCATCGAGCCGATGTCGGCCGCACTTGCCGCGCAACGCGCCACGCCGGCGCAGATTGCCGAGATCAATGCCGCGCTGGCCGAAATGGAAGCGGTGGTTGACGACGGCGACCGCTTCGCCAAGCCCGATCTTTTGTTCCATCAGACCATCCTGCGCATGACCGGCAATGAGCTGATCGGCTCGCTGGCGGCACTGGTCGAAACCGCATTGGTGATGAGCTTTCGCCTCTCCAACGACAATCCGGACGGGCAGCGCCATTCTTTGCCGCTGCATCGGGAAGTGGCCGAAAAGATCGCATCCGGCGACGCCACTGGTGCGCAAAACGCGCTGCTGGTGCTCATCGACAATGCCGAGGAAGACGTGCGCCGCAGCGTCCAAAGCCGCAACAAGCGCCGCCAGGATCGGGAACAGACATCGTGACCGACACCAAACGCAAGCTGCGGTCCGAGGCCTGGTTCGGCGGTGAGGGCAAGAACGCCTTCATGCACCGCAGTTGGATGAAGAACCAGGGCATCCCCGCCGACGCTTTCGATGGCCGCCCGGTGATCGGCATCTGCAACACCTGGTCGGAACTGACCCCATGCAATGCCCATCTGCGGGCGCTGGCCGATCACGTCAAACGCGGCGTCTATGAAGCGGGCGGCCTGCCGCTCGAATTCCCGGTGATGTCGCTCGGCGAGAGCAACATGCGCCCCACCGCCATGCTGTTTCGCAATCTGGTCAGCATGGATGTCGAAGAGTCCATCCGCGGCAACCCCATCGATGGCGTCATCCTGCTGGTCGGCTGCGACAAGACCACGCCGGCACTGCTGATGGGCGCTGCGTCGTGCAACCTGCCGACCATCGCTGTTTCCGGCGGGCCGATGCTCAACGGCAAGTTCCGCGGACAGGATATCGGCTCGGGCACCCATGTCTGGAAATTCGCCGAGGAAGTGAAGGCCGGCCGCATGCCGGTCGCCGACTTTCTCGCCGCCGAGCAGGGCCAAAGCCGATCTGCGGGCAGCTGCATGACAATGGGCACGGCCTCGACCATGGCCAGCATGGTCGAGGCGCTCGGCATCGGCATGCCGGACAACGCCGCGATCCCGGCGGTGGATTCGCGCCGTGGCGTGCTCGCGCAAATGGCCGGACGCCAGATCGTCGATCTGGTGCGCAGGGACGTGACAATCGCGCAAATCCTCACCCGGCAAGCGTTCGAGAACGCCATTCGCGTCAACGGCGCGATCGGCGGCTCGACCAATGCGGTGCTGCATCTGATCGCCATCGCCAACCGGATCGGTGTCGATCTCAGCCTCGACGATTGGGACCGCCTTGGCCGTGATGTTCCAACCATTGTCGATTTGATGCCGTCGGGCCGGTTCCTGATGGAAGATTTCTACTACGCCGGGGGGCTAGCTGCGGTCATGGCGTCGCTTGATGAAGTGGGGCTTCTTCATCGTGACGCCATGACCGTCAGCGCCAAGACCATCGGCGAATTGATCGACGGGGCGCCCAACTACAACAGCGAGGTGATCCGGCCGCTGAGCCAGCCGCTGACCAAGGAAGGCGGCATCTCCATCCTGCGCGGCAATCTGGCGCCTGACGGGGCAGTCATCAAACCGTCCGCGGCAACGCCCGCGCTGATGCAACATCGCGGCAAGGCGGTGGTGTTCGAGAACATCGAGCACTACTACGCCCGCATCGACGATCCGGAGCTGGACATCGACGCCTCCTCGGTGATGGTACTAAAGAATTGCGGACCGCGCGGTTATCCAGGAATGGCCGAGGTCGGCAATATGCCGCTGCCGGCAAAACTGCTGAAGCAAGGCGTCTCCGACATGGTGCGCATTTCGGACGCGCGCATGAGCGGCACCGCCTACGGCACCGTGGTTCTGCACGTGGCACCCGAAGCAGCCGCAGGCGGCGCGCTGGCGCTGGTGCGCGACGGCGATCTTATCGAGCTCGATGTCGCCGGTCGCCGGCTGGAGCTTTTGGTGTCGGATGAGGAGCTGGCGATCCGCCGGCGTGACTGGCAGCCGCCGGCACCGCCGGAAGGCGGCTACCAGAGCCTTTATGTCGAGCGCGTGCTGCAGGCCGACAAGGGCTGCGATTTCGACTTTCTCGTCGGTCGGCGCGATGCCGGCATTCCTCGGCATTCGCACTAGAGAGGCGCGCGATGACGGATGAAATCGGCTATGCGATCTATCCAAGCCTCAAGGGCCGCAGCGTCTTCATTACTGGTGGCGGCAGCGGCATCGGCGAAAGCCTGGTGCGCCATTTCTGCGCGCAAGGCAGCCGTGTCGCCTTTGTCGATCTGGCGGAGGAGCCTTCACGGCGTCTGGTCGATGCGATTGCGGCCGAGGGACATGCCGCACCACTGTTCATTCCGTGCGATCTGCGCGACGTCGAACAACTGCAGGCGGCAACCATGCAGGCGATGCAGCACAACGGCCCTATCCAGGCGCTGTGCAACAATGCCGGCAATGACGACCGTCACCAGACCAAGGACGTGACGGTCGCCTATTGGGACGACCGCATGGCGGTCAATTTGCGCCACCAGTTCTTCGCGGCGCAGGCGGTGCGTCCACAGATGAGCGCGCTGGGCGGCGGCTCGATCATCAATTTCGGCTCCATCACCTGGATGGTCGGCGATCCGGATTGCCCAGCCTATGTCACCGCGAAAGCGGCTGTTTACGGCATGACGCGGGCGCTGGCTCGCGAACTCGGCCCCGAACGCATCCGCGTCAACTGCATGGTGCCGGGATGGGTGATGACAGAGCGCCAGATGCGGCTGTGGCTGAACTCGGCCGGCGAACGCCAGATCGCGGAAAGGCAGTGCCTGCCCGACCGGCTGCAACCCTCCGATATCGCGCGCATGGCGCTGTTTCTCGCCGCAGACGACAGCCGCATGTGCACGAGCCAGCAGTTCATCGTCGATGCGGGCTGGGTGTGACCCGTACGGCTCCAAGGGAAGAAGGTTAGTATTCATGCGTCTTGTTCAGTTCAGAATGGCCGACGGCAGCAGAGGGGTTGGCCGTGTCTCGGATGACGGCAATCATCTGCACCCGCTCGAAAAGACCGGCAGCGTGCTGGAGCTGGCCGAAGCGGCAATTGCCCAGGGCACGTCGATCGCAGCGCTGGTCGAGAAGCAGACGGGCACAGCGAAAATCGACTACGACCAACTGTTGCGCGATGGCCAGGTGCTCGCTCCGGTCGACCATCCGGAACCGGCGCGCTTCCTGGTCACCGGGACCGGCCTGACCCACACGGGAAGCGCCGCCGCGCGCAACCAGATGCATGTTCTGACCCATGGCGAAGGCACCGAGGAATCGGATTCGCTGAAGATTTTCCGTATGGGCCTGGAAGGCGGCAAGCCTGCCGCCGGGCAGATCGGCATCCAGCCCGAATGGTTCTTCAAGGGCGTCGGCACCTGTGTCGTGCCGCCCGGCGCGCCGCTGCCGATGCCGGCCTTCGCGCGCGCCGGCGCCGAAGAGGCCGAGATCGTCGGCCTCTATCTCAACGGGCCGGACGGCCGCCCCTATCGGATCGGCTATGCGCTCGGCAACGAATATTCCGACCATGTGACGGAGGGCGAGAACTACCTCTACCTCGCCCACTCCAAGCTTCGCTCCTGCTCCATCGGACCCGAGCTGCTGATCGGTGACCTGCCCGAAGAAGTGCGCGGCGATTCGCGCATCCTGCGCGACGGCACCGTCATCTGGGAGCAGGAGTTCCTGTCGGGCGAAGCGCACATGTCGCACTCGATCGCCAATCTCGAACACTTCCATTTCCGCTACCCGATGCACCGCAGGGCGGGCGACCTGCATGCCTATTTCTTCGGCGCGGCGGTGATGAGCTACGCCTCCGGCGTCAAGACGGCTTCCGGCGACGAGTATGAAATCCAGGCACAGACATTCGGCAAGCCACTGCGCAACCGGATGGTGTCGGTGCCGGACGAGGGACTTGTCGCTGTTACCCAGCTGTGACGGAGCAGGCCCGAAAATTACGGTCCACCAGAACGACAATGGGAGATTAAAAATGGGACTGAAGAAAGCGTTTCTAAGACTAGCGACAATCGGGCTCGGCATCGGCCTGATGACATCGGCGGCGCTCGCCGCGAACCTGCGGGTACTGGCCTGGGACGGCTACGCCGATGCCGACTGGATCAAGGACTTCACCGCCGCGACCGGCATCGGCGTCGATGTCGTCTTCATCGGCAGCGACGACGAGATCTGGGCCAAGATCAAGGGAAGCGAAGGCCAGGACTTCGACGTCTTCGCCGTCAACACCGCCCAGTTGCAGCGCTACATCAAGGCCGACCTGGTGTCGCCGATCGACGTCACGAAGCTCGCCAACCAGAAAGAAGTGCTGCCGCGCTTCCGCGACCTGACGGCGGTCAGCGGCGTGACCAAGGACGGCAAGGTCTACGGCATTCCGTTCTGCTTCGACTCCATCGGCCTGATCTACGACACGGACAAGGTCAAGCCGGCGCCGACCTCGATGTCGGTTCTGTGGGACCCGGCCTACAAGGGCAAGGTTCTGGCCTATGACAATGGCGAGCACAATTTCTCGTTCACCGCACTGACGCTCGGCTACAAGGATCCGTTCAACCTCAACGAAGAGCAGATGGCGGCGGTCAAGGCCAAGCTGGTCGAACTCAAGCGCAACGTGCTGAGCTTCTACACCACCGCCGACGAGGCGCAGCAGATCTACCAGAACAATGACGTGGCCCTGATCTGGGCCAATTACGGCCAGCAGCAGGTCAAGGCGCTGCAGAAGATCGGCGCCCATGTCGCCTACGTCAACCCAAGCGAGGGCGCGCTCGCCTGGCTCGACAACTGGGTCATTTCCAAGGGTGTCCGTGACAATGCGGCAGCCGAGAAATGGATCGACTTCATGCTGAGCAAGAAGGTCGGCGGCGAGCTTTCCGAGCGCACCGGCTTCGGCAACACAGTGACGGAAACCGGCAGCGCCGGTGGCAATGACACGCTGGTCTGGCTCAACAATGTCGAGGACCCGCTCAAGCGGTCGGACATGTGGAACGAGGTCAAGGCGACGCCCTGATCTTTCCGCACCATGCCTTCGAAGGACCAGGCGGTCCGGAATTCCGGACCGCCGAAGCGTATGCGAGAGTATTTCATGAACCAGAACACCGACCTCTTGACGCTGCGGTCCGTCTCGAAATCCTACGGCACGGTTCCCGTGCTGCACGACATCGACCTGTCGATCCGGGACGGTGAGTTCCTCACCGTTCTTGGACCATCCGGCTCCGGCAAGACCACGGTGCTGCGGCTGATCGGCGGGCTGGAGCCGCTGACGTCGGGCGAGATCCACCTTGATGGGCAAGACATCAGCCGCATGCCGATCAACCGGCGGCCGTTCAATACCGTGTTCCAGGACTATGCGCTGTTCCCGCACCTGACCGTTTCCGGCAATGTCGGCTACGGGCTTTCGGTTCGCCATATCCAGCGCAAGGAAATCGCGCGCCGTGTCGCGGAGGCGCTGGAGTTAGTCCAGCTTGGGCGTTTCGCCGACCGCTTTCCCGCGCAGCTCTCCGGCGGCCAACGCCAGCGCGTCGCGCTTGCCCGTGCGCTGATCTGCCAGCCACGCCTGATCCTGCTCGACGAGCCGCTGGCGGCGCTCGACCTCGAACTGCGCCGGCAGATGCAGGTGTTCCTGAAGTCCATCCAGCGCGAAATCAAGACCACCTTCCTGTTCGTCACCCATGACCAGGAAGAAGCCATCGGCATGGCCGATCGGATCTGCGTCATGGAGGCCGGCCATATCCGCCAGCACGGCACGCCGCACGACCTTTACTACAGGCCGAATTGCGAGTTCGTCGCGCGCTTCTTCGTCGAGAACAATCTGATGTCCGGAAAACTTGGGCCGGTGCAGGGCGAGCTGCGATCGATCGAGACGGCGCTCGGCCGCCTGGTCTGCTCGATCAGTGACCAGCCGCATTTGAAGGCCGCAGCAGATGGCGCCAGCGCCTACGCTGCGTTCCGTCCCGAGGCCTTGCATCTTGCAGACGCAAAGGACACCGACAACCGTTTTTCCGGCACGATCTCCGACATGGCCTTTGCCGGCTCATCGAGCGTCGCCACCATCGCGGCAGGCCCAGACAATGCTGCGCAACGCGTGCGGCTGCGCGTGCCGAGCCGCATCGACGGCAGCGCGCTCAAATCCGGCGAGGCCGTATCGCTTTCGTTTGCGCCGCATGAAGGCCATCTGGTGCTGGCATGAGCGAAGCCGGCTCGACACTCACTGCGGAAAGACGACTGTCGCTGCTGGTCACGGTGCTGGCGTTTGCCTTGCCGGTTGTCTTCGTCCTGGTGCCGCTGGCGATCTTCCTCGGCTACAGCTTCTTCAGTGTCGACCAGGGCACCATCGTCTACGGGTTGTCCCTGGGCAACTATATCAGGTTCTTCACCGATCCGGTCTTTCTGCCGGTGTTCTGGAACACCATCGTGCTGTGCGTGTCGGTGGCCATCATCTGCATCCTACTTGCCTATCCCGCCGCCTACTTCCTGACGACGCTGAAAGGCCGTTGGCGCTATGCCTTGCTGATGCTGCTGCTGGTGCCGCTGCTGATGAGCTACGTCATCAAGATCTATGCGATCCGCAGCATCCTCGGCCTCAACGGCTTCCTCAACAAGGCGCTGGTGGCGCTCGGCATCCTGCAGGAACCGTCGACGCTTTTCGTGTTCAACATGAACGCCATCCTGCTGACGCTGACGCTACTTTTGATTCCCTTCGCCATCCTGCCGATCTTCCTGTCGCTGGAGCGGATTCCGCAGGTGCTGCTGCGTGCCTCGGACGATCTGGGGGCCAGCAGCTTGCAGACCTTCCTGCGCATCACCTTGCCGCTCAGCCTGCCCGGCGTCGCTTCGGCGGCGAGCTTCGTCTTCGTGCTGGCGATCGGCGATTCCTGACGCCGCAAATGGTCGGCGGCATCAGCGGCTTCACCTTCGGCCGCATCCTCTACAGCCAGTTCGGCACGGCCTATAACTGGCCGTTCGGCGCGGCGCTGTCGGTGGCGCTGGCCGTCGTGGTGATCGCCGCAATCCTCGTCGGCGAACGCTTTGGCCGCAACCGGGGGACTTCGGTATGAGCGCCCTGCCCCGACTGTCCACGATCTTTCTGGCCGCGATCACGACACTGGTTGCGGTGCTGCTCTACAGCCCGCTGTTCGTGCCGATCGTGTCGTCGTTCTTCACCATTTCGCATGGCTCCGTCGACTGGTCGGCGCCGACCCTGTCGACCTATGTGGCGCTGGCTGAAAACCACGACATACTGGTCGCCTTGCGCACCACGCTGATCGTCGGCGTCTGCACCGTCATCCTGTCGGTGGTCAGCGGAACGCTGCTGGCGCTCTATTATCACGGGCGCCGCTCCGGACCCTCGGTGCTGCAGTTCATCATCTTCCTGCCGTTCCTGATGCCACCGATCATCAGCGGCCTGGCGCTGCTGATCTTCTTCCGCGAAATCGGCCTCGAACGCTCGCTGCTGACGGTCGTCATCGGGCATACGGTTTTCGTGCTGGCGATCGTCTACCGCACGGTGCTGATGCGGCTGCAGTCGATGAGCCGCACGCTGGTCGAAGCGTCCTACGATCTCGGTGCCACGGGCTGGCAGACGTTCTGGCGCATTATCCTGCCGAACCTGTCGAGCGCCATGGTCGGCGGCGCCATCCTGGCCTTCGCGCTGTCGTTCGACGAGACCATGATCACGATCCTGGTCACAGGTACCCAGAGCACGCTGCCGGTCAGGCTGTGGGCAATGATGCGGCTTGGCTTCTCACCTGACATCAATGCGCTGGTAGCGCTGATCCTGATGTTCACAGTGCTGCTCTGCGTGCTCGCCGCCCGCTTTCTCATCCCCAGGCAGGTCGCGACGGAACGGACTTGAGTGCCGGGCAAGAGCGCAGCAATGAAGCAGCCATAGTCTTGGTCCGGCATCGATGCTGATACAATCGATGCCGGACAAAACGGAATGATGCTTACTGAAGCTTGGCTTGCAAGGCGTTGACATCGTCGGTGGTCATTTCACCGTCCGTCGCCACCTTGCCGTCGACGATCTTCCACAGCCGGAACGGGCCTGTGATGTCGCCATATTTATCGAAGGCGACCGGGCCGATCACGCCTTCGTAGCGGATCGGCTTGCCGTCCTTGATCAAGCCGAGCGCCTTGGCGAACTCTTCCTTGCCGGCAAAGATCGGCGCGCCGGCCGGATCGACCGCCTTGTACATCGCGTCCTTGATCTTGGCCGGATCCTCCGAACCGGCAATGGCGATGGCGAGACCAACAATCGCGCCGGCGTCATAGGAACGGTCGGCTGCCGGATTGGTCGGTTCGATGCCGGAGAATTCCTTGTAGTTCTTGGTGAAGTACTCTGTCGAAGCGGTCGGGCTGGTGCCGGACGAGGTGCCGTAGGCTTCCTTCAGATAGTCGGCGCCGACGGACTCGATGAAATCAGGGCTGTTCATGCCGTCATTGAGGAGGAATTTCTGCACGCCGCCCTGCGAGATCCAGGTACGGGCGACCGTTGCACCGTCGACCGGCGTGCTGACGAGATAGAGCCCGTCCGGTTCGCCGGCCATCGCCGCCGTGACTTCGGAGGCATAGCTCGACTGCTTCTCGTTATAGGGCGTGTCGGAGACGATGGTGCCGCCGAGCGCTTTATAGGCACGCGAGAATTCGGCCACCATGTTGACGCCGAAATCGTTGTTGACGTGGATGATCGACAGTTTCTTGAAACCCTTGTCGACGGCGTATTTGGCGGCGGCGACGCCCTGCAGCGCATCCGAGGTGATGGTGCGGAAGAAGATGCCGTTGGTCTTGCCGTCGCGGCCGAGCGCGGTCAGCGTCGGCGAGGACGAAGCCGGCGAGACCTGGACGATCTTGGCTGGCGCGGTGACGGAGGTCAGGATCGGGATCGACACAGACGAGATGATGCCGCCGATGATGACCGGCACCTTCTTGACCTGAACCAGCTGGGTGGCTGCGTCGACCGCTATGTTGCCCTGGCTCTGGCTGTCGCGCGTATCGGTGACGAGATCGCAGCCGCGCACACCGCCGGCTCCGTTGATGTCGCGGAAGGCCATCTCGACCGACTTGGCCCCGGCCTGACCGTATTCGCCGGCCGGGCCGGTCAGTTCCATGACGAGGCCGACGGTGATCTTGCAATTGGCTGCCTGCGCGGCATCCGCCATCGTGACGAGAGCGAGCGCGGTGGTGAGTTGGAGTATCGTCTTTGTCATTGTTGTTCCCCTTTTCGTTACTCGACTGTATTTGAATTCTGGAACCTGTTCAGCGTTCCGGCACCTGCAGCCAGGTTTCATGCAGATGTCGCCATTCGACGCCGTTGGGCGCCGATGAACTGGTGGTGAAGACGGCGCTCGACTGGCGTCGGCTGTGCTTGTCTGCGCGCAGCTGCGCTTCGACATAAAGGACGACGATGGTATCGGCGTCCTGCCAGCCGGGCCGGATATCCTCGATCGAAATGGCAAAACCGTCGTCGCAAGAGGCGCGGCTTGAGCGGACATGGTCGACGACCGCTTCGCGGTCGAGGATCTGCCCGTCCGGCGCCACTATGCTGAGGTCTTTTCCCATCGCGCGTTCGAAGCGGCCGAAATCAGCCGTGTTGGCGCGCGCGGCGACGAACCAGTCGACAAAGAAGCGGTGCAGGTCGATGATTTCGGCACTGGCGCGTGAAAACAGGGAGGGTTCGCCGCTCATTTCTTCCCCGCATTGAGGTTGTAATGCATGATCGAACCGTGGCGGCCGCGGCGGTCGCGTTCCAGCGTATAGACATCACCTTCGAGACCCGCGCCTTGCGCGATGACGGCCGCAATCCGCGCCCGGTCCTCGGCGTCAAGCGCCACGTCCATGATTTTCGCATTGGCAATGGCGTGCGCCTGGTTGCGGGCACCGACGATGACAGCCGCCACTTGCGGCTGTTCCAGCACCCAGGCGCTGGCGATGGTGGCAATGTCGACGCCGTGGCGGTCGCCAACGGCTTTCAGCGCCTGAAGCAGGTGCTGGAACAGATCCCAGCCGCCGAAATCATCGATGATCAGCTTGTATTTGACCAGCGAGCGGTTTTCGAGCGGCGTGGCGGGTTCGGCCGCACCGAGCCATTTGTCGCTGAGGAAGCCGCCGGCAACCGAGCCGTAACAGAGGAAGCTGACGCCGTTCTGTTTTGCGAGTGCCGCCAAGCTGTTGCCCGGCCGCTGGTCGAGCACGGAATATTGCAGCTGTTGACTGACAAGCGGGATGCCGGCGGCGAGGATTTCGGTGAGCCGCGGCGTATCGAAATTGGTGGTGCCGAGATTGCGCACCTTGCCTTCCAGCCTAAGCTCGTTGAGCCAGCCCATCGCATCGACATAGCGCGGCTGGTCATAATCCCACCAATGGAACTGCACGAGATCGAGCCGCTCGGTCTTCAGCCGCCGCAGCGACTGGTCGACGATGCCCCTGATGTAGTCGCGGCTGATGCTGGCCAGCCGTTCGAGGTCGGGCACCAGCTTGGTGTGCACCTTCATCCGGGCGGCGACGTCGAGGCCGCGCTCGCTGGCCAGCCGCAGGCGCGCGGCACCGATGAGTTCCTCGACGCCGGTGTAGATGTCGGCGCAATCATAGGTCCAGATGCCGGCATCGAAAGTGGCGATCAGATCGGCCACCGCTTGGCTGCGGTCGATGGCGCCGTGGCCACCAGCCAGCTGCCAGCCGCCGCGAATGACGCGCGAGATGGTGTAGCCGGGGCCGAGTTCGAAGGTCTTGGCACTCATCTCTGGTCATCCTCCTTCGGCAGCGGCACGGCCGTCGTCTCGGCGTGGCTGAACCGTCGCTTGGCCACCCTGACAATCCGCAGCCGGCTGGCGCAATTGGGATCGGGACAAGCGATCTCGGCGTCCGAGGTCATCCAGTCGTTCCTGTCGGTAGGGCGCTGCTTGGCCGCCAGCAGCGGCAAGACGGCGGCGAGCGAATAGATCGAAAACCCCTGCCCTGCCGGCATCGAAAGCATCTCGCCCTTGAGCTCGAAATAGTCGCCGGCCCTGGCGCCGCAATAGATCGGTTTTCCCTCGGGGATGACCGCCTCGACGCGAAGATCGAAGAGTTCGAAACTGTCGTCGGTCATTTCAGGCCTCCACCAGGCTGAAGGTGACATCGCAGGCGCCGTTGCGCCGGATGACGCCGCAAGCGGCGGCGAACTGATCGCGCTCCCCGGCACGCACCTGCGCCACCACGCTGCCGGCCAGCCAGCCGATCGGGAACAACAGCCGCGCCCCCTGCCCGTAGTAGAGGCCGATGTCGAAGATCGCATTGGGATTGCCGCCCCACATGCGTGGCGGCACATAGGACAGGACGATGTCGCCCGGCTGCGGCGTCAGCGTCGCGTTCTCGGCCGGCAACGGTTTTGCATAGGCCTGGCCCTCGAGGGCGGCGGCCGGAACTGGACAGGAAATCTCAGGCCCTGTCCACATCGCATGGATACCCGGAACGACGCGTGGCGTGCCGAGATAGGCCAAGAGGAAGGCAGCGTTTTCCGGCGCCTTCTCGGACAGCAACAATGCGGTGACGGAAAGCTTCGAACGTGGCTCGGTGATCCTGATGGCGGTCATGTCTGGTCTTTCGCGGCGGCAGCTTGCAGCTTGCTACGCAGGAAGGTGAAGGGGCGGCTGATGTCGGCGACCAGCGACTCGCGCGCCGACTGCGCATCCTGCGTGGCCAGCGCAGTGACGATGCGGCGGTGATACTGTGCGGTGTCGACCTCGCCGGCTTCCGAGAAGGCGTAGATGGCGACGCGAATGCAGGGGCCCGATTGCAGCCACAGGCTCTCGATCATCGGGATCAGCACGGCCGAGCCGCAGGAGCGGTAGATCTCGAAATGAAAGCTCTGGTTGAGCGTCACTTCGCGATCGACGTCCTTCTTGTGTTTCAGCGCCCGCATCTCGTCCCATTCGCCGAGAATGGTTTCGATGGTGGCGATCTGGCGCGGGCCCATGCGGGCGGCCGCCAGCGCGATCGCCTCGCCTTCGATCAGGATGCGGGCACGCAGGAGATCGTCGAGGCGTTCCAGCGTGATCGGCGGCACGCGCACCGAACGGTTGGGCAACGCCTCCAGCGCCTTTTCCGTGATCAGCCGGCCGAGCGCCTCGCGCACCGGCATGGTCGAGGTGACCAAGGCGTCAGCCAAGCCCCGGATGGTCAGTACCTGGCTTGGCTCGAACAGGCCGCCGATCAAGGCGCGGCGCAGTTCGGAGTAGACGCGGTCCTGCACCGTTTCGCGGCCGACCGGCGCAAGCTGGGCAGCGATCACCTCGTTGTTCTTTTCGATGGCAGCCTTTTGCATGGAATTCCGCTCTTGGCCGGTTTTCGGCTTGCGGATAAAATTAAAGCCGAATAGCGTGATCAAAGCAAGTGTGATCACAAATCAATAATCAGGAGACGGCAATGATCGTCTTCGGCCAGAGGGTTTGATGAGCGAGGCAGCGGAAAGGCACGGGGCGGAAACCCGCGCGCCGGTTCTGACGGCAAGGAACGTCGTCAGGCGGTTCGGCGGCCTTGTCGCCGTCAACGACGTCTCGTTTGACGTCAAAGCGGGAGAAATCCTCGGCCTGATTGGCCCCAACGGCGCCGGCAAGACGACGATGTTCGACCTGCTCGCCGGCAGCATCCTGCCGACCAGCGGCGAAATCCTTGTCAACGGCACGCCTGTCTCGGGCGAAGCGGCACATCTGCGCATCGGCCGTGGCCTTGGCCGCACGTTTCAGATACCGCGCCCACTGCCCAATTTGACGCTGATCGAAAACATCATGCTGGCGGCACAGGGCCAGGCCGGTGAAAAGCTGCTTGCCAATTTCGTGACGCCATGGCGCGTCGCCGCGCAGGAGAGAGCGGCCAGGGCAAAGGCGCTCGAACTGCTGGAACTGGTCACCCTCACCCATCTCGCGCATGAGCCGGCGCGTGTGCTTTCGGGCGGTCAGCGCAAGCTGCTCGAACTCGCCCGCGTTATGATGGCCCACCCGGCGATCATCCTGCTCGACGAACCGGCGGCGGGGGTCAACGCGACGCTGCTCGAAGTCATCATCGACCGCATCCGCGACATCAACGCGCGCGGCATCACCTTCCTGCTGATCGAGCACAACATCGACATGGTGACGCGGCTTTGCCATCGCGTCCTGGTCATGGCGAGCGGCCAGTTGCTCAGCGAAGGCACGGCGGAAGAAGTCGCCCGCGACCCGCGCGTCATCGAGGCCTATCTCGGAGGCGTGGTATGAGCGAAACCGTCCTCAATGTCCGTGACCTCGAAGCCGGTTACGAGCCCGGCGTGCCGATCGTGCGCGGCGCCTCGATCACCGTCAAAAAGAGTGAGATCGTCGTCGTCCTTGGCCCCAACGGCGCCGGCAAGTCAAGCTTCATCAAGGCCATCGCCGGCCTCGTCCCGATCACCGGTGGCACGGTGTTTCTGGACGGCAAGGACATCACCGCTGCACCGGCGCACACGATGGTGCGGCTCGGCCTGGCCTTCGTGCCGCAGACCGAAAACATCTTCCCGCTGATGTCGGTCGAGGACAATCTGAAAGTCGCCTGCGGCATCCTCGAGCGGCGCGAGATTCCTGCACGCATCGAGGAGATGTATGCCGCCTTCCCCGACCTCGTCCGCCAGCGCCGCACCGCCGCAGGCAATTTGTCAGGCGGGCAGCGGCAGATGCTGGCCGTCGCGCGAGCGCTGATCGTCCACCCAAAGGTGCTGGTGCTGGACGAGCCGTCGGCCGGCCTGTCGCCGAAATTCGTCTCGATGGTGTTCGAGATGCTGGCAAACATCCGCAAGTCCGGCGTCACCATCCTGTTGGTCGAGCAGAACGCGAAGGCGGCGCTCGCCATCGGCGACCGCGCCTATGTGCTGGTCGAAGGCAAGGACCGGCACGAGGGCATCGCCTCCGAACTGTGGAACGATCCGGTGGTCGCTGAACTCTATCTCGGCCAGCGTCCGCTCAAGTCCGAAGGAGGAAGCGCGGCATGAGCCTGCAATTTGTCGTCGACGGGCTGCTGACGGGTTCGATGATCGGCCTCGGCGCCATCGGCGTGACGCTCACCTATTCGATCCTGCGCTTCTCGAACTTTGCCCACGGTGACTTCATGGCCTGGGGCACCTATGCGACGCTGGCCGTCGTCAGCGCCATCGGCGCGACATTCGGCAAGGTGGCGCCGATCGCGCCGCTGTCCTTCGGCTGGCCGCTGATTGTCGCCCTGGTCGTCGGCATGGCGTTCACTGCCCTCTTGGCGCTGCTGCTCGACAGAGTGCTGTTTTCGCGGCTGCGCTCGCAAGGCCAGGCGATCATCGTCGTGATGGCGAGCTTCGGCGCTTCGATGGCGCTGAGAAGCCTGCTCGAATTCACCTTCACCTCGCGGCCGACCTATTTCAGCCGGGCGATCCAGATCGCCATGCCGGTCGGCTTCGGCATCCGCATCACACCCGACCAGATCGCGCTGCTGCTGCTGACTGCGGTACTGGTGCTCGGCGTGCATCTGTTGATGACGCGCACGCAGACCGGCCGCTCGATGCAGGCCCTGAGCCAAAACGCGGCGCTGGCCCGCATCGTCGGCATCGACGTCGCCAGCGTGGTGCGCGTCACCTGGGTCATCGGCGGCGCGCTCGCCTGCGTCGCCGGCGTGATGATCGGCATTCTGGTGCAAATCCGCCCGTTCATGGGCTTCGACATGCTGCTGCCGATGTTCGCCGCCGCCATTCTCGGCGGCATCGGCAGCATCCCCGGCGCCGTGCTCGGCGGCCTGATCATCGGGCTCGCCGAGGCGGGCGCGGTGCAGCTAGTCGGCGCCGAGTGGCGCGCCGCCGTCTCCTTCATCATCCTGATGGCGGTGCTGTTCGTGCGGCCGATCGGCCTGTTTGGTGTGAGGGAACGCTGATGGACCTGCTCGGCTACGGCGCCTTCTTCCTGACCACCGCGCTGATCTTTTCGCTGGTCACGCTGGGGCTCAATTTGCAATGGGGCCTGACCGGCCTGTTCAATGTCGGCCTCGCCGGCTTCGTCGCCATCGGCGCCTATACATCGGCGCTGCTGACGACACCGGACGATGCCGCCCGGCTTGGCGGCTTCGGCCTGCCGATCCTTGTCGGCTGGGCGGGCGCGATGGTCGTCGGCGGCATCGCCGCAGCACTTACCGGCATGGCGACGCTGCGGCTCAGATCCGACTATCTGGCGATCACCACGTTCGGCGTCGCCGTCGTCGTGCAACTGGTCGCGCTCAATGCGCAAAAGCTGACGGGCGGCCCGTTCGGCATCGGTTTCATCCCGCGCCCCTTCGGCAGCCTTGCCGAAACGCCGCTACTGTTCAACCTGTCCAACCTTGCCGTGGTCTCGGTCGTCACGCTGATCGCCTATCTCGCTTTGGAGCATCTGTCGCGCAGCCCCTGGGGGCGTGTGTTGAAGGCGCTGCGCGAGGATGAGCGGGCGGCGATCTCGCTTGGCAAAAGCGCGCGTTTCTATCGCGTCCAGGCCTTCGCCGTCGGCGGCGCCATCATGGCACTGGCCGGCGCGCTGCAGGCGCATTTCACCGGCTTCATCGCGCCGGACAATTATTTGCCGATCCTGACTTTCCAGGTCTGGGTGATGCTGATCGTCGGCGGCTCGGGCAGCAATCTTGGCGCCGTCATCGGCAGCATCCTGGTGTGGGCGATATGGGCCGGATCGGGCACGCTGACCAGCATCCTGTTCCCGCCGGAACAGCAGGCTCGCGCCGCCGCGCTGCAGATCGCCGCCATCGGCGTCATGCTCTGCGTTATCCTGCTGATCCGGCCGAACGGCCTGTTCGGCGACAGGCCGCGGCGGCCCCGCTTCAGCAAGCGGGCGAAGATCGCTGCGGGCGAGAGCAGTTCCGGCTCATGAATGCCGTGATCCGGCAGGAGGCACAAGGCGCTTCGCTCTGGCATGCCGTCAGCCGTAGCCGCCGCGAGCGGCCGGCGCTGCAAGGGGGGCTCGATGTCGACCTGGCCATCGTCGGCGGCGGCTTTTCCGGCCTTTCAACCGCGCTGCACGTAGCGGGGAAAGGACTTTCCGTCGCCGTTCTCGAAGCCGAATTCATCGCCTGGGGCGCGACCGGCAGGAATGCGGGCTTCGTCGTGCCGAACTTCGCCAAGATGGATCCGATCGACATACTGGCCCATCTGGGGGCTGCCCGTGGCGAAAGGCTGATCGATTTCGCCGCCGGCAGCGCCGACCTGGTTTTCCGCCTGATCCGGCAGCACGGCATCGACTGCGACGCCGTGCAGAACGGATGGATCCAGCCGGCGCATTCGCCTGCCGCCTTCGAGAAGGTCAAATCACGTGCCGGGCAGTGGGCACAGCGTGGCCGGCCGGCAGTCACATTGGATCGGCCGGAAATCGAAGCCCTGACGGGCGTACCAGGCTATGTCGGTGGCTGGATGGATCGTTCTGGCGGCGTGCTCAATCCGGTCGCCTATGCGCGCGGGCTCGCCGATGCGGCGGAGAAGGCCGGCGCGAAGATATTCGAGCAGACGCGCGTCACCTCGGTTGATCGGACAGCCGATGGTTGGATACTGAAAACGCCGGCGGGCTCGGTACGCGCCGGCAAGGTGCTGATCGCCACCAACGCCTATGGCTGGTCCCTCAATCCGTCATTGCAGCGAACCTATTTCCCGCTGAAAGTCTTCCAGATCGCGACAGCGCCATTGCCTCGTGACGTCCGCAGCCGGTTACTCCCCGGCGGGCAAGGTGTCGGCGACACCAGGCGCAATCTGTTCACCTTCCGCTTCGACGCCGAAAACCGGCTGATCAGCGGCGGCATGCACATCCTTGGCGCAGGCGCTGATACGCGCGTACCGCAGACGATCTGGCGAAGGCTTGGCCGGCATCTCGGTCTGCCCGACTTGCCACCGCTTGCCTACAACTGGTCGGGAATGGCAGCGGTCGAACCGGATTTCCTGCCGCACCTGATCGAGCTTGGACCCAACCTGATCGCCGGCCGCGCCTGCAACGGCCGCGGCATCGCCATGACCACGTCGATGGGCAAGGTGTTGGCGGACTGGGCCGCTGGAACCGACGCCCGCGACCTGCCGCTGCCCTTCGCGGCGCCGGCGCCGATCCCGTTCCACGCCGTGTTGCGGCACGCGCCCAACCTCCTGCTCGGCTGGAGCATGGTGCGCGACCGGCTGGACGGGACGAGCTAGGCCGACGGCTACCTGGGAGCGTCCAAGTTTGCCGACAGCACGGCGGCCGCCACGGCGATGTCCTCTTCTATGAAAGTCCGCACAGTGGGACCGCTGCGTTGCTCCAGTGCGGCGACGATCTTGCGATGCGCATCGTTGGACTGCGGGATGTAGCGATCGGCCTGCATCAGCAGCTTGAGATAAGGCCCAACCCGCCCCCAGAGGTCGCGGATCATGTTCAACAGGATCGGGGCTCCGGCATGCTGGTAGATGGCGAAGTGGAACGCCTCGTTCAACGAGAGATAGGCCCTGGCGTCGCCGGCCTCGATGGCACGCTGCATGCCGGCGAGGGTCGCCTGGATGTCAGCCAGCCCGCTTTCGCTCATCCTGGTCGCCGCCATCTCGCCCGCCAGTCCCTCGACGGCGATGCGGATGCGCGTCAGTTCCTCGAAAGCAGGCGCGGACAGCAACGGCACTATGACCGAGCGGTTGTTCTGCATCTCGAGCAGCCGTTCGGCGATAAGCCGCTGCAGCGCCTCGCGGATCGGCGTCGTCGAGATGCCGAACGTCTCGGCAAGCTTGCGGATGACCAGTGTCTGGCCCGGGCTGAAGCCGCCGGAAATCAATTCCTGCTTGAGCGCGCCATAGGCGCGGTCATTCAAGGTCTGATGTTCGAGCTTCAGCATGCGTTCGGCCCGCTCACCAGTTCGACAGTGCGCGATCAAGCGTCTCGGCCAGTTGCTCGGCATTGTCCCTGGCAAACGGCAGTGGTGGCCTGATCTTCAGCACATTTCCGCGCGGACCGCAGGACGAGATCAACACACCATCCTCGCGCATGGCTTCGACGACCGCCGATGTCTTGGTGGCAGCCAGCGCCTCGTCGCCATCCGCCGTCAGCTCGACGCCGAAATAGAGGCCGTTGTGCCTGACGTCGGCGACCGCGCCATGCCGGCTCTGCAAGGTGCGCAGCAACTCGGCCGTATACGCGCCGACATTGCGCGCATTCTCGATCAGTCCTTCACCCTCGATCACCTCCAGCACGGCGAGGCCGACGGCGGCCGCGACGGGATTGCCACCGAATGTGTTGAAGTAACCAGTGTTCGAGCCGAAGGAGGCGACAAGCCGAGGCCGCACGAGCACGGCTCCCATCGGATGACCGTCGCCGATCGGCTTGCCCATGGTGACGATGTCGGGCTCGATGCCATAGTTTGCGAAACCCCACATTCCCTGGCCAAGTCGGCCGAAGCCGGACTGGACTTCATCGGCGATGACAATGCCACCGGCCTTTTTCACATGGTCGGCCGCCTCGCGCATTACCCCCGCATCCGGAAAGAAGATGCCGTCGCTGGAAAAGGCCGAGTCGAGAAGGAGTGCCGCCGGCCGGACATTTCTTGCGCGCATGTCCTCAATGGCTGCGGCGACATTTTTCGCAAAATCGTTCGCGGCCCGGCCATGGTCGCGGAACGTGTCCGGCGCTGTCACGGTGCGGTGCTGCGCGGGCACGCCCTTTGCCCCGACCGCCGCCGGCGACAGCTGCGCCGTCGCGATGGTGGCGCCGTGATAGGCGAAGTCGGTGATGATCACCCCGGTGCCGCCGCTGGAATGCAGGGCGATGCGGATGGCGAGGTCGTTGGCCTCGCTGCCGGTGCAGGTGAACATGGCATGGCCGAGATGGGCCGGAACGGTGCCGAGAAGTTTCTCCGCGTAGTCGAGGATGACCTCGCTGAGATAGCGTGTGTGGGTGTTGAGCGTGGCGGCCTGCGCTGACAGCGCCTCGACGACACGCGGATGGCAGTGTCCGACCGAGGCGACGTTGTTGTAGGCGTCGAGGAACTTGCGGCCCTGGGCATCGTAGAGCCACACACCGCTGCCGCGCACAAGATGGATGGGGTTGCGGTAGAAGGCGCGGTAGGTCGGCCCAAGCAGCCTGGCGCGGCGTTCGAGCAGCGCGCGCTCCGATGCAGCCGCGTCGGCATTTGAAGGATATGGCGAGGGCTGGGACACGAGCATCTACTCCGGATTGGAATGGTCGAGAAAATAGCGGCGGGCATCGGTGGACGACAGACCATCAAGCTTTTCAAGCGAAGCCCAGACCTCGGTGGCGAGGCGCAGCACGTAGTCGCGTTTGGCCGGGAATCGCTCGGCCTGCCAACTGGCGATGTTGACGATGAGCGCAAGGCGGGCACGGATCAGATTGAAGAGAATGCTGATCTCTTCCTCCTCGAGCGGCTGCACGGACTGATAGCCGGCGACAAAGCGCGCGGCCGGCGCCAGCGGATGGCCTTGTGCCGGCCAGCGATAGACGGCGCCGATGGCGAGGTCGCAGATCAGCGGCGAATGGATCATGTCGCCGAAATCGAGGATGCCGCTGACGATCTCCGGCCGCGAGGCGTCCATCACCACATTGTAGGAGTTCATGTCGTTGTGGACGATCTGGGCGCGCAGTTTCGGGATGACCGGCGCCGCGTGCTGCTCGAAGGAGTCGATCGCACGCTCGACCATCGCCCGCCGGCCGGGATCGGTGATATGCGTCATCATCGGCCGCGTCTCGGCCACCTTGCGGATATCCCAAAGCAGGTCACTGCCGGCGGCCGGATGGAAGAAGCCGCGCAACCCCCGGCCAAGGCGGGCGAGGAAGACGCCGAGATTGCGATCTTGCGCCTCTGAAGTCGGCGAGCGCGACAGCAGCTGACCGGGCAGATAAGTCACCAGCCGGACGATGCGCGGTGCCGATCCACCAACACTGGCCGTAAATTGCGCTTCGCCCTCAAGGCTTTTGCGCACCGAGGGAACCGGCAAGGTGGGGTCGACTGCAAGGATGTGGTCGAGCGCCTTGTTCTGAAAATCGGTGAAGCCGGCCTCTTCCGCCGGATGGGAGATCTTCAGGACGAACTCACGCTCGCCGTCGGCCTGGATGTGGAAATTGTGGTCGCGTTCGCTAGGCAGCGGACGCGCGGTGCCGGTCAGCCCGTAGTGCCGGCGCAGGATGGCAAGCGCGTCGGTCGTCGAGACATGGGGCGCGTCCTCGGCGAGCGTTTCGCCGAAAGCATCGGGGACGGCTGCATTCATGGCTTGGCCTCGATAGGTTCGAGGCCGCACCAGTCGGCGATGAACAGCGCGATCGTCTGGGTGACCTTGCGCACCGAGTCGAGATCGACGGCCTCGTCATAGCCGTGCGGCATGCGGCAGATCGGGCCGTAGACGATCGCCGGCGTGTCAGCATAGAGGCCGAAGAAGCGCGCATCAGTGGTCGCCGAGGTGACGTGCTCCGTCAGCGGCTCGCCCCACACGGCGGTGTGGCTGCGGCGCAGCACGGCTTCCATCTCGTCGGCGCCTTCCAGCACATAGCCCTCGGCCATGAAGCCGTTGTAGGTCATCATCGGTGGGCGATTGGCCAGGAACGGATCGGCACGCGCCGCTTCGGCGATACAGGCCTCAAGCTCGGCCCTGGCGTCCTCGAGCTTCTGGCCGGGATAGGTAGCGACCCGCATCTCGAAGACACATCGCGCCGGAACGCTCGATGTCCATTCGCCGCCTTCGATCTTGCCGAGATTGAAGCGGATCGGGTGCGGGTGATCGTGAAAATGCCTGTCGTCGACCTTGCGCGCGTTCCAGACGATTTCGAGCTGCTTCAGCGCCTGGATGATGACGAACGCCTTTTCGATGGCATTGGCCCCGGCCGAGAATGCACCCGACGCATGCTGCGGATCGCCGTCGACCTCGACCCGGAACCAGATCGGCCCGACCTGCGCCCGCATCAGTCTCGGCTCCAGCGGTTCGGGAATGAAAGCGGCGTCGGCGCGGTAGCCACGCTGCAGGCAGGCGAGCGCGCCATTGCCGGTGCATTCTTCCTCGACCACCGACTGGAGATACACGTTCGCGGCAGGCTGATAGCCAAGGCTGCGCAATGCGGCCAGCGCATAGAGGCAGGCGGACAGGCCGGCCTTCATGTCGCCGGCGCCGCGGCCATGCATCCAGCCGTCCTGGACCACCGGATCGTAGGGATCGCGCACCCAGCGGTCGAGCGGTCCGGTCGGAACGACATCGATATGGCCGTTGAGGATCAGCGAGCGGCCGGTCGCGTTTCGCGGCGTATGCGTGGCAACGACATTGAAGGCGTCGTCATAAGAAACTGCCACGGGTGAAAAACCCGGCAGGTCGCGAATCGCATCGACATCGACGCGCCACATGTCGACGGCATAGCCGTCAGCCTCAAAGGCAGCCGCCATGAACGATTGTGCGGCATGTTCCTCACCACGCTGCGAAGGAAAACGCACGAGGTCTTGCAGAAACGCTACCTGCCGCGCGAAGCCGCCATCGACCGCGCTGAGAATGGCCTCGTCCGCAATCCGCTCAGGCATTATGTTTCACTTTCATCTGAATGGTGTATCATATCTCATATGCCATTTCTGTGAAATGCAAGAGGCATACGCGCCAAACTTTCAGTCCAGGACTTGCCGTTCAATGCTGCCATGGTCTGGGGAGTTGGCATCGGATGCAGCAAGCCGATACTGCTATCTCTGGAAGACATGACGAGGAATGCGTTGATCACCGAAGACACGATGCCGGCCGAAATCACCGATCTCGCCATTGGCTACCATCGCCTGCCGGCGGGCAAGCTTGCCAATGCGGTGACGTGGATGGAGGCGCGCTCGCCGCAGCCCGATCTCGCGCACCCCTTGGCCATGACACGGATCACGCCCCCCGACTGCGCTTCCTACCGGGCGATTTTCCTAGAGATCGGCGCGCCCTGGCTTTGGGACCGTGTTTCCGAAATGTCCGATGCCGAAATCACCGAGCATTTCGCCGACCCGCGCCAGCATCTCTACTACGGCCATGACGAGACCGGCGCGCATCTCGGTATGGTCGAATTCTTCGTCGCCGACAGCAGCGAGATCGAGATCACCTATTTTGGCCTGTTCCCGTCCCTGACCGGCAGGGGTTTCGGCAAACGGCTGATGGCCGGGGCACTGGACCTCGCATGGCGTCTCAACCCGAGCCGCATCTGGCTGCATACAAGCAGCTTCGATCATCACAGTGTCATCGGGTTCTACAGTGCCTGCGGGTTCGTCCCCTTCGCGACCGGATTTGAGATCATCGACGATCCCCGGATCAAGGGAACCTTGCCGCGCGATGCCGCACCGCAGATTCCGCTGATCGAAACGGAGTGGAGCAATGGCAAGGGAGCCGCGCTTTCCCGGAAAAGCGGCAGGTTGCACGGGCCTAGATGAGAACAGCTCCGCAATCCGTCAGCCAAGCGTCGCCGCACCATCGCCGATGGGTGCGCCGCGAGACCATCCTGTCGACGCTGGAGCGCCACATCGACACGCGGATCGTGCTGTTCGCCGCGCCCGCAGGCTTCGGCAAATCGACGACAATGGCGCAATGGGCCACGGAGGTCGCGCGCCACGGTCGGCTGACCGCATGGCTATCCTGCGAGGCAACCGACAATGACGAGGGCGCCTTCCTGTCGCATCTGGTGGGCGCGCTCCGCCATCTCGTCCAGAGCCCAGCGGAACTCGACCTTGCCTTCCAGTCCAGCCCGATCCCCCAGCTCGATGTCATGCTCGCGGCACTGGTCACGGGCCTTGCAGCGCGCGAAGCTGACATCACGCTGTTCTTCGACGACTACCACGCTGTCGAGGCGACGGCGGTGAAGCGGTTCATGGAGCGCCTGACCCGGCAGGCGCCGGCAAACGTCGCCTTCGTCATCGGCTCGCGCAGCCTGCCCGATCTGCAACTCGGCAAGCTCAGGGTGCTGGGCGACATCTTCGAAATCGGCCCCGACGATCTGCGTTTCGCCTCGTCCGAGGCCGAGGCTTTCTTCAACGAGAAGCTGGGCCTGAGCGTCAGCAGCGGCACAGTGGAGACCTTGTGCTCGCGTACCGAAGGATGGGCCGCCGGCCTGCAGCTCGCCTCGCTCTCGCTGAGTGCCGCACACGCACCCGAAACCGTCATCGGCAATTTTACCGGCGCCAACCGCAACGTCGCCGACTTCCTGATGGGCGAAGTGTTTCTGGAGCTGCCGCCGGCAATCGCAAAATTCCTGCTCTACAGTTCGATCTTCGAACGCTTCAGCGCCGAAGCCTGCCGGGCGGTGATGCGCGCGGCGGATGCCGAGGCGGCGATTACCGAGATCGAGACGCGCAACCTGTTCCTGGTGCCGCTCGATGAAGAGCGACGCTGGTTCCGCTACCATCATCTGTTCCGCGATTTCCTCAGCCGCGAAATGGAACGGCGCGAACCGGAGATGATCGCGCCGCTGCATCTGGCGGCCGCCGAATGGTTCGGCGAACGCAAGATGCTGACCGAGGCGATCGGGTACGCGCTGGCCGCCGGCGACCAGGCACGCGCGGCGGTATTCGTCGAAAACAACGCGCTCGACCTCATCGCCCAGTGCCAGCTTCTCTACGTGCGCCAGCTGCTCGCGCTGCTGCCTAGGAAACTGATCGACCAGCGCATCCGGCTGCAACTGGTGGTGCTTTGGCTGGCGGTGCACAGCAGCCAACCCGAGATTGCCCAGCAGACGCTGAGCAATGCGCGCAAGCTGGTCGAGACCGGACCGACTGACAGCAATGACCCAGGCACCATGACCGGCACAACGATCGAGGCCGAACTGGTGGTTCTCGCCGCTGCCGTCCACAGCACGCTGGAGCAGTTCGATCAGGCGCGCGACACAGCACTTGCGGCCCTGCGCGTCATCTCACCCGATGCCTGGTTCATGGAAGGCGCGACCGCCAATGTCATCGGCTACAACCTCTATGCGCTGGGTGACCTCGAAGGTGCCCGCGCCGCGATCGATGCGGCGCGACGGGCGCATGAGCGAAGCGGCAGCCTGCTCGGCGTCACCATTGCCAATTGCTACATGGCCGTTGTCGAGCGTTCGGCGGGCCGCTTGCCCGCCGCCGAGCGGCTGCTGCGCAACGCCATCATCGAGGCCAGGGCGCGGATCGGTGCTAATTCCTATGCCGAGGCCTTGGCCGGAACGCTGCTAGCCGAGCTCGCCTACGAGACCAATGCGTCGGGCGAAGCGCTGACCCTGGTCGAGAATCTCGGCCCGCAGATCGAGGGCGCGGCGGTCATCGTCTATCCCCTTGCCAGCGTGCCGACCTATGCCCGTGTGCTGCAGCTGACCGGTCGCACCGAAGCCGCACTGGACATGCTGGAGCGCGTCTATCAACGCGTGCGCGGCACGGTGTATCGCCGCCTGGCATCGATGATCATGCATGACCGCGTACGTGTGCTGCTCGACCAGAACCGCAATGCCGAGGCGCGCGCGCTGCTGGCCGAGCATCGCGGCGAAGAGACCGAGACTTCGACGGTCATCACCACCGCAAACGAGTTCGAGTTCTTTGCCGAGGGCCGTTTGCTGACGGCGGAAAAATCCTATGCCGATGCAGCGGGGGTTTTCGACGCGCTTCTGGAGCGCACGAGAACCAGCGGGCGCATGCGTCGCCATATATTGGCGCTGATCCTGCGAGCCAAAGCGGCCAGCGCTGCCCACGACCAACGCGAGGCAGACCGCAATCTCCTCGATGCGTTGCGTCTCGCCCAACCTTCCGGCTTCATCCGTTCCTTCGTCGACGAGGGAAGGTCTGTCGTCGAAGGGTTGATGCGGCTGCGTGCTGCCCAGGCGAAGACCGACCCCGCGCTGTCAGCCTATGCCACGCGCATCATCGATGCAGCGCAGGCGATGCCCGTGGCGGCGCGCAAGCTGGCCGCACCAGCCGCTGAGAAGGAACAGCTCACCCAGCGCGAGGCCGAACTGCTGCGCTATCTCACTGAGGGCATGTCCAATCGCGATATCGCCTTGGCGCTGTCGGTGAGCGAAACCACGGTGAAATGGCACCTGAAGAACATTTTCGGCAAGCTTGCGGTATCCAACCGGGTGCAGGCGGTGCGCGCCGCGCAAGGGTCAGCAGGCGCCTATACCCCTCCGAAAGGAGGGGCATAGATACAGGCGCAGCCCCTCTTTCGGGTCGGGCCACATGATCGTTAGCCTGCTAGCGTCACCTGGTTTTTAGAGGACGCTGCGAATGGCGACAGGCTACGTTTTTCACGAACAGCTGATGTGGCATGACACCGGCTCCAGCGCCGACATGATGCCTCCCGGCCGTTTCGTGGAACCCGGCCGCCATCTGGAATCCCCTGGCTCGAAGCGGCGGCTGAACAACCTCATCCAGGTCAGCGGCCTGTCGCGCCATCTCGTCCCGATTATCCCCGAGCCGGTCTCGGTCGAGGACCTGTTGCGCGTCCACACGCAACGTCACGTTGACGACATCAGAATGCTCAGCGAGCGCGGCTCCGGTTTCGCCGGGCCGCAGGCGCCAATCGGCCTCAACAGCTTCGACATCGCGCTGCTGTCTGCCGGCACCACCTATGCCGCGATGCGCGCCGTGCTGACCGGACGCGTCGACAATGCCTATGCGCTGGCGCGGCCGCCGGGGCACCATGCCGAGCCTGATCAGGCGATGGGCAACTGCCTGTTCTCCAACATCGGCGTCGCTGTCCGCCGGCTGCAGCATGAAGGCCTGCTTGGCCGCGCCGCAGTGGTCGACTGGGATGTGCACCACGGCAACGGCACCGAGACGGTGTTCTATTCCGACCCGTCGGTGCTGACCATTTCCTTGCATCAGGACAATCTCTACCCGACCGGGCGCGGTGCGCTGGCCGACAACGGCAAAGATGCCGGCGAAGGCTACAACATAAACATACCGCTGCCGGCGGGCAGCGGCACCGGCGCCTATGAAGCGACTTTCGACCGTGTCGTCGCGCCGGCGCTGCGTGCCTACAGACCGGACCTCGTCATCGTCGCGTCCGGCTTCGATGCGTCCGGCTTTGATCCGCTCGGCCGCATGATGCTCAACAGCGAATGCTTCAGGCGGCTCGCCGCGCGCATGGTGGCGCTGGCCGCCGAAACTTCGCAAGGGCGCCTGATGATGACCCATGAGGGCGGCTACTCCGAGGGCTATGTGCCGTTCTGCGGCCATGCCGTCATCGAGACTCTGGCCAACCATCGCACCGAAGTGGTCGACCCGTTGTCGGAGCATATCGACGAATGGGCGGGGCAGGATCTGCAGTCGCATCAGGCCGCGGCGATCGATGCCGCCGAAGGCCTGCTCGCCGGCCTGCGCCAACGTCTCGCCAGTGCGGCCTGACGCGATGGATTTTCTCATCACCACGCTGCTCAATGCGCTGACGCTGATCAGTATCCTGATTCTGGTCGGGCTCGGGCTGGCGATCAGCTTCGGGCTGATGAACGTGACCAATTTGGCGCATGGCGAGTTCGTCACCGTCGGCGCTTTCGCGGTTTATTTCGTCCAGAGCGTGGGCGGCTCGTTCTGGCTGGGCCTGGCGGCGGCGCCCGTTGCCGGCGCGGTGGTCGGCTGTATCCTCGAGTTCGCCATCATCCGCCATCTCTATTCCAGGCCGGTCTCGACCGTGCTTGCCACCTGGGGCGTCAGCCTGATCCTGCAGCAAGGGCTGGAACTGATCTTCGGGCTCGGCGCCAAGCCGGTGACGCCGCCGATCGAGGGCACGCTCGATCTTTTCTTTACCGTCTATCCGGCCTACCGGCTGATCCTGATCGGCATTGCCATGCTGACCTTGCTCGGCGTCATCCTGTTGATCAGCCGGACGCCCTTCGGTCTCGACATCCGCACCGTCATCCAGAACCGCGAGATGGCCGAAGGCGTCGGCATCAATACCCGGCGCACCTACGCCATCGCCTTCACCTTCGGCGCGGCAATCGCCGGCCTTGCCGGCGGACTGGTCGCACCGCTGGCAATCGTGCTGCCGCAGATGGGGGTGAACTATCTCGCCAACGCCTTCTTCGTCGTCATCGTCGGTGGTGTCGGCTCGATCGGCGGCCTTGTCGCCGGCAGCGTCTTCGTCGGCGGACTGACCAGCATCCTCAATTATCAGATTTCGCCGTCGCTGGCGCAGGCGATCGTGCTGCTGGCTGCCATCGTCGCTGTCCGTCTGCGGCCCAACGGCCTGTTCAACGGAGCGTCGCGATGATCGCCCGCGACCGCAACTGGCTGATGATCTTTGCCGTCTGCGTGGCGCTCGCGATCATCTATCCGTTCTTTGCCGGCGGCTATCAGTTGACGGTGATCCGCGACGCGCTGATCTTCGGCCTGTTCGCGGCGAGCCTCGACTTCTTCTGGGGCCGCACCGGAATCCTGTGTTTCGGCCACGCCGCCTTCTTCGGCATCGGCGGCTACATCATGGCGCTGGTTACGCTCAATGATGCCATCCCCTTCGGAAGCCTGCTTGGCATCATCGGTGCGGTGGCGGGTGCGGCCTTCGTCGCCGCCATCATCGGCTACTTCCTGTTCTTCGGCGGCATTCGTGGCAGCTATTTCACCATCGTCACGCTGGCCATGGGCGTCATCTGCCAGCAGGCCGCGGTTTCCTGGAGTTCGGTCACCGGCGGCGACAGCGGCCTGATCGGCATTCCGCCGATCGAGTTCGATCTTGGCGGCCTGCATGTCGATCTGAGCCAGGATCTGCCCTCCTATATCTTCGTCTCGGCTATCGTCGCCGTGACGGTGCTGGCGCTGTGGTCGATCAGCCGCGGCCGCTGGGGAACGGTGCTGACCGCAATCCAGGACAATGAAGTCCGGGCGGCCGCGCTCGGCCACAATGCGCCGTTGCGGCTGCTCGTTACTTTCGTCTTGTCGGCGGCGATCGCCGGACTTGCCGGCGCGCTCTATGTCTGCATGGCAGGACTGGTGGCGCCCGACCTGTCCGGACTGCTCCTGTCGACGGAGGTGATCGTCTGGGTGGCGGTCGGCGGGCGCGGCACGCTGCTTGGGCCAGTACTGGGCGCCATCTTCATTCAGCGCGCGCAGCAGACGATCAGCAGCTTCAACCCGAGCCTGTGGCCCCTTCTGCTCGGCTGTGTCTTCGTCATCATCGTCTTCGTCCTGCCGGATGGGATCCTGTCGATCTACGCGCGGCTGAAAGGCCTGTTCAAGGGCGGGAGGCGCGCGCAATGAGCGACATCCTGCTGCAGGCCGAGAACGTCGGTATCCGCTTTGGCGGGCTGCAGGCGCTGGAGGCTCTGAACCTCACGGTGCGCGACAAGGAACTCTGCTGCATCATCGGGCCGAACGGCGCTGGCAAGAGCACCTTCCTCAACGTGCTGACCGGCACGCTGCGTCCGACCAGCGGCAGCGTGCGCTTCCTCGGCCACGACATAGCCGGCTTGCCGCTGCATCGCATCGCCCGGCTCGGCATTGCCCGCAAGTTCCAGATCCCCTCTGTCTTCCCGAGCCTCTCGGTGGAGGATAATCTCAAGGTCGCGCGCTGGGGGGCGCCTTCGCCTGCGCGCCCGGTTGGCGAACTCTTGGAGCTGGTCGCACTGACCAACCGCGCCGCCACGTTGGCCGGCGAACTCGCGCATGGCCAGAAGCAATGGCTGGAGATCGGCATGGCGTTGGCGATAGAGCCGCGCCTGCTGTTGCTCGATGAACCCACTGCCGGCATGACGCCGCAGGAGACGCTGGCGACGGCGCAGATGCTGCTGCGACTCAAAGGTGAATTCTCGATCGTTGCCGTCGAGCACGACATCCGCTTCGTGCGGGCGCTGAACTGCGAGACGTTGGTGCTGCATCAGGGACGCCGGCTGCGCAGCGGTCCTTTCCATGACATCGAGACCGACGAGATGGTCCGCGATGTCTATCTGGGGAGGCGCTGATCATGCTGCGAACAATGGCGGTGTCGGCCGGCTACGGTCTGCTCCCCGTGCTGAACGGCATCGACCTCAGCGTCGCGCTGGGCGAAGTCGTGGGCTTGCTCGGCCGTAACGGCGCAGGCAAGACAACGCTGCTGCGCGTCATCTCCGGCGGCTTGCGGGCAAGCGGCGGGGCGGTGGTTCTCGGAGACAAGGATCTCACCAACGCGCCGGCTTTCCGCCGTGCGCGCGCAGGCATCGCGCATGTGCCGCAGGGGCGCGGGATCTTTAACCAGCTGACGGTGCGGCAAAACCTGGAGGTCGGCACCCGCGCTGCCAAGGACCGTGGCGACGGCGGCATTCCGGCCGACATCTTCGGCTATTTTCCAATCCTGCGCGAACGCGAAGCGCAGGTCGCCGGCACGCTTTCGGGCGGCCAGCAGCAAATGCTGGCGATCGGCCGCGCGCTCTGCGGCCTGCCCTCGGTGCTGCTGCTCGACGAGCCCTCGGAAGGCATCCAGCCGAACATCGTGCAGTCGATCGCCGAACTGGTGCCGCGCATCGCCCGCGAGCGCGGCATCGCGATCATTCTTGTCGAGCAGAATCTCGATCTCGTTCTCAAGGCATCGGACCGCTGCCTGGTGATGGAGAAGGGCAGGATCGTCCACGAAGGTGCGCCTGAGACCTTCGCCGACGAGACCCTGCTGAAGGACCTGTTGGCTTTGTAAGGCGTGCATGGGGCGCGCCTGGGACTGGAAGGGAACACAACAATGATAAGCAGAAGAACTGTCTTGAAATCGGGCGGCGCTGCCGCCGCCTTCGCCATAGTCGGCGCGCCGTCGATCCTGCGCGCCGCCGACACCGTCAAGGTCGGCCTGTCGATCCCGATCACCGGACTGCAGGCGATCCTCGGCGAGACGTTGCTCAATTGCTACAAGCTCGCCGCCGCCGAACTCAACGCCGCCAACGGCATTGGCGGGCGCCAGGTCGAACTCATCATCGAGGACAACCAGACCACGACCAAGGGCTCCATCGACAAGGCGCGCAAGCTCATCAACGAAGACAAGGTCGACGTGATCATGGGCACGATCATTTCGCCTGAGCGCAGCGCCACGCTGTCGGTCACCTCGAAGGCCAAGAAGCTGTTCTTCTACCCGACCAATTTCGAAGGCGGCGAATGCAACCGCTACTTCGTCGCCACCGGCCCGATCCCGATGCAGCAGGTCGACCCGATGATGCCATGGGTGGCAGAGAACCTCGGCAAGACGATCTATGTCATGGCTTCGGACTATGCCTGGCCGCAGAAGATGACCGAGGCGATCACGGCGGCCTATGAGAAGGCCGGCGGCAAGATCATCGGCGCCGATTACTATCCGTTCGGGACCACAGATTTCGGCCCGGCCTTCCAGAAGATCAAGTCGCTGAAGCCCGATGTCGTCTGGTCGATGGTGGTCGGCAACGACGCCGTCACCCAGCTCAAGCAGTATCGCAGCTTCGACATCAAGCAGCCGCTGATCGCCCCGCTCGACGAGGTCTTCAACAAGGACGCGCTGCCTCCCGGCGTTGCGGCCGGCACCTATGCGCCGCAGCCCTACTGGATGGCGCTGGACAATCCGGTCAACAAAAAGTTCATCTCCAGCTTCCGTGAGAAATTCGGCCAGGAGAAGATGGTCAACGGCATCGGGGAGGCCGGCTACAACGGCCTGCATCTCTACGCGCTGGCCGCGGAGAAGGCGGGATCGCTGAAGGACGACGATGTATTGGCCGCGCTGCCGTCGATCGAGTTCGACGCACCGCAAGGCAAGATCCGCGTCGACGCCACCAACAACCACACACTCTGCCATTCCTATGTAGGCAAGGCGGCGGCCGACGGCATCGGCTACGAGATCGCTAAGGATTTCGGCACCATCGCGCCGGTAACGCCTTACTGCAAGGTGTAGGGTCTTCCGCCCAAGCAATCCTGACGGCGGCTTTGTCGCTGCCGTCAGGGCGTCTGCGGCGCAGGCAGACGCTCGCGCAATTCGTCGACGAGCACCCTGGTGTTTTCGGAATAGTCGATAGGCACAACGACGAGATGCACGCCGCCGCCGGTGAAGGCCTGTTCCAGCGCCGGCCGCAAGTCGGCGATCTCTGCAACCCTGGTTCCCTTGGCGCCATAAGCCTCGGCATACTTGACGAAATCGGGATTTCCGAAGGTCATGCCGAAATCCGGAAATTCGTCAACCGCCTGCTTCCAGCGGATCATGCCATAGGCATGGTCCTCGAGCAGCAGGACGACGAGGTTGAGCTTGAGCCTGACGGCGGTCTCCAATTCCTGGCTGTTCATCATGAAGCCGCCATCGCCGCAGATGGCCATGACACGGCGCTGCGGATAGAGCAGTGCCGCCATCATCGCCGACGGCAAGCCCGCGCCCATGGTGGCCAGCGCATTGTCGAGCAGGATCGTGTTTGCCATGCGCGTCCGGTAGTTGCGCGCGAACCAGATCTTGTACATGCCGTTGTCGAGGGCGAGGATCCCGTCGGCCGGCATCACGGCGCGCACGTCGTGCACGATGCGCTGCGGCGTGAAGCGATCTTCGGTGGCCCGCGCGGCGATCCGGCTCAGAATGCCTTCCCGCAGCGGCAGCAGGGCCTGCGCGTTGGGGATCTTGCCCTCGATGCGGTCGGCCAGCAGCGCCAGCGAAGGGCCGAGGTCGCCGACGATTTCGGCTTGCGGGAAATAGACCTGCTCGACATCGGCTGATTGGTAGCCGACATGAATGACCTTCGGCCCCTTCGCCCCCATGATGAAGGGCGGCTTCTCCACGGTGTCGTGACCGATGGTGATGATCAGATCGGCCTGCTCGATGGCCTCGTGCACGTAGTCGCGCTCCGAAAGGGCTGCCGTTCCCATATAGAGCTCCGTGCCGCCAGGCACGGTGCCCTTGCCCATCTGCGTGGTGAAATAGGGAATTTGCGTCCGCAGCACGAACTGCGCGACATCGGGGGTCACGCGCGGTCGCGACGCCGCCGCGCCGAACATCAGCAGCGGGCGCCTGGCTTCCAGGATCATACGGGCGGCGCGATCAAGCGCGCCTGGACTGGCCAGCGGCAGTTCGACCGGGTGCGTCGGCACCAGCGCGATCGGTTCGCACTCGGCCGCCGCAATGTCTTCCGGCAGTTCCAGATGCACGGGGCCGGGACGCTCTTCCTGGGCGACACGGAAAGCTTCGCGCACCAGCGAGGGGATCATCTTCGGCGAGACGATCTGGCGCGACAGCTTGGTCAGCGGCTTCATCGCCGCGACGATGTCGACGATCTGGAAGCGCGCCTGCCGGGATGACAGGATGCCCTTCTGGCCGGTGATCATGATCATCGGCATCGCGCCGAGCAGCGCATAGGCCGAACCGGTCGAAAGGTTGAGCGCGCCTGGGCCAAGCGTAGTGATACACACACCCGGCTTTCCGGTAAGCCTACCATAGGTGGCGGCCATGAAAGCGGCTGCCTGCTCGTGACGGGTCAGGATCAACTGGATCGAGGAGCGGCGGATGGATTCGACGATATCGAGATTTTCTTCGCCCGGAATGCCGAAAATCCGCTCGACCCCTTCGTTCTCGAGGGCCGCGACGAACAAATCCGAACCTTTGGTCATAAACTGTCTCTCCCGCAACATTCCGTCGGCCCCCCTTCATATGGCATCGGAATGCGACGCCTCAAAGAGGCATCTTCGGCCGCGGGTCAGAGCCGCGTGTTGCAACTCGCCGCTTTCGGCGAAGCGAAAAGTTCCTTCGGCGCAGACCATTGGCTGACGGTCGCGCCGCGCGTGCCGGTGATCAGCGAACGCAGTTCCGACAGATAGGTCTGCACGAAGAACGAGGTCTGGCTTTCCAGCGGCGTATAGGGGCCTGGCCGGTAGGCGCGCGACATGATGCCGTCGGCATTGTCCTCGGTGATCTTCTTGTCCTGCACCGTGGTGACGTCCCACATCCAGCTGATCGCATCGGAATCGACGCCGCCATCGGCATCCTTGTCGACGGAGCCAAGCGGCCCGGCCGCTGGGTCGCCGAGCCGGCGTGGCCCGGACCAGGCGTCGGCGAAAAAGTGCTGAACCTTGGCCCCCATGTGCTGAGCGAGGCCAAGGGCGAAGATACGATCCTGGAGATTTCGTCGCCGCAGACGGCCGGCCTGTCTTCCGGCGCCTGGTGCGGTTATGGTGTCATGCCGACCTTGCCGGTCGACCAGCGCACGGAAGAAGGCAATGCCCTGATCTTCGAGACCGCACCGTTGACCGAAGCGGTCGAGATCCTTGGCTTCCCCGAATTCGAGGTCAGGCTCTCCTCCGACAAGCCAGTCGCGCTACTCTCCGCCACGCTGTCGCAAGTGTTCCCTGAGGGAGCGGCCTCGCGCGTCAGCTACGGCATTCTCAATCTGAGCCATCGCAATGACGACCTGGACATCGAGCCGATGGTGCCGGGCCAGGCGGAAACGGTGCGCATCAAGCTGCGCTGCTGCGGGCAGCGTTTCGAGGTCGGCGAGCGTATCCGACTGGCACTGGCGACATCGCACTGGCCGATCGTCTTCCCGACCGCCGAACAGGCGACGCTGTCGATCCATTGCGGCGACAGCCGGCTGATCCTGCCGGTACGCCCACCGCAGAAGCTGGACGACACGCTAGGGGCCTTCCTGGGACCTGAAAGCGCCAAGCCGATGGAGCAGGAGGTTCTGGCCAAGGGCGACGGCTTTCAGCGCTCGGTGTCGACGGACCAGGTCACCGGCGAGACCGTCTATCAGGTCGTCAATGATGGCGGCACGGTGCGGCATCCACATACGCAGATGACCGTTGCGGCGAGGCATGTCGACCGGTTCACCATCCACCCCGACGATCCGAACTCGGCGGTCGGCACCTGCACCTGGGAAAAGTCCTATGGCCGCGGCGACTGGCAGGCGCGCCTTTCGGTGAAGGCGACCGTGCGCGCGCTGCGCGATGTCTGGCGGATCGAGACCCACATCACTGCCCATGACGGAGATGAAGTGGTCGTCGATCGCAGCGAGGTCAAGGAGTATCCGCGCGACCTCAACTGAAAGCGGCTGCGATTGGCAATCAGGCCATCGATCTCGGCAAGGCGGCAGCCAGCGCATCGACGGCCAGCCGCACCTTTAGCGGCAGATGCGGTGTCTGCAGCCAAAGGGCGTAGCAGTCGTAGAGATATCGCGGCTGGTCCGGCAACAGCGCCACCAGCGCACCGGCTTCAATGCGCTCGCGCACCAGCCACCAGGGCAGCCAGGCAAGCCCCATGCTCTCAACAGCCGCATCGGCGATGGCATCGAGATCGTCGAGCCGCAGCCGCCCGGTTGGCGTAATCTCCTGTACGGATTGCCCCTCGCGCGCAAACAGCCACGGCTGAACGACCTGGCCGAGCCGGCGGTAGACAATCGCCTGATGATCAGCGAGATCCTCGATACGCTGCGGCTCGTCATGAATTCTGAGATAGGAGGGTGCGGCGCAGACGACCATGTCCTGGCGCGCGACGCGGCGTGCGATCAACCCCGCCTTGTCGCCCAGAGCACCGGTCCGAATGGCGAGATCGTATCCGTCTTCGGCAAGATCGGCGAAGCGGTCGGTGAGCGACAGGTCGAGCTCCAGCATCGGATATTGCCGCGCCAGCCGCAGCAGCACGGGTGCAACGCAATGGCGGCCGAAATGCGCCGGCATGGTGACCCGCAGTTTTCCACGTGGTTCGGAGAACTGGTCGGCGGCGAGCGCATCGGCGGCTTCGGCCTCGGCCAGCACCACCCGGCAGCGTTCATAGTAGGCGCGCCCGAAGTCGGTCAGGCTCTGCCGCCGCGTGGTCCGGTTGAGCAGCCGCACGCCCAGCCGCTCCTCGAGGAACCGCACATGCTTGCCAACCATTGGTCCGGACAGATCGAGTGCGACTGCGGCGGCTGCGAACGAGCCGAGGTCGACGGCCCTGACGAACACGGCCATGCTCTCAAGCCGATCCATATTCAAAACTCCTGGTTTCTACTATTCTTCCCTTACAGCCATTTATCCCCGGCAAGCCTAGCTGCATAGCTCATTCGGTTCAGATGATTTGGAGTATCCCGAATGACACGCGTAGTTCGCTTTCACCAGCATGGTGGCCCGGAGGTTCTGCGCATCGAGGATGTCGCGCTTCCCCCACCGGGGCCGGGCGAAGTTCAAATCCGGGTCAAGGCACTCGGCCTCAATCGCGCCGAGGCGCTGCTACGCGCGGGCGCCTATATCGAGACGCCGACGCTCCCCTCGGGGCTTGGTCTTGAAGCGGCGGGTGTCGTCGAGACTATTGGCGACGGCGTGAAGGATTTCGCGCCAGGTGACAGCGTCAGTGTCATCCCGCCGCAATCGATGATCCGCTGGCCGGCCTATGGCGATCTTGCCACCTACCCGGCCCGACTTGTCGTCAAGCATCCGCCGTCGCTTGACTGGCAAACGGCAGCGGCGGTCTGGATGCAATACCTCACCGCCTACGGCGCGCTGATCGACATCGCCGGGCTGCACAGCGGAGACGCCGTCGTCATCACAGCAGCATCGAGCAGTGTCGGGCTTGCGGCGATCCAGATCGCCAACAAGGTCGGCGCGACCGCGATCGCGGTGACGCGGACATCGGCGAAGATGCGGGCGCTGCTCGAGGCCGGCGCGGCCGACGTCGTGGCCTCGACGGAGGAGGATCTGGCGGCGCGATTGAACCAGATCGCCGGGCCGCGAGGCGTGCGCGTCGTGTTTGATGCGGTCGGCGGCCCGATCTTCGAGCCGCTGACGGCGGCCATGTCGCATAGCGGCATCCTCATCGAATATGGCGGACTGAGCCACGCGCCGACGCCATTCCCGCTGCCAGCGGTGCTGAGCAAGACGCTGACACTGCGCGGCTACCTCGTGCATGAGATCACCGGCGACCCGGTGAAGCTGGAGGCCGCCAAGGCGTTCATCGTCGAAGGCCTGCAGAGTGGGGCACTAAGACCGATCATCGACCGGACCTTTGCGTTCGACCAGATCGTCGAAGCGCATCGGTATCTGGAATCAAACGAGCAGTTCGGCAAAATCGTGGTGATGATTTGAGCGGAGTTGACAAACAAATCGTTCCTGGGGGCGATATCGCTCTTGAAGGCGCCGAGTTGCATTCCTAACTGTCTCACGCGGGCCGGGCCCCTCTGACTATCGCTTTTGGCGATCGTGATGTCGGACCGCTTTAACGGGCCCGTTTCCATGTTTTCGGTCAAGCGGGCTCAATCTTTTCGGTTTGGAGCCCCGTATGACATCTTCTCTTCTTGGCATGACTTGCCCCTCCTGCCGCGTTGCGCTCGTGATGAGCGAACGCCAGGGTATCGAAATCGACTACTGTCCGCAGTGCCGCGGCGTCTGGCTTGATCGGGGAGAACTCGACAAAATCATCGAGCGTTCCGGCAGGGAAGCGGCGCCCGCGCCGCAGCCACAGCCGGCAGCATTCTCCCAGCCGCAACACGGCCAGGGCCGCGACGACGATTATTCCCGCTCCCACGGCCACCGCTATCCGAAGCGGAAGAAATCATTTTTCGAAGAGTTGTTCGATTGACCGCATGACGCCGGCACCCGGCGGCGGCTGAAAACTTCCGAAACCGCAGAGACAAAGGTTCATCTCCGATGACTTCCCGTACAAGCCGATTTGCAGCCCTCTTTGCAGGACTGTTCCTGGCGTTTTCGATGGTTGCGATAGACCATGCCGAGGCGCGCCGCGGCGGCAGTTTCGGCAGTCGTGGCATGCGCACGTTCCAATCGGCACCGCCGACCAGGACCGCACCGGCCCCGACCGCTCCAGTCGAGCGTTCGATGACGCCCAACACCGGTGCGAACAACGCGGCCCAGCAGCCGCAGGCCGGCCCGCAGAGGCCCGGCTTCATGAGCGGTTTCGGTGGAACGATGATGCGCGGCCTGCTGCTCGGCGGCCTGATCGGCCTGCTCGTCGGCCAAGGCTTCGGCGGCCTGGCCGGCATGTTCGGTTTCCTGCTTCAGGCCCTGCTCATCGGTGGCACGATCATGCTGGCTATCCGCTTCTTCCGCTCGCAATCGGCGCGTGGTCCTGCGCCAGCGCTCGCCGGTGTCGGCAATGCCCAGGCTTCGAGATTTGAGAACCGCGCAACGGCAGGGCAGCAGACTGCAGGCTCCTTCACAATTCCTGGCTTTGGCGGTGTTTCGGGCGGAAGCTCTCCGGCCATCGGTTCTGATGAGATCACGCTGGCTCAGACCGACCTCGACGCATTCCAGCAGCTGTTGACCGATGTCCAGGAAGCATTCGGGCGCGAAGACCATGCCGCTCTGCGCCGGGCTGTTACCCCCGAAATGGTGTCCTATCTGTCGGAAGAGCTGGCCGACAATGCCCAGAAAGGTCTCAGGAACGAGGTAACGGACATCACCTTGCTGCAGGCCGACGTCGCTGAAAGCTGGCGTGAGGATGACCACGACTACGCCACGGCCGCATTGCGCTACGAGTCTCGTGACGTGACGCGCGAACGGGCCAGCGGCAAGGTCGTCGCGGGCGACGATGATCATCCGACAGAGACGACCGAGCTGTGGACATTCGTGCGTGAGAATGGCTCGAATTGGAAGCTATCGGCGATACAACAGGCTTGAGCCCAGGGCGATTTTGTCCAAGGCTTCACAGTTGTGGGCGTTCAGCGCACGATCTTGACGCACATCGGCGTGCCGATCTCGATGGCGCGCCTGGTGTCGCTGAGCATGCCGGTCTCGGCGTCGCGCGCGAAGATCGAGATGCGGTCGTCATTCTGGTTGGCGGAAAACAGATGGCCGCCTGACGGCGTCAGCGCGAGGTTGCGTGGCGTCGCACCGCCGCAAGGGACGTAGCCGACGAGGCTCAGCGATCCTGTCTGCTGGTCGACCGCCATGATGACGACGCTGTCGTGGCCACGGTTGGAGCCGTAGACAAAACGGCCATCCGGGGAAATCTGTATGTCGGCGCAGTGGTTGCTGTCGCGTGCCTCGGCCGGCACCGCCGGCTTGGCATCGATGAACGAGAGCTTGCCCGTGGCTTCGTCCAGTACCATCGACACGATGGTCGAATCCAATTCGTTCATGACAAAGACGAAACGTTCGTTCGGATGCAGCGCCAGATGGCGCGGGCCGGCGCCGTGCGGCAAAGCAGATTCGGCTAGCTTGGCCAGATTGCCGTCGCGCTCGATCCGGTAAGACACCAGCCGGTCGATGCCGAGGTCGGCGACGATGACTGTCCCACCTCCGATGGTTTCGGTGACGCTGTGCGCATGCGAGCGTTCCTGCCGCGCCGCATTCGGGCCGCTGCCCTCATGCGAAACGCTGGCGAGCGGCGCTGACAACGCTCCATTCTCCTCGAAGCCATAGACAGCCACCGCGCGATCCGGGCCGCCCTCGCCCATGCCGTAGTTTGCGACCAGCAGTTTTGTCCCGTCGCGGGTGATGGTGTTGTGGGCGGTGATGCTGCCGAGCGACGGCTGCTTGTTCAGATAAATGAGCGTACCAGAAGCTCGATCGAAGCTGTAGGCGGAGACGGTGCCCTCGCGCCAGGTGAAGACTTCCGAATTGGCATAGATGTGCGAGCCGTCCGGTGTCACCGAGAGGAAGGTCGGATTGTCGACATCGTTGGTCTCGGCCAGTTTTCGTGTTTCCAGCGTCGTCTCGTCAAAGCTGTAGACGCCGAGACCGACACCCCGAGCGCCCTGAAAATACGGCGCCTCGCGGTTCAGGCTGCCGACAAAGACCAGACAATCCTCGCGCATGATTTCCTCCCTGCCCGCCTGCGCTTCGGCGCGCGGGAGCAGCCAAAATTTCGCCTGTTCACGCTTGCAACGCAACCCCATATGTGAAAATACTATTTACAAAAGAAGATTAACGGAGGAAACGTCTTGCATTTCGACGCCTTGATGCGTTTTCCGGCAGCTGTGACGTGCCCCATACAAGGCCGGCGGTGCCGGCCATGAACGATTTCGCGCCCACCGTCGGTGTCGCCTCGACGCATCCCAAGAACATGCCTGGGGATCACGCCGCGCTGCCGGTGTGGAACGCCGAAAACTGGTTCTATGAGGATTGGCCGGTCGGGCAGAAGATCCGCTCGTTGCGACGGACCATGGCCGAAGGCGATAGCCATTTGTTCAACACGCTGGTGCTCGACATCCACCCCTATGTGCAGGACCAGATATTTGCCGAGAGCGAAGGCATTTTTGGCAAGCGGCTGATCGCCGGCGCCTTTGTCTTCTCGGCTGGCCTCGGCCTGGTCGCCACCAATTGCGTCAATGCCTTTTCCTATGGCTACGACAAGCTCCGTTTCATAAAGCCTGTCTTCATTGGCGACACGATCTATTCGATCCGCTCCAACCTCGACAAGACACCCCGCTACAAGGAGATGGGGCTGATCCGCGCCAGCTATGAGGTTTTCAAGGGCGAAGGCGAGCTCGTTCTCTATTGCGAGCATCTGCAGACGGTGAAGTACCGCAACCCGGCCGACTTCATCGGCAAGACGGAGAAATAGAGATGCCGGCAGCAGCCGAATTGCCGCTCGCCGGTCTCGTCGTCGTCGACATGAGCCAGTTCCTGTCGGGCCCGTACTGCTCACTCAGGCTGCTCGATCTCGGCGCCCGCGTCATCAAGATCGAGCGTCCGGATGGCGGCGACCTGTCGCGCCGGCTCTATCTCAGCGACACCGAGATCGGCGGCGACTCCACCATCTTCCATGCCATCAACAGGGCCAAGGAAAGTCTTGCCATAGACCTCAAGAACGAGGCCGATCTCGAAGCGTTGCGCGGCCTTCTGGCCAAGGCGGATGTACTGATCCAGAATTTCCGGCCGGGCGTCATCGAGCGGCTCGGCCTGGACTATGAGGCAGTCCGCAAGATCAATCCGCGGCTGGTCTATGCCTCGATCAGCGGCTATGGCGAAGACGGACCATGGGTCAAGCGACCCGGCCAGGATCTGCTGGCGCAGGCGCGTTCCGGCGTGATGTGGCTGAACGGCGACGAGGATCAGGGACCGGTGCCGTTCGGCCTCGCCATCGGCGACATGCTGGCTGGTGCCGCCTGTGCGCAGGGCATTCTGGCCGCACTGGTGCGGCGCGGCATCACCGGTCAGGGCAGCCATATCGAAACCAGCCTGCTGGAAGCGCTGGTCGATTTCCAGTTCGAGGTGCTGACGACGCATCTCAATGACGGCCGCCGGCTGCCCAGGCGCTCCAGCTTCCGCAGCGCGCATGCCTATCTGTCGGCGCCTTACGGCGTCTATCCGGCGAAAGACGGTTACCTCGCCATCGCCATGACGCCGATCCCCAAACTGGCCGATCTGCTGTCGCTCGGCGAACTCGCACCCTATCGCGACAAGCCCGCATCCTGGTTCACCGCGCGCGACGACATCAAGGCGATCATCGCACAGCGGATCGCCACCAAAACCATCGACGAATGGCTTGATATCCTTGAGCCGGCCGACATCTGGTGCGCCAAAGTGCTGACCTGGCCCGAGATGCTGGCAAGCGAGGGGTTCCAGTCGCTCGATATGCTGCAGACGGTGACGCGCGAGGATGATGTCTCGATCCTCACCACGAGTTCGCCGCTCCGGGTCGATGGCATCAGGGCCAAGGTCGACCGGGCAGCACCACGCATCGGCGAGCACAGTGCCGCCATCCGCGCGGAGTTCGGCCTGTGAGCGTGCCCATCCTCAAGGGCATGACCTGGAGCCATCCGCGTGGCTACGATCCGATGGTCGCCTGCTCGGCGCTGTGGCAGCAGAAGACCGGTATTGCCATCGAATGGGACAAGCGCTCGCTGCAGGATTTCGAATCCTTCCCGGTGGAGGATCTGGCGCGCGCCTATGATCTCATCGTCATCGACCATCCGCATGTCGGCCAGATCATGGCCGAAGGCTGCCTGGAGCCGCTGGATGTCGCCGGACGCGAGGCGGAACGCACGGCCCTTGCCTCGGGCAGCGTCGGCCAGTCCTATCCGAGCTACAACTGGCAAGGACGGCAATGGGCTTTCCCGATCGATGCGGCAACCCAGGTCCAGGCATGGCGGCCGGATGCGATCGAGGCGCCACCGGCGCGCTGGAGCGAAGTGCTCGATCTCGCCCGGCAAGGCCGTGTGCTGCTGCCGCTGCGGCCGCCTCACGTGTTGATGGTGTTTTACACATTCGCAGGCAATCTCGGCCGTCCTTGCACCACCGATCCATCCCACGATCTCATCGATGTTGACGCCGGTAGCGAAGTGTTTGAAGCAATGCGCGAGATTGCAGCGCTCGTTGATCCGGCTTGCTTGGAGATGGATCCGATTGCCGTCTCGGAGCGCATGGCGGAGGCCGGTTCCAGGTTCGTCTGCGCGCCACTGATCTATGGTTATGTTTCCTATGCGACGACTGGCTTTCGGGCGAACCGGCTGGCCTTTGCCGATGTTCCGGTCATCGGTTTCGGCGGCCCGATCGGTTCGGCGCTCGGCGGCACCGGCATAGCCGTATCAGCCTTTTCCAAAGCCAGGGATGCCGCGATCGACTTTGCCTATTGGGTCTCGAGCGGCGATGTCCAGCGCGGCGCCTATGCCGCCGCCGGCGGCCAGCCCGGCCATGCAGCGGCCTGGGAAGATCAGGCCGTCAATGAAGCGACCGGCAATTTCTACCGGGACACGCGCGCGACGCTGGAGGGTGCATGGGTGCGGCCGCGCCATGACGGCTACATGGCGTTCCAGCAGGCCGCGTCCGAACGCATCCTTTCCGGCATGACCTTCCGGCATCAAGCCCGACAGGTCGTTGCCGATCTCAATCGCCTGTTTCGGGAGAGTTCCCCGGTGCAGGTGTCCGGCGCTGCCGGTGGAGGAGCCTGAACCAAACCGAACGGAGGAGAACAAGAATGACAGGAATGATCCGCGGCCTGCTGGCCGCAACGGCGCTTGCCTCGCTTGCAACGGCCGCCTTTGCACAGGATGTGCAAGGCGTCATCGGTGGACTGCCGACCGAACTCAAGGCGCAGTATGACGGAGCGCCCCAGAAGGTATTGCCTTCGGCCTGGGAGAATTTCAACGCGCCGCCAAAGCCGTGGAAATGGTGCCACTCGGAATCCTACCAGGGCAACCCGTGGCGGGTCACGGTGACCAAGGAGTTGAAGCGTCTTGTCGACGGGCTGATCGCCGACGGCACCGTCTCCAGCTTCGAGGTGTCGGATTCCAACAACGACGCCAGCCAGCAGATCAACCAGATCCGCGCCTTCATCGACAAGAAATGCTCTATCATCACGTCGGTGCCGGGCTCGGCGACGGCGCTCGACGATGCAATCGACGCTGCCGCCAAGTCCGGCATTCCGTTCATCACAGCGGCCGGCTCGGTGACGAGCCCCAACGCGATCAATGTCGATTCCAACTATGCGCGCTGGGGCTATGACATGATGACGGCGATCGCCAAGGCGCAGCCGGACGGCGCCAGCATCCTTCTGGTCGAAGGCATCGCCGGACACCCGATCGTGGTGCAGGAGCGCCAGGGCGCGGACAAGGCGCTGGCCGAAAATCCGAAGCTGAAGATTTCGCGCAACGTCAACGGCAACTGGACAGCCAACGTCACCAAGACCGTGGTGCTGCAGGCGATCGCCACCAACCCGGCGCCGATCGATGCGGTGTGGACGACAGGCAGCGAAAGCCGTGTCGTTGCCGAAGCCTTCGCGGAAGCCGGCCGGCCGGCGCCATTGATCACCGGCTCGATCACCGGGGACGCGCTGGGCTACTGGAAGGCCAACCCCGACAAGTACCGCTTCGAAGGCCATGCGGTGCTGCCGCACTGGACCGCGCAAACACTGTTCCGCGTCGGCGAGCGCATGCTCGACGGACAGAAGCCGAAGCTGAACACGCTGCTGATCCCGATCCCGCCTGTCCACACCGCCGATCTCGGTGCCTGGTACAAGGACTGCATGACGACGGATGCCGTGTCGATCTTCCCGATCCCGCCGAAAGATCCGATGCCGGAGGAATGGCTCGACGCCTATTTCTCGAACCCGGCGCCGACCAAGGGCTGGGATTATTCGAAGGTGCCCGATGCCTGTGCAAAGTGACGCCTGCTAGTCTCTCAGCAGGCCGGCTCCTTTCGGGAAGCCGGCCTGCCAGCATCGAAATGCGACATGCTTGAAATCAAAACCATATCCAAACGCTATGGCGAGACGATCGCGCTCGCGGACGCATCGATCGCGTTTCGGGCGGGAACCATCCACACCATCCTGGGCGAGAACGGCTCGGGCAAGAGCACGATGGTCAAGCTGCTGTCCGGCATCGTCCAGCCGGACAGCGGCGTGATCCTGCTGCACGGCAAGCCATTTTCTGGCGCCAATCCATCGGCCTTCCAGGCGCAAGGCTTCGCCACGGTGTTCCAGGAGGTGCTGATCGCGCCGGACTGCAGCGTCATCGATAACATCCTGCTCGGCCTCGACGGGCTGGTCCGGCGCGCTGTTCCCCGCAACGAGCGCCGTGACCGGGCGAAAGCCGCGCTGAAGCGCTTCGCGGTTACCGACGTCCCCCTCGACAAGCCAGCCGGCCTGCTGCCGCTTGCCGCGCAGCAATTGGTCGTTCTCGCCCGCGCGATCGTGCGCAACCCAAAGATCCTGATCCTCGACGAGGTCACCGCCGCGCTCGACTTCGCCGATCGCGAATCCGTCTTTTCCCTGATGCGCGCGCTGGCCGGCGAAGGCTGCCTGATCCTGTTCATCACCCACCGCATGGACGAGGTGATGTCGCTGTCGGATCGCATCTCGATCCTGCGCGGCGGCAGCGTCGTGCGCACCGAGGAGCGCGGCGCTTCGACGCCGGCTGAACTTCTCAAGGCGATGGCGCCACGCACGGCGGCGGAGCTGCAGCATGGCTGATCGCGCCGCCCTCGATTTTGGTGGTCTTGCCGTTCGGGACCTTGTCATCGCGCCCGGCGCCAGCCCGATCACGCAGGCAATCGCTCCGGGTGAGATCGTCGGGCTTGCCGGTCTCGATGGTCATGGCCAGGAGCTGTTTCTCAAGATGCTTGCCGGCCTGGAACCGCCCCATGGCGGCTCGATCGAACTCGGTTCATCGGATGCCTCCCGAAAGATTACCGGGTTTCGCAAGGCTGTCGCCAGCGGCATCGCCTATTTGCCGCGCGACCGGCGCGCCAACGGCATTTTCCCGACACAGTCGGTGCTCGACAATTTCGCCGTCTCGACCTTGTCGCGCGACACGCGGCTCGGGCTAATCAGCCCGTCGGCACGCAAGGCGCGCTACGACTTCTATCGCGAAAAACTCTCGATAGTGGCGCCCCGGCCCGATGCGCCGATCACCACTCTTTCGGGCGGCAACCAGCAGAAGGTGCTGTTGGCGCGTGCCTTGGCGCTGGAGCCCGCGATCCTGCTCCTCAACGATCCGACGCGTGGCGTCGACGTGGCGACGCGGCATGTGCTCTACGACGTGTTTCGCGGGCTGGCGTCCGACGGCATGGGGCTCGTCATCCTATCCAGTGAAATCGAGGAGATTCTTCTCCTGTGCCAGCGCGTGCTGGTGTTCCGTGAGAATGAAGTCGCGGCCGAGATCTCTGGCGACGCGCTCACCACCGACAGCGTGATATCAGCCATGTTCGGACGTGCGGCATGAACCCTGTTGCGCGCCTCCTGTCCCTTGGGCGAAATTTCGGCTTCGCGGTGGTGCTGCTGGTCGTGCTGCTTGCGATCAATCTTATCCTCAGCCCCGGGCGGTTCCAGCCGGGTTCCTGGGGCGCGCTGGTCGGATTGGCGGCGCCCTTGATCGGTGCGGCCATTGCGTCCACGCCTGTCATCCTCGCCGGGCGTGGCGGAATCGACATCTCGGTCGGGCCATTGATGGGCTTCGTCAACGCTTTGACGATCCAGGTGCTGTTCCTCGGCACCGGCATCTCATCGCCCCTGGTGCTCGTTCCGGCTGCATTGCTCGTCGGGGCGCTGGTGGGTGCTGCGAACGGCTTTCTGGCGACAATCGTGCGCATTCAGCCGATCGTCGCGACGCTCGGCACCTATCTGATCCTCACCGGCGTGACGTTAACAATCCTGCCGGCGCCGATCGGTCCCGCACCGGCCTGGCTCAAGGCACTGTCCGGTCCGCTGTCGATGCTGCCGCTGGCGGCGATGTTCATCGTCTGGTGGCTGGTGCGGCGCACCCCTTACTACGACCAGCTTATGGCGGTGGGCAGCGACGACCGTGCCGCCTACACCGCCGGCGTCGATGTCACGCGCGTGCGCTTCATCGCCTATATCATGACCGGCATCCTTGGCGGCTGCGCCGGATTGATGCTGACCGCGCTGATCGGCTCCGCCGATCCGAACATCGGGCCAACTTACACACTGATCGCCATCGCCGCGGTAGCGCTCGGCGGCGTCAGCCTTGCAGGCGGCCGTGGTGGGGTGGCGGGTGCCGCCATCGGCGCCATCGACATCTTCCTGCTGCAAAGCGTGCTGACGACGTTCAACGTCTCGACCTTCGTGCTGCAGATCGCCTACGGCGCGATCCTGGTGCTGGCCGTGATGCTGACAGCGCTGCAGGAACGTCTTGCCATGGGGAGACGCTGACATGGTTTTGCGCCAAAACCTCTTCGCCACAACCAACGCTCGCGTCGTCGGCGCCTTCTGCGTCGCCGCCCTTCTGCATCTCGCCGGCACGATCCTCATTCCTGGCTACTCCGCGCCGTTTGCCATACGCGCCATGCTGGTGCTCGCCTCGCTGCTCGCCGTGGCCTCGATCGGGCAGACGCTGGTCGTCATCATGGGCGGCATCGACCTGTCGATCCCTTTCGTCATTGGCTTTGCCAATGTCGTGGCGGCGCAGCTTTATGGCGATGGCTGGCATTTTGTCCTGGTCTGCGGCCTCGTCGGCGTACTGGCGATCATCATCGGCGGGCTGAACGGGCTGATCTCGCGCAGCCTCGACATCCAGCCGCTCATCGTCACGCTCGGCATCGGCATGGTCGTGCAAGGGCTGGTGCTGTTGTGGACGGCGGGTTTCCCGTCAGGCTCCGCACCGCAAGCGGTATCCAGCTTCGTCTCGATCGGCGGATCGGCCGGACCGCTGCCGGTGCCGTGGCTGGTGCCGAGCCTTGTCGTGCTGGCGGCACTCGTCGTCCTGGTGCTGGAGCGAACGCCCTATGGCCGCCGGCTTTACGCGCTGGGCAGCAATCCGGGCGCGGCGCCGCTGGCGCTGATTGACCCGGTTCGCATGTGGGTCATCACCTATGCGGCAAGCGCTTTCTTCGCCGCCGTGGCAGGAGTGCTGCTGCTCGGCTTCACCGGTTCGGCCTATGGCGATGTCGGCCAGCCCTATCTGTTCCAGACCATCGCGGCGGTCGTCGTAGGAGGCGCAGCACTTGTCGGCGGCCGGGGAAGCTATCTCGGCACGATCGCCGGCGTGCTGGTGCTGACCGAGATCAACACGCTGCTGATCGGCCTCGGCTTCCAGCCCGCAGCGGTGCAGGCCGCGCTCGGCTTCGTCATCGTGCTGCTGGTTTCGCTCTATGGCCGCGAACGGCACGTCTCGACAACCATCTGAAAGGACCAGTCAGTCGAGCCGCCACAGCTTGCGGGCATTGCCGGACAACAGCCTGTCGCGCTCGGAGATGCTGCAGCCCGAGAGCAATGCATGGGTCGCCGCCACCCAGGTCGACAGACCGCCGCCTAGCGTGCAGACCGGCCAGTCGCTGCCCCAGACGACACGGTCCCAGCCGAATGAATTGATGGTGTGCTCGACGTACGGCCGCAACGTCTCAACCGTCCAGCTGCCGGCATCGGCATAGGCGACGACACCGGAGATTTTGGCCATGACATTCGGGCGCCGGGCGATGTCGCTCATATGCTCGCGCCATGGATGTTCGCTCTTGCCTTTGATGTCGGGGACGCCGCAATGGTCGAGGACGAACGTCACATCGGGTGCCAGGTCGGCAAGCACGACCGCCCTGGGGATCTGGTGCGGCAGCACGACGAGATCGAAGGTCAGGCCGGTGCCGCCAAGCCGCTTTATGCTGGCGCGAAACACCGCACCTTCCGAGAGCTCGTCGGGCACGACGTGGAGGACGCGGCGAAAGCCTTTTACGAACGGGTTTGCCCGCTGCCGTTCGAGATAGGCCGCGAAGTCCCCTTCCTCAGGACGGCAGGACGCGATCACCCCGGCCAGCATGCTGCTGGGCTGCCGTGACAGGCCTTCGACCCGAGCGGTTTCAGCCTCGATGTCGGCCGCATCGACATCGACCTCCATATGCAGCACGCGCTCGACGCCGACACGCTGCGCCTCCACGGCGTAGTCCTCATAGGAGAAATCGCGGTTGAGCGCCGGCACGCCGGCGAGCCAGGGATAGCGCAGGGCCGAGCGATCGATGAGATGCAGATGGGTATCGATGATCATGGTGAGGCTCCTCCCTCTGGCTTTTCAAATCATCTCACGGGGGAATTCTTCATTCAAATAAGAATTCACACCGATGAGCCTACTGCTGATCCAGCAAGGTGCGACAGCTTTTCACACGTTGCCAGCAACAGTTCGATCGTCCTGGTGATGTCGGGCGCGGAAGGCGCGTTGACCACCGTGATGTAGGGAATCGACAGCGCGGCGATCGCCTTGCCGTCGGAACTGCGCACCGGGGCGGACAGGTTGAAGACGCCGGCTGTCTGCATCGAGGCCATCATCTCGTAGCCACGGTCGCGGATCTGGTCGAGACGGGTGAAGAACTCGGTCGATTGCGCCGTCTTGTCGGTGCTGCGGACGTGTTCGGAAATCATCATCTGGCGCTCTTCCGGTGAGCGGAAAGCGAGCAGCACATGTCCCGAGCCGGTGTCGAACAGACTGATATGGGAGCCGACCCGGATCGATATGCCCCAGTAGTTCGGTGCTTCTTGCTGGCCGATGACGACGGCAGAACCGCGATCAAAAACAACGAGTTGGTTGGCCTGCTGCGATGTCTCGGCAAGCTCACGCATCAGCGGCGTCGCATAGGAGACCAGCCGCCGAACCGGCGCGTGCAACTGTGCCAGACCGAACAGCTTGAGCGTCAGCGAATAGCGGTCGCCGTCGAGCCTGGTGACATAGCCGCGCCGCACCAGCCGGTCGAGCATACGGTAGAATTCGTTGGGGCTGCGGTCGAGTTTCTTGGCGATTTCTGCCTGGGTCAGGCCGCCGTCGACGCCCGCCAGCAGTTCAAGGATATCGAGCCCCTTGTCGAGCGCCGGCGCGCGATAGCGCTCGTCTTCGCTGTCGTCCATGGGCTCATCCTCCAGTGAATTTCACCCTTCATATACGCAGGAACGTGCGCGGCGGAAACAAATTTCGCCTTGACGTGTCCATGAATGTTTTGTTTGTATATGAATGTAGCACTTCTTGTCATCAGACGAGTTGCGGTCGCCGCGGAGGCGGCACCAAGGGAGGATACCAATGAACAGACTGCTGTCCGGCGTGTGCGCCGGTGCATTGTTGCTCGCGTTAGGTGCGGGCGCTGCCCTTGCCGGCGACCTGCCCGGCAAGTTCGAAGGCGTGACCGTCGACGTGAAGCTGATCGGCGGCCAGCAATATGAAAAGCTCTACGAGCGCATTCCCGAATGGGAGAAGGCGACCGGCGCCAAGGTCAACATCCTGACCAAGAAGAACGGCTTCGACATCGACAAGGAGCTCAAGTCCGACATCGCCTCGGGCAGCACCAACTGGTGCGTCGGCTGGAACCATTCGTCCTTTGCGCCGCAATATACGGGCCTTTACACCGACCTCAGCAAATTGCTGCCCAAGGAAGAGATCGACGCTTTCGTGCCGTCGACGATCACGTCCGCAACCATCGACGGCAAGCTGGAGATGCTGCCGCGTGCGCAGTTCGACGTTTCGGCGCTCTACTACCAGAAGAGCCTGTACGAGAACGCCGACAACAAGACCAAGTTCAAGGCGAAGTACGGCTATGATTTGGTGCCGCCGGACACCTGGAAGGAAGTGACCGACCAGGCCCAGTTCTTCGCCAACCCACCCAATTTCTACGGCACGCAGTTCGCCGGCAAGGAAGAGGCGATCAACGGCCGCTTCTACGAGATGGTTGTCGCTGAAGGCGGCGAGTATCTCGACAAGGACGGCAAGCCGGTCTTCAATTCCGAGGCCGGCATCCGGGCGCTCGACTGGTTCGTCAACCTTTACAAGGCCAAGGCCGTACCGGCCGGAACCACCAACTATCTCTGGGACGATCTCGGCCAGGGCTTTGCGTCCGGCACCGTCGCCATCAACCTGGACTGGCCGGGCTGGGCTGGCTTCTTCAACGATCCGAAGTCGTCGAAGGTCGCCGGCAATGTCGGCGTGAAAGTCGCGCCGAAGGGCTCGTCCGGCAAACGCACCGGCTGGTCAGGTTTCCATGGCTTCTCGGTGACCGAGAATTGCCCCAACAAGGAGGCCGCGGCTTCCCTGGTGTGGTGGCTGACCAACGAAGACAGCCAGAAGCTCGAGGCCGCCGCAGGCCCGCTGCCGACCCGCAGCGCGGTGTGGGACTGGGATTTGAAGCAGGCCGAAAACGATCCTTACAAGAAGGAGGTTCTTACCGCCTTCCAGGAAGAGGCCAAGCACGCGTTTGCCGTGCCGCAGACGCCTGAATGGATCGAGATCTCGAACGCCGTCTATCCCGAATTGCAGGCGGCGATCCTCGGTGACAAGACCTCCAAGCAGGCACTGGACGATGCGGCCGCCAAGGCGACGCAAATCCTCCAGGACGCCGGCAAGCTCTAGAAACGGGCTCCCAAGGCTGCCTCCCCCATCGGAAATGGGGGAGGCGATCGTGTTTCGCGGCCAGCGATTTACGCTAACCCATCGCCCCCGGCCCACTCACGGCCGTCCAAATGCAAACACCTCAAGGATTCTGATGAAGGGCTTCAAGCCATCCGCGCCATTCCTGCTGCTGCTTCCGGCCATGATCGTGCTGGCGGCGGTTGTCGTTGTGCCGTTGCTGTTGTCCCTTTACTCCAGCTTCACGCCGTTCCGCCTGACGCGGCCCGAAACGTTCTACGTCTTCATCGGCATTCGGAACTATCTTTCGATCCTGTCCAACACTGATTTCTGGTGGGCGTTCGGTCGCACGGTGCTGCTGCTGACCATCGCGCTCAATCTCGAAATGCTGCTTGGCCTTGGGCTTGCCATGCTGGTCGAGAAAGCGACACGCGGCCAGCGCATCCTGCGCACGCTGATGATGTTTCCGATGATGTTTTCGCCGATCCTCGTCGGCTTCCAATTCAAGTTTATGTTTAACGACAATATCGGCCTGGTGAACAATGCCTTGCAGTCGCTCGGCATCACCAGGGACGCCATACCGTGGCTGATCGAGGGCCATCTCGCCTTCATCGCCATCTCGATCGCCGAGATCTGGTCGTCGACGGCGATCTTCGCCATCCTGATCCTCGCCGGCCTGCTCGCCATGCCCAAGGAGCCGATCGAGGCGGCGCGGGTCGACGGCTGCACGCCGTGGCAGACATTCCGCTATGTGACGTGGCCGTTCGTCATGCCTTTCGCGTACATCGCCATGACCATTCGCTCGCTCGACGTCGCGCGCGCCTATGACATCGTCAAGATCATGACCGATGGCGGACCGGCGGGCCGCACCGAACTGCTATGGACCCTGGTGGCCCGCACCGCCTACAGCGACGGGCGCATGGGCATGGCCAACGCCATGGCCTATTTCTCGATCCTGCTGTCGATCGCCTTCACCGTCTACTTCTTCAACAAGCTCGCCGCGGCGCGCACGCAGATCGGTGCGGAGTGGTGATGGACGAGAATTCTTCCGCCCGCCTGAAGCGCCGGCTGCTGGGCGTCGTCTATCGCATCGGCCTGTTCCTGGCGATGCTGACCATCTGCCTGCCGGGCCTGTGGATCGTCATCTCGTCGCTACGGCCGACGGTCGAGATCATGGCCAAGCCACCTGTCTGGATCCCGCAGGAGATTTCATTCGACGCCTATGTCGCCATGTTCTCAGGCATCGGCAAGGGCGGCATCCCTGTCATCGAGTACTTCCGCAACTCACTGATCATCTCGGTGACCTCGACGGTCATTGCGGTGGCCATCGGCATGGCCGGCGGCTATGCCTTCGCCCGCTATCGTTTTCGCGGCAAATCGAGCGTCTTCCTCGGCCTGATGCTGACGCGCACCGTGCCGGGCATTGCGCTCTCGCTGCCACTGTTCTTCCTTTATGTGCGGCTCGGCATCATCGATACGCATTTCGGGCTGATCCTTGCCTATGTCGCCCTCAACGTGCCATTCACGATCTGGCTGATCGACGGCTTCTTCCGCCAGGTGCCCAAGGACCTCGCGGAGGCGGCACAGATCGACGGCTGCACGCGCTGGCAGGCGTTCTGGCAGGTCGAGTTCCCGCTTGCCGGGCCGGGCATCGCGTCGGCCGCGATCTTCGCCTTCCTGACCTGCTGGAACGAGTTCGCGCTGGCCTCGCAGCTGACCCGCTCGGTGAGCGCCAAGACGCTGCCGGTCGGCCTGCTCGATTACACGGCCGAGTTCACCATCGATTGGCGCGGCATGTGCGCGCTGGCCGTGGTGATGATCATCCCGGCGCTCACCCTCACCTACGTCGTCCAGAAACACCTTGTCGGCGGCCTGACCTCCGGCGCGGTGAAAGGCTGATACCATGGCAACCGTTACCCTCACCAAGCTGACCAAGCGCTACGGCAACATCGGGATCGTGCACGGCATCGATCTCGATATCGCCGACCGCGAATTCATCGCGCTGGTCGGCCCGTCCGGCTGCGGCAAGTCGACGACGCTGCGCATGATCGCAGGGCTGGAAGAGATCAGCGCCGGCTCGATCGAGATTGGCGGACGCGTCGTCAACGACCTGCCGCCACGCTCGCGCAACATCTCGATGGTGTTCCAGTCCTACGCGCTCTATCCGCACATGACGGTGCGCGAGAATCTCGGCTTCTCGCTGAAGATCGCCGGTGCCGCCAAGGAAGACATGGACCGCAGTGTCGCCGAAGCCTCGGCCATCCTCGGCCTCGACACGTTGCTCGATCGCCGCCCCTCACAACTGTCCGGCGGCCAGCGCCAGCGCGTCGCCATGGGCCGCGCCATCGTGCGCGATCCTGACGTCTTCCTGTTCGACGAGCCGCTTTCCAATCTCGACGCCAAATTACGCACGCAGATGCGCACCGAGATCAAGAAGCTTCATGCCAAGGTGCAATCGACGGTGATCTACGTCACCCATGATCAGGTCGAGGCGATGACGCTTGCCGACCGCATCGTCATCATGCGCGACGGCCATATCGAACAAGTCGGCACGCCCGACGAGGTGTTCCGGCAGCCGGCGACGCGCTTCGTCGCAGGCTTCATCGGCTCGCCGCCGATGAACCTGCATGAAGCCACGATCGATGATGGCCAGATGGTTTTCGCCAGCGGCGAAAAGCTGCCGCTGCCCGCCCAGTTCAAGACCAACGTCGCCACCGGCGACAAGGTCGTGTTCGGGCTGCGGCCGGACGACATCTATCCGACCGGCCATGGCATCAGCTCCGGTGGTGCGGCCGATGTCCACCAGATCGAACTGCCGATCACGGTCACCGAACCGCTCGGCAACGAGACACTGGTGTTCGTCGAATTCAACGGTACGGACTGGGTGTCGCGCATGCTGAACCCGAGGCCACTGCGGCCGGGCGAGCGGGTCGCCATGAGCCTCGACATGTCGCAGGCGCACCTGTTTGCCACCGAGACCGGAAAGACATTGCGGAGCTGATCGGCATGGCCAAAATTGAGAAAGTCGACCTTCGGATGGTGGACCTTGTGCCCAAGGTCAAGCGCACCGACGCCATCCAGAGCTTCGTCAGCCAGGAAACGCCTATCGTCACCATCACCGATTCCGACGGTGCGGTCGGCACCGGCTACAGCTACACGATCGGCACCGGCGGCTCGTCGGTGATGCGGCTTTTGTCCGACCATCTGGTGCCGCGCCTGATCGGCCGCGACCCCGACATGATCGAGGCAATCTGGCACGATCTCGAATTCGCCACGCATGCCACGACCATCGGCGCCATCACCGCCATCGCCATCGCGGCCATCGATACAGCACTGTGGGACCTACGGGCAAAGAAGCAGAACCTGCCTTTGTGGAAGCTGGCCGGCGGCGCCAAGGACCGCTGCCCGCTGTACACGACCGAAGGCGGCTGGCTGCACATCGAGACGCAGGCGCTGGTCGACGATGCGCTGGCCGCCAAGGCCAAGGGCTTTCGCGGCTCGAAGGTGAAGATCGGCAGGCCGCACGGCTCGGAAGATCTGGCGCGCCTGTCGGCGGTGCGCAAGGCGGTCGGCGACGGCTACGAGATCATGACCGACGCCAATCAGGGCTTTTCGGTCGACGAGGCGATCCGGCGCGCGGCAAGATTACGCGACCTCGACCTCGCCTGGATCGAGGAGCCACTGCCGGCCGACGACATTGACGGGCATGTGCGGTTGTCGAACTCGACGCCGACGCCGATTGCCATCGGCGAGTCGCTCTACTCCATTCGCCATTTTCGCGAGTACATGCAGAAAGGCGCCTGCTCGATCGTGCAGGTCGATGTCGGCCGCATCGGCGGCATCACGCCCTGGCTCAAGATCGCGCACGCGGCGGAGGCCTTCGACATTCCGGTCTGCCCGCATTTCCTGATGGAGCTGCATGTCAGCCTGACCTGCGCTGTTCAGAACGGCCGATATGTCGAGTACATTCCGCAACTCGACCAGTTGACCGGCAAGCGCCTCCGCATCGAGGATGGCCAGGCGCTGGCGCCCGACGAACCCGGCATCGGCATCGATTGGGACTGGGACGCGGTCAAGGCCATGAGCATCGCCGAATTCACCACGGCGATCACGAAATAGGAGAATGATATGCAGCGGATGGGAATGGTTCTGGGGCTGAAGCCGGAAAAGGTCGAGGAGTATGTCCGCCTCCATGCCGCCGTCTGGCCCGACGTGCTGGCCATGATCTCCGCCTGCAACATCAAGAACTACTCGATCTACCTGAAGCGGCCGGAGAACGTGCTGTTCAGCACCTTCGAATACCACGGCAGCGACTACGAGGCCGACATGGCGAAGATGGCGGCCGATCCGAAGACGCAGGAATGGTGGGCGGTCTGCATGCCGTGCCAGGAGCCGCTGGCGACGCGCAAAGAGGGCGAGTGGTGGGCCGAGATGGATGAGGTCTTCCATCATGACTGAAGGCGGTTTCGACCCTGCCTTGCTCGTTCAATCCTGGCCAAAACCCTCCAAGCCCCGGCAGATCGTCACCTTCGGCGCCGGATCGATCGTCGGCGACGCGCATTTCCCGGCCTACCGGAAGGCCGGCTTTCCGGTTGCCGGGCTTTATGATCCTGATCATACCAGGGCCGAAAAGCTGGCCAGCCAATGGGGCGTGACGGCCTTTGGGTCGGTCGAAGAAGCTGCTGCCGTCGAGGGCGCGATCTTCGACCTTGCCACCCCGCCGTCGCGTCATGCCGATGTGCTGAAGTCCTTGCCTGATGGCGCGGTGGCGCTGATCCAGAAGCCGATGGGCAGCAATCTTGCCGAGGCGACCGCGATCCTCGAGATCTGCCGCGCCCGGAAGCTGCACGCAGCGGTGAACTTCCAATTGCGCTTCGCGCCGATGATGCTGGCGCTCAAAGATGCCGTCGGCAAGGGCTGGCTCGGCGAGATCGTCGACTTCGATGCCTGGCTGGCGCTGGCGACACCGTGGCAGCTTTGGGAATTCCTGCTCAAGGCGCCGCGCGTCGAGATCGCCATGCATTCGATCCACTATCTCGACCTGATCAGGCAATTGCTCGGCGACCCCAAGGGCGTGCACGCTAAGACGCTCGGCCATCCCAATCATGCCGTGGCGCAGACGCGCACCAGCGCCATTCTCGACTATGGCAACACCATGCGCTGCGCGCTGTCGATCAACCACGACCACAAGTTCGGCCGCCGGCACCAAGCCTGCGAGTTCCGCATCTGCGGCACCGAGGGAGCAGCCTATCTCAAGTTGGGTCTCAACCTCGATTATCCCACAGGTGAGCCGGATGTGCTGGAAATCTATCCGAAAGGCGGGACGGACTGGATCGCAGTGCCCTTGGCCGGCGAGTGGTTTCCCGACGCCTTCGTCGGCCGCATGGCCAATGTCCAGCGTTTTGCCACCGGAGAAGATGCTACGCTGATCAGCCCGGTCGAGGACGCGTGGAGCACGATGGCGCTGGTCGAGGCGGCGTATCAGTCGAGTGCGGCACCGGCGACGCCGATTGCGGAAAGACCCTGATGGAACGGATTCAGTATTTCGAAGACTATGAGATTGGCGCGTCGCGCCTGACCAGCGGCCGCACCATCACCGAGACCGACTTCATCGTCCATGCCGGCCACACCGGCGATTTCTTCCCGCACCACATGGACGCCGAGTTCATGAAGACGACGCCATTCGGCCAGCGCATCGCGCACGGCACGCTGGTGTTCTCGGTCGGCATCGGGCTGACGGCAACCGTCATCAATCCTGTTGCCTTTTCCTATGGCTATGACCGGCTGCGCTTCATCAAGCCGGTGTTCATCGGCGACACGATCCACACGCGAACCACAATTGTGGCCAGGGAAGACGACCCGAAGAGGCCGGGGTCGGGACGGGTGATCGAGCGCTGCGAGGTGATCAACCAGCGTGGCGACGTGGTGCTGGCGGCCGACCACATCTACATCGTCGAACGCAGGCCGGCGCAGGGCTGAAGCCCATCGCATGCCCATGAGCCACGCCGTCAGGATTCTCGCGACAGGCCATCTTCCCTGATCGCGCGGACCAGCGTCTCGCTTCCTTCGCGAAGATGCTGCCTCAGAATGCTTATGGCCCTGTCGCCGTCGCGCCGCCGGCAGGCGGCCAGCAGCTCGCGATGCTCCGTCTGCGAGCGGCTGCGATAGTCCAGGTTCGACAGCAGGATGCGGACGTAGCGATCGGCAGCATTGTGGTGGGCCTCGATAAGGCCGAGCAATCGATGGTTGCCACAGGCATCGTAGAGAGCCAGATGAAAGGTCCGGTTCAGCGCGCCCCATCGGCCGACATTGCGCTCGGCGTCGATCTGATCAAGCACCTGTTCCGCCTCATCGAGTTTCGCGCCGGCGAGGCTGGGTACAGAGAGCCGGAGCGCCTCACTTTCGAGCAGCTCGCGCAGCGCGTAGATTTCACTGATCTCGGCGCAGTCCATCCGGGCGACATGCGCGCCCTTTGTCGGATGGATGGAAACAATGCCCTCGGCTTCCAGTTGGCGAAGCGCATCGCGAATGGGCATCCGGCTGAAGCCGAAATGTTCGGCGAGTTCGTCCTGTCGAAGCGAAGTGCCTGCCTTTATAGTGCCATTGGCAATCGCCTCGCGCAGGACATTCGCGACCTGCTCGGCCACGGTCCGCGGCCCCTGCATCACGCTTTCCGCAAATCCCCGCAACCGATGCTCCCGTTCACATGGGCACCATCCTAATGGAGAACCCCCTGCATGGGTATATGTATGCCCGTATACGCCGGCATCATTTGCGAGAATTGCCCGATCGAACGTGGCCGCTGACCTGCACGCCGTCCTCGGCGCGCAGGTACAGGAATCCCGGAATGGACATGAGCGGGATGACCGCGGTGAGCAGGAACACCTGATGAAAGCGTTCCGGTGTCACGATGTGGGTTTCTCCTGCGACCAGACCCAGCACCATGGCGGCGATCGAAACGCCCAGGGAAACGCTGAGCTGCTGCAGGACGCCGCCGAGGCTGGTGGCGCGGCTGAGCTTGTCGGCCGGCAGGTCGGCATAAGACAGCGTGTTGGAGGTCATGAACTGCGCCGACCGGATGATCCCGAACACGAAGACGTAGAGACCGATCATCCAGTGCGGCGTATCGGCCTCGATCAAGGCGAACCCCGCCACGGCGGCTGAGCCGACGACCGCGCTGCCGATCAGCACGACATTGAAGCCGAAGCGCCGCAACAGCGGCGACAGCAGCGGCCGGATGAGCAAGGCGCCGAAGCTGCCGACGAATGTCAGCGAGCCTGATGTGACCGGGCTCATGCCAAAGCCGAGCTGTAGCATCAGCGGCAACAGGAAGGGCACGCCATTGAGGCCAACGCGGCACAGGCCGCCTGCCAGCGTACCGATCCAGAACGAGCGAAATCGAAACAGCGTCAGATCGACGGCCGGTGCAACGACGCGGCGCGCATAGCGCCCGAAGGCGAGCAGCAGCAGGATCGCCGCGGCCAACACCAACGCTGTCGCCGAAACGGAGATGATTGGCCTCCCGATGCTTTCCAGCCCGAACTGCAGCAGGGCCACACCGCATCCCACCATCAGGAACCCGGCGAAGTCGAAGCGTTGCACCGCTTCCTCGCGGAAATCGTCGACGAAGCGCAGCGCCGCTAGAATGCCGAGACAACCGAATGGCACGTTGACATAGAATATCCAGCGCCATGACGCGTAAGTGGTCAACAGGCCGCCGAGCAGCGGCCCGATCACAGGCCCCATGATGGCGGGCAAGGTCGTGTAGGTCATGGCGGTGATCAGCCCGCTGCGCGGGAAGCTGCGCAGCAGGATCAGCCGCCCGACCGGCGTCATCATGGCGCCGCCCAGCCCCTGCAGGGCGCGCATCGCCAGCAGAGCATGCCGAAACTGTTGGCCATGCCGCACAGCGCCGAGCCGAGGGTGAAGGTGAAAAGCGCCAGCGCGAACACTTTTCGCGCACCGAACCTGTCGGCGAACCAGCCGCTGACGGGAATGAACACGGCCAGTGTCAGAATGTAAGTGGTGATCGCCAGGTTCAGCCTGACGGGCGTCGTGTCGAGACTGCGTGCGATGGCGGGGATCGCGGTGGTGATGATGGTGGAATCGAGCTGCTCTATCAGAAAGGCGATGGCGACGATGATTGGGATGATCAATCTCAGCCTCGGGTCGCGCTCGGTGGCAAATTGAGGCTGTTCCAATTCTATTGCCAATTCCGTCATGCAAGCGGCTGCTCTATTCCAGGTGGCGCGTCCGCGTTCAAAGGCAAGGTCGCCTTCCGTGCGGCAAGCCAGCCGAGGCCCGATCACACGGCCTGTCTTATGGTCCGACAAGCAGGCAAGCGGTAGTCATTTCCTCTTTGATGGAGGTCAACAAATTTTGACTGCCGACCCCTTCGAGAGGAGATCGGCAGGGACAGCGCATTGAGAGTCCGAACTGCCGACGCCAGGTGCATTTGCGTTTCAGCGGACGTCCGTCCCGATTTCGTGAAGGAACATGTCAGGTAAGAGGCCGTCTTACCGCCGCCATGAGCGCTTGCGTCTTGACGGCACCGCGAGATTGAGCCACTTGTCGACTAGTATACAAGTGGTGAGGCCATGCTTGAAGTTCTCGTTCGCGCACCGCAGTCGCTGGAAGTCCGGCAGGGCGCCATGCCAGAGCCCGGCCCTGGCGAAGTCGTCGTTCATGTCAGCCGTGCCGGTATCTGCGGCTCCGACATTCACATCCTGCATGGCTCCAATCCGTTCGCCGTCTATCCGCGCATCATCGGCCATGAATTCGCCGGCACGGTAACCGCGCTCGGACGCGATGTGACCGGCATTGCCGCGGGAGACCGTGTGGTGGTCGATCCCGTGGTGTCGTGCGGTCACTGCTATCCCTGCCGGGTCGGCCGCTCCAATGTCTGCGCCAACCTCGAAGTGATGGGTGTTCACCGCGATGGCGGTTTTCGCGCCTTCGTGGCGGTGCCGGCGGCAAATGCCATACCGGTTCCGGCGAATATGCCATTTGGACTGGCGGCACTGGCCGAACCGTTCTCCATCGCCGCCAATGTGCTTGACCGTACCGGCTGCGGACCCGACGACACGGTGCTGATCTATGGCGCCGGCACGGTCGGCGTCACCGTGCTGCAGGTCGCCAAGCTCAAGGGTGCACGCTGCATCGTGGCCGACATCGATGAAGCCCGTCTCGAGCGAGCGCTTCGCTTCGGCGCCGACAGGGTGATCCACTCTGTCCGCGATCCCGTGCCAGCCGCGGTACGCGGCGAAAATGACGGTCTTGGCCCGACGCTGGTCATTGATGGCGCCGGCATTCCGGCACTTCTGGACGAGGCTTGCCGCCTCGCCAGCCCGGCGGGCCGCATCGGCCTGCTCGGCTTTTCGGATGCCCCGTCCAACCTCAGCCAGCAGGAAGTGGTGCGCAAGGAGCTGACCATCGTCGGTTCGCGCCTGAACCGCCGGCTGTTGCCGCGTGTCGTCGAATGGCTGGCCGACAAGCGGCTCGATCCGCAAGGCATGATCACACAGGTCTTCGCGGCGACGGAGGCGCGCGCCGCCTTCGACCTGATCGAGAAGGAAGCTCAGCGCACGCTCAAGGTCCAGCTGGATTTCTCTTGAGCCGGTTTAGCCCTCGACCAGCGCGATGGCGCGCAGCGGCGATCCGCTGCCGCCTTCGATCGCCAGCGGCAAGCTGATCAGGAAGCACAGCGGCGGCAATTCACCAAGCCGGGCGAAATTCTCGCCGATCAGAACGCCGGCTGAAAGCAGCGTATTGTGCGCCGGGAAATCCTCGCTGCCGAAACAATCGATCGACAGGCAATCCGAACCGGCGATCCGCACGCCGCGATCGACCAGCAATTCGCTCGCTTGCCGCGAAAGGCCAGGCCAGTCGGCAAGAAACACGGCCGGATCGTCCCAGAACCGGTCCCAGCCGAAACGGAAGAACACGGCGTCGCCCTGCCGTACGCAACCCTGTTCGGCCTCGAAAGCGAAGATAGAATCCGGCTCGACCGCCTGCCGGGGCGCGCAGTCCCGCGCATCGATCGTCACCATGCGGCCGAAGAAACGCTCGACCGGAATGTCCGAGATGGCAGCACCGCCGCGGATGAAATGGACCGGCGCGTCGAAATGCGTGCCGGTGTGCTCGCTCATAGCCAACGCATGGTTGCAGGCGACGTCGCCGCGGTCATAGGATTCCACCATCTCCTGGCAGTAATGCGGGTGCGTCGGCCACACCGGCATGCCGGGCTTCATCGGATGCGTCAGGTCGACGAAGGAAACTGCCTTTGTTTCGAACAGCCCGGCGAGCGTATCGGTGGCGGGTGTCATCTGACGCGAGGCCTCGGCACGAGAGCGACGATCAGGATGATCAGCACGCCGGTCAAAAGGAAGCGCACGCCTGCCTGGATGCCAAAGGTGTTGAGCATGGTGGACATCAGGTTGAAGAACAGCGCAGCCCCCCATATGCCTACCGCGTTGGCCTGTCCACCGGCGACGCTGGTGCCGCCAAGCACCACCACGGCGATCGATTCCATCAGATAGGCGTCACCCATGTTGAGTGCTGCCCCGCCGCTGAAGCCGGCAAGCAGGAAGCCGGCGAGCGCTGCCGCCGTGCCGCACAGCATATAGGCAATCAACCGCACCCGGGCGACGTTGATGCCGGCGAGCCGCGCCGCCGGTTCGCTCTGGCCGGTGGCCAGCAATTGCCGGCCCCAGACCGTGCGTTTGAGGACGACCATGGCGACCAGCGTCAGCACCATCACCGCGATCGGCATGAATTGGACGCCGCCAAGGTTCATCAAGGTAAACCGGGAAAGGCCGGCCGGCGGCTTCAGTGTCGCCTGGCCGCCGAGATTAAAGGCAAGCGACTGGAAGACGAAGCTCCAGGCGAGCGTTGCGATGATCGGCGGCAGCCTGAGCGCGACGATGGCAAGGAAGTTAGCGGCACCCGCGACGGCGCCGACGGCAAGTGCTGCAAGCAGGCCAGGCAGCAGCATGCCGTCGGACCCTTGCATGACCGTTATCGATACATAGGCGGCCAGCGTCAGCACGGATGGCACGGACAGGTCGATATTGCCCGGCCCGGAGGCGACGACGAACATCTGCCCGGTTCCCACCACAACACTGAAGGCACCGAAGGCGAGCGCCCCCGAAAACGTGGCGCCGGCGCTGCCGATACCGGAATAGGCTGATGTCACCACCCACATTGCGAGCGCCACGATGAAGCCGTAGGTCCACGGCGCGAGGCTCAATCTTCGGGTCATCGCGCCCGCTCCGACAAAAGCACGCGCCCGGCCAGCACGAGAAACAGGATAACGCCCTGGGCACCGATCTGCCATGTCGGCGGCACCTGCAGGAAAGACAAAAGCGAGCCCGCGAGCGACAGCGTCAGAGCGCCGACCACCGTGCCGACCGGCGAGACGACGCCACCGGTGAAAGCGCCACCGCCGAGGATCACCGCGCCGACGCCGAGCAGCGTATAGGCCGGCGCGACATTGGCGTCGCCCGATGTGGTGAGGCCGGTCAGCGTCAGCCCGGCCAGACAGGCGAGCAGGCCGGCGGCGGCATAGACAGCGACGCGGATGCCGACAACGGACCAGCCGGCGCGCTGGACGGCGCGCGGATTGCCGCCTGCGCCGCGCAGCACCACGCCATAGGAGGAGCGTGAGATGACGAGATGGCCGGCAAGCGCCGCCAGTGCCGCCAGCCAGATCGACAGCGGCATCAAAGGCGGCTGCCAGCTCATGAAGGCGGCAAGCCATGCGGGTGCCGAGCCACCCGGTGCCGGCAGTAGGATGACGGCGATGCCGAGCCAGATGAAGGACATGCCCAGCGTCACGATGATCGAGGGCAATTGCCGTGCATGAATAAGCAGGCCGAAGCCGGCATAGGCGGCGATCAGGACCAGGTAGCACAGCGCCGCAATTGCCGGCGCATCCCCGAGATAGAGCGCCGTGATGCAGGTGATCAGCCCGACAAAGGCGCCGTTCGACAGGTCGATGTCGCCCAGCATGATCACCATCATCTGCGCCAGTGCGGCAAAGACCAGCGGCACCGAGAGCTTGAACAGCAGATGGAAGCCGAAATAGCTCATCGCCGCCGGGCGGATGCTGAAGATGATGGCCAGCATGACCAGCAGCGCGATTGCCGGCAGGCCGACCTGCATCGCATTGAGCAAGGCCGAGCGCGGATTGGAAGGAGAACGGGCCGGAACTCGGGCAGGCGCGTCAGACATGGTCGCCTCCGAACGACGCCTGCAGGATACGGCCGGTCTCGATGGCCTCGCCTTCCAACCTGGTCACGGCGCGGCCCTCGCGGAAGACATAGATGCGCTCGCAATTGGTCAGCTCTTCGAGTTCGGTTGTGTACCAGACGAAGGCGCGTCCGTTCTCGGCTTCCGCGCGGATCAGCCGGTAGACCTCCTGCTTGGTGCCGACATCGACGCCGCGCATCGGATCGTCGAGGAAGATCACCTCGGCGTCCGACGACAGCGCGCGGGCGAACAGCACCTTCTGCTGGTTGCCGCCGGACAGCGACAGGATCGGCGTGTCGATCGAAGGCGCCTTGACGTTGAGCCTGTTCGACCAGGTCTCGGCCAGCTTGCGGGCGGCGGCGCCTGAAATCATGCCGCCCCGCGTCAGTGCATTCAGGCTGCGGATGGTCAGATTGTCGGCGATAGACCACAGCGAAAACACGCCTTCCGAGCCGCGGTCGCCGGCGACATAGGCACCCGGCAAGGCCTCGCGTTGCCGGCGCGAGGCATAAAACATCGCGCGCAGCCGCTCGCGCTGGCCGTGGCCGTCGAGCCCGGCGAAGCCGATGACCTCACCCTTGCCGACGTCGATGGTCAGATCTGTGGTGTCGCGACCCGCATGCCGGATAACCGGAGCTTGCACCGAGGCCACCTTGCCGGCCGTGCGCTCACGCGGCCGTTCGATGCTTCCCATCAACTCGACCAGCGCGGCGCGTGACAGGCCGGCGGTGGGCCGCTCGGCGACGACCTTGCCGTCGACCATGACGACGGTGCGGTCGCAGACGGCGAGGATCTCGTTGAGGCGATGGGTGATCAGGATGCAGGCGATGCCACGCCCTGCGGCACGACGAATGTGGGCGAGCAGTTGTTCCGTCGCCTCATGGCCGAGCGCCGAGGTCGGCTCATCGAGAATGACGGCGCGCAATTTGATGCTGGTCTGCGTGAAGGCGCGGGCGATCTCGACCATCTGTCGCTCGCCGATCGGCAGGTCGGCGACCTTCCTGTCGAGATCGATGCCGTGGCCAGGGAATATCTCGTCCAGCACCGGACCGATCACCTGGCGCGCGCGCCGCCGCCAGCCCAACCCACGCAAGGACCTGTGCACGATGCGGGTGTTTTCCGCCGACGTCAAATTGGCGCAGAGCGACAGTTCCTGGAAGACACAGCGCAGACCGGCCTGCTGGGCGCTGGCCGCGCTCCAGGCACCGATCTCACGCTCGCCGAGGCGAAAGCTGCCACTGCTGCGCTCGACCGTGCCGGCAAGCACGTTCATCAGCGTCGACTTGCCGGCGCCATTGTGACCGACGAGGCCGACGACCTCGCCGGGTTTGAGATGAAAATCCACGCCGCCCAGGGCATGCACGGCATCATAGTGCTTGCGGACATCGCGCACCTCGATGAGGAGGCCGTCGGCATTGACCGTCTCTGCTGCGTCCCTTTTGGGCGACGTGGGATCGTTCATCATTCGGCCATGCTGCTCATTTCGGCGCGGGAACGCCCGGCAGAGGCTCCTTCTTTACGTTGGCGTCGATGATCTTGGCCACCAGCTCCTGCGGATATTCGGCATTGACCACGCCGCCTGCGGGAACCGTCTTCAGCCAGGCGTCAAGATCAGGCTGATTGATCTGCAAGAGCGGCACCTCGACGAATTTCGGCACCTGCTTGCCGGCCAGGATCTGCTGCGCGACCCAGAACGCGACCTGCGAGACGCTGGGCGTGGCACCCAGCGAGAAGGTTTCGTAGCCGCTGGCGTCATGCTCCTGCTTCCACAGCGCCAATTCGTCCTGGCGGTTGCCCATGATGATGATCGGCAGCGGCCGGCTGGCGGCCTTGAATGCCTGCGCCGCGCCATAGCCGTCGCCGCCCTGCGTCAGCACCGCATCGACCTGAGGCAGCGACGGCAGGATGCCCGACACTTCCTTTTGTGCCACGGTCGCCGTCCACTGGCCATAGACCTCGCCGACGGCCTTGTAGCTGGCGTGCGCCTTCATCGCTTTCTCGACGCCCTCATGCAGGCGCTTGTCGAAACCGTCGCCGGCCATACCGCGGATCTCGAGGATGTTGGCCGGCTTGTCGCCGAGCTTGCTGGAGATGAAATCCAGTTCTGCCTTGGCATAGGAATCAAGGTTGTAGTCGACGACATAGGCGCAAGGCTCGGTGACGCCGCTGGCGAAGGCAACGACCGTGATACCGGCATTGCAAGCATCCTTGATGGCGCCGTTGAGTGCGGTGTCGGAGCCGGCAAGGACGATGATCGCATCGTAGCCCTGCAGGATCAGGTTCTCGATCTGGCTCGCCTGTTCGGTCACCGAATTGTTCGAGCTGACGACGGCTGTTGCGGCGATCTGCTTGTCGGCCACGGCCTTGGCGCCCATTTCCTCGAAGCTCTTGATCATCACCTGGCGGAAGGAATTGCCGGCGTAGGAATTGCTGAAGGCGATCTTCTTGGCCGAAGTGTCGCCCTTGGCGAGGCCTTCATCGGCGCGCGCGTCCAGCGCTGCAAAGCTGGTGCAGCCGAGCATGGCTGCAATGAATAAGGCTGTGGTCCTGCTCATTGTTGTTCTCCTCCGGTTGAAAGTCATAGCGTCCTCCCGACGATCCTTTCGAACGAAAAATGTCAACCCAGCCCGAGATCAGGCACGGCATCGTTCAAATGGTCGGCGAAATTTGTATTGGGCAGCAACGGATACCAGCCCGGACGGCCGGGATCGCGGTCGTAGGCATAGCCGCCCAGCGAGCGGTAGAGTTCGGCATAGGTGGCGAGTTTGTCACGATCGAGCTCGACGCCGAGGCCCGGTGCCTCCGGCACCGCGATCGCACCATTCTCGTAGCGCATCTTGCCGCCCACGATGATGTCGTCGGCAAGGTGGTGATAATGCGCGTCGGCGGTGAAGACGAGGTTGGGCAGCACAGCGCCAAGATGCAGCATGGTGGCCAGCTGGATACCGAGTTCGCCAGAGGAATGCACCGCAATACCGAGACCGAACGTGTCGCAGATCTGCGCCGCGCGCACGCAGGCGCGGATGCCGCCCCAGAAGGTGGTGTCGAGCAGGATCACGTCAACCGCAGGGTCGCGCACATTGGTGGCGAGCTGTTCGAAATCGATGACGATGGTGTTGGTGGCCAGCGGGATGGAGAGCTTCTCGCGCAAGCGGCGCATGCCGGCTAGGCCCCAGGTCGGGTCCTCGAAATAGTCGTTCCTGAGATCGGAGATGGCTTGGCCGAAACGCAGCGCCTCTTCGACCGACAGGGCTGCGTTCGGATCGTAGCGCAGCGTATCGGCAGGAAATTCGGCGGCGAGCGCCCTGAAACATTCCAACTCATAGTCGGGGTGAAACACGCCGGCCTTGAGCTTGTGGGCGTGAAAACCATGTTCGTCCTTGAGCGCGCGGGCATGCTCGAGCAATTGATCGATGGTGCGGACTTCGCCCTTGCCGCTGCGGCGGTCGGCATAACGGAAGAACAGATAGGAGGCGAAGCCGATCCGGTCACGCACGCGCCCGCCAAGCAATTGGTAGACCGGCACGCCGAGCTTCTTGCCGATGATGTCGAGACAGGCGAATTCCAGCGCTGCGTGGAGTTGCGTGCGGTTGTTGTAGAGCGACGCCGTCGGATTGCAGATGGCGTAGCGCATGCGGTTGAGGTCGAAAGGGTCATGGCCGACCAGGTAGGATTTCAGGCCGGCGAAGGCGAGTTCCGCTCCGGCACCACCGCCGCCCATCTCGCCGAGCCCAACAATGCCCTCGTCGGTCTCGACCTCGACCACGGTGCGGACAAAGCGTCCCCAATGCGTACCGTTGCTGTGCCGCAATGCTGCTTCCAGCGGAACGGTGATGGTGGTCGCCTTGATGTCCGTGATCTTCATGCCGGCTCCTCTCCCCTAGCCGCTGGCGTCATACACACTACCATGGTAGTATGTCAATACAGCTTCAATCCTGCTTGGCGCTTGAGTTGCAGCCTGCGCAGTGTCATGACCGGAGCAGTGCAGTGCCATTCACAGCAACGGATTCGTCATGGGGACCAAGCTTTCGGGGGCGACCAGATTTTCAGGCAGTGCTGCCAGGCTGAAAACCGCCGGTCAGCGCGAACCCTCGCGGGTGCTGGAGCCGGTCAACAATCGCATGCCGATCTCACCGCAGATCTACGAGCGCCTGCGCCGCGCCATCACGACGCTGGCGATGTTGCCGTCGGAAGCGCTCAGCGAACAGGACCTAGCCCAGCAGCTCGGTGTCAGCCGGACACCCGTGCGCGAGGCGCTGATCCGGCTTGCCGATGAAGGGCTGATCGACATCCTGCCGCAACGCGGCAGCTTCGTCGCGCCGATCCGGCTAAGTGACGTCGAGGAAGCGCAGTTCATTCGCGAGGCACTCGAGGTCTCCGTCGTGCAGAAGCTGGCCGGACACGGTTCGAGCGCCTTCATCGCGGCAGGCAGGGTGAACCTTGCCCAACAGGCCAAGGCAGTGGCCGAGGGTGACCGCGAGCTGTTTCTTGAGCTTGACGAGGGCTTCCATCGCAGCCTTTGCGAAGAGGCCGGCCTGCCCAAGAGCTGGCGGGTGATCCAAGTGGTCAAGCTGCAGATGGACCGTGTGCGCTATCTGAGCCTGCCCGAACCCGGCCACCTTGAAACGCTGCTCGCTCAGCATGTGGCGATCTTTGAGGCTGTGGAGACCGGCGAGGCAAAGCAGGCAGGCGCGCGTATGGCGGCGCATTTGCGCGAAGTGCTCCGCACGGTTCAACGGCTCAACGTGGCCCGCCCGGACCTCTTTGGCCAATGATCCGTTGACCGCTCATTGGGATGCCTGCGCGAAGGCCTGATCCGCGTATGCTACGGGCGCTTCGCTTGTCTGGCGTCAGCTGCCGAAGCGGGGCTCCGCAACGCCTTTGACGCCAAGGCCCGTGATGGCGAACAGGCTGCCGCGCAAAACGCCGTCGCCGGGAAAACGCGGCAGCGGCGGCTTGGCCATCGAGGTGACGTAGAGGGTGTCGAGCTTCGGTCCGCCGAACATGACGCTGGTGATCTTCTTGACCGGCATGTCGATGACGCGGTCGATGCTGCCATCGGGTGCATAGCGCACCAGTCTTCCGTCATAGACCAGCGCATTCCACAGATAGCCCTCGGCATCCACGGTCGAGCCGTCCGCCGCACCGCCCCGGCTGGTGTCGACGCGCACGAAAGTACGCCTGTTGGTGGCGGCACCGGTGGCGATGTCGTAGTCGTAGGCCCATATCTCGCCGGTCCAGGTGTCGGCGAAATAGAAGGTGCGGTCGTCGGGGCTCCAGCATGGACCGTTGGAACAGATGATGCCGGAATCGATCCGGGCGACGGAGAAGTCCGGATCGAGCCTGTAGAGCCCGCCGGACGGCCCCTCTTCCATCGTATCCATGGAGCCGGCGAAGAAGCGGCCGTACCGGTCGACCTTGCCGTCGTTGAGCCGATTCATCGGCTTGTCCGGCTCGGGATCGTGGATCAGCGTCACATCGCCGGAGGTGAAATCGAGCAGATGGAAACCGCGCTGCAGCGACACCACGGCGCCGCTGCCATCCTTACGCAGCGCCATCGAGCCGATCTTCATCGGCACGTCCCATGACCGGATCTCGCGTCCGTCGGCGGTCGCCCGAAACACGCGCCCGTCGAAGCTGTCGATCCAGTAGAGTCGTTCCTGTTCGACGTCCCACAGCGGCCCCTCGCCCAGTGTGGTCTTCACGTCCACCACGACTTCGACCTTCATGCCGTCCTCCTCCGTTTTTGCGTCTCGCGGCGATTGCTCGGGCCGCCTCAGAAAGCGACCTTGTCGCCGCCTTTCAATGACAGGATTTCGCGTGCCTCGTCGGGCGTCGCGACCTCCATGCCGAGCCCTTCGATGATCTTGCGGGCCAGCAAGACCTGTTCGGCGTTCGATTTGGCAAGCTTGCCTTTGCCCGCCCACAGACTGTCCTCCAGCCCGACGCGGATGTTGCCGCCAAGCGCTGCCGATTGCGCGGCGATGCGGAGCTGGCTGGCGCCAGCGCCGAGAACCGACCAGCGGAACTGGTCGCCGAATAGCCGGTCGGCAGTGCGCTTCATGTGGGCGACGTCTTCGGGATGGGTGCCGATACCGCCGAGCAGTCCGAACACCGACTGCACGAAGAAAGGCGGCTTCACCAACCCGCGGTCGGCGAAGTGCGAGAGATTGTAAAGATGAGCGATGTCGTAGCACTCGAACTCGAAGCGCGTGCCGTTGTCGTAGCAGGTCGCCAGGATGTACTCGATATCCTTGAACGAGTTGCGGAAGACGAGGTCGCGGGTCGCTTCCAGATGCGGCTTTTCCCAGTCGAACTTGAAGGTCTCGTATTTGTCGGCGAGGTGATAGAGCCCGAAATTGATCGAGCCCATGTTGAGCGAGGCGACTTCCGGTTTGAACTGGGCGGCCGGGCGCACGCGCTCCTCGACCTTCATGTAGGGGCTGCCGCCGGTGGTGATGTTGATGGCGGCGTTGGTGCCTTGTTTGACGCGCGGCAGGAAGCGGGCGAAGGCCTCCGGCGTCTGGTCGGGCTTGCCGGTTTCCGGATCGCGGGCATGCAGATGCAGGATCGCGGCACCGGCTTCCGCCGCCGCGATCGCCTCCGAAGCGATCTGGTCAGGCGTGATCGGCAGATAGGGTGACATGGTCGGCGTGTGGATGGCGCCCGTCACCGCGCAGGTGATGATGACCTTGCCCCTGGTCTGTGCAGCACCTGGCTTGCGGCTCGTTTCGATCATTGTCCGTACTCCTGGTCCGATTTTTTCTTGTGTGCCGCCAGCGCCATCAGCCGACGATCACGCCATACCTGCCGTTCGCCGAGGTTTTCGCGTGGCAGGCGTTCGCGGCGGTCGGCTTCGACGGTTTTCATCACCTCGCCCGCCCAGTCGACGCGCCGCAGCATCTGCGGGAAAATGTTCGAATAGATCGACTGATAACGCTCGACATAGTCGCGCACGCCGCCAGGTGCATTGAGATCGATGGTCTCGAAAGGCCCCATGAACGACCAACGCAGCGCCAGCCCGTCGCGGATGCCGATGTCGACATCCTCGACGCTGGCGTAGCCGTCGGCGACAAGCCGGAAAGCCTCCTCAAGCAATGCGCCTTGCAGGCGGTTCATGATGAAGCCGTCGAGTTCGCGCTTCATCACCAGGGGCGCATGACCGGCGTCGATGAGGAAGGCGCGGGTTCTCTCGACCGTCTCGGCGGACGTCCATGGCGCCGGCACGATTTCGGCCGCCGGAATGAGATAGGGCGGATTGATCGGATGCACGACCAGACAGCGATGCCGTCCTTGCAGATGGTCGGTGAATTTCGACGGCAACAGCGCCGAGGTGGAACTGGCGATGACTGTCCGCGGATCGGCAAGCGTGTCGATCAGCGAGAATACCTCCCGCTTCACCTCGAGGTTTTCAGGCGTGTTCTCCTGGATATGGACGGCACCCGCCAGCGCCTTTGCCAGCTCCGCGACAATGGTGATCCGGCCAAGCACAGTGTCGACGGACTGACCGCGCAGCAGGTCGTTTGCGGCAAGGTCACCGAGCACGCCGGCAATGTAGTCGCGGGCGCCGCCGGTCGCAGCGGGCGACTGATCCCACATCCGCACGTCATGGCCGGCACGGGCAAAGCTGATTGCCCAGGCCCGCCCGATGAACCCGCTTCCGACAATTGCGACATTGGCCATGGATCGGCTCCTCAAAGTGTTTCGACATTGCCGTCGACGCCGAGCGACTGGCCGGAAATGTTGATCCCCGCATCGGAGAGCAGGAAGGCGACCATCGATGCGACATCATAGGGGCTGGTCATGCGGCGCAGCGAGATATTCTGCAGATAGCGTCCGGTCATTTCCTCGTGGCTGATACCGACCTGCTTGGCGCGCGCCGAGATAACACCTTCGATGCGCGGCCCTTCGATGATGCCGGGCAGGATGGCGTTGACCCTGATAGCGTGCGGCCCGAGCTCCTTGGCGAGACTCTGCGTGAAACCGATGACACCGAACTTGGCCGCCGAATAGGGTGTGCGGAAGGCGTAGCCATGGCGGCCGGCGGCCGACGACATCGAGACGATCGAGCCGCCGCCCGCCGCCTTGATCAGCGGCACGGCGCGCCGGGCGCACAGGAACTGGCCAGTCAGGCAGATGTCGATGCAGCGCCGCCAGTCGGCCGGGTCGATTTCGTCGACACCGCCGGTCGGCCCGGCAATGCCGGCATTGTTGATCAGCGCGTCGAGCCCGCCGAGTTCTTTCTCGACCGCCTCGAACAGCCGGTCGACGTCATCGTCGCGCGAAACATCCGCCTTCACAGCGGCGACCAGATCGATCTTGCCGGGAGCAGCGGCCAGCGCCTCGTCGGAAACGTCGCAGACGACGATGCGGGCACCGAGGCGTGACAGCGTGTCGGCTATGGCAAAACCGATGCCGCCGGCGCCTGCCGTCACCAGCACGCGCTGGCCTTTCAGCCCAGTCAGAAATTCGTCCGCAGATGCCGGGGCTCTTGTGCTCATCGTCCTGTCCTTCTCATTGCAGCCGCCGTTCGCGCAGCGCCATGACGGCGCCCAGAACGACCAGTCCGTAAAGAATTGCCCTCGTGGCATAGGGAAGCGTGGTGCCGGCGAGCAGCATCTGCAGCGCGGTCAGCAACAACACGCCGCCGAGCATGCCGAGATAGTGGCCGCGCCCACCGGTGATCAGCGCGCCGCCGACCACCACCACGGCGATCGACGGCAACAGATAGTCGTCGCCCATGCCGAGGCTTGCCTGACCCGAAAAGCCGGTCAGCATGACGCCGACAACAGCCGCGCAGACGGCCGAAAGCATATAGACCAGGATCAGCGTGCGCTCGACGCCGATGCCCGACAAGCGCGCCGCGCGCAGCCCATTGCCGATGCCGTAGACGCGTCGTCCGAACGGGGTGCGGCCAAGCAGCAGTACCGCCGCGACGACAAAGACGACCATCAGCAGCACGATTGGGGTCAGCAGGCCGGCAAGCTTGGCCGTCATGACCCAGCGCAGCATCGGCGAGGAAAACCCGGCCGGCGTTCCCTGCGAATAGAGCAGCGCACAGCCTTGCAGAATGCCGTTGGTGGCGAGCGTCATGACGATCGGCGAGATGCCGAGATAGACGATGCCGAAACCATTGGCGAAGCCGATGGCGCAGGCCATCACCAGGACGACCGGCAAGGCGTAGACAAGGGCGGCGTCGGAGCCGTTGACCATGCCGGCCAGGATGATGCCGGAGATGCCGATCGTCCACGGCACGGAGAGATCGAGGCCGCCGGTCAGGATGACGGTTCCCTGCCCGAGCGCTAGGACGGCGAGGAAGGACGACAGCACCAGCAGCGAATTCCAGTAACCCGGATTGAGGATGGCGCGGCCGAGCCAGACCTGCGTGACGACCACGATGAGCAACAGGCAGACATAGGCGGGCAGCGCATAGCGCAACGTTTCCGCGTTGCGTAGATGGAAGGCAGGGCGCGGCGATGCCGGATTGCGCTGGGCATGGGCTGGCTCGGCGATCTTGAGACGCCGGTCCACGCGCTCGAGTTGCGAGGGCAATATGCCGGCGCGCCAAGCGGCAAGCCGGGCGCGCGCGGCGCGCAATTGCACGGCAAGCACCGATGCATGGGAGATCGAGCCGGCAAGTGCTGCCAGCACCAGAATGGTGCCTTCGGCGATGGTCGCATAATAGGCCGATACGTTGAGCACCAGCAGGATGTTCACCACGATCATCAGGATAAAGGCGCCAAAGACAGAGCCCACCGGGCCGCCCTGCCCGCCGCCGAGGCGCGTGCCGCCGACGACGACCGCCGCGAACATCGACAACAGCAGCGGATTGCCGACCAGCGGATCACCGCTGCCGGTCTGGGCGCTGATGAAGACGCCGGCAAGGCCATAGCAGCCGCCGGCGATGACATAGACGGCAAAGCGCACCAGCACGACATTGATGCCGACGGAAGCAGCCGACTCCGGATCGCTGCCGACCGCGTAGAGTGCTGTGCCGAAGCGGGTTCCCTTCAGCCAGAACCAGGCGAGCAGGACGACGCCGATCACCACCAGCGGCATCGGCAGCCAGCCGGCGATCGCGTCACCCAAATAGAAGGTCCCGAGATCGGGCGACACGAAGCCGCCGGGCTTGTCCATCACCAGCAGCGTCACGCCTTGCAGGATGAACATGGTCGACAGCGTCACCACGATGGGCTGCATGCGCAGCACGGCGATGAAGAAGCCGTTGAAGGCGCCCACCGCCATGCCGACGCCGATCCCGACGGCGGTCCACAGGATGATGCTGGCGCCTGGCGCCATCGGGTCCATGCTCGATGCCAGCACGGCATTGACCAGCGATATCACCGCGCCGGCGGACAGGTCGAAGCCGCCCGACAGGATGACGATGGTCTGGCCGATCGCGGCGAGCGCCGAGGTGGAGCCGCCGCTCGACAGGAACGACACATCGAAATAGGTCAGCGGCCCGGCGCTGATCCAGTCGACAACGAAGAGCAGGATCGCCAGGACGGCCGCGGCGATCAGCGCGCCGCGATTGCGCATCAGCGCACGGCGCAGTCCGAAGCCGCCGGTAGCGGGGGATGAGGCTGCTGCGCTGCTCATGCGGCGGCTTCCCCGGCATGCCCGAGCGCCGGGCGCATGATGGCCGGTTCGGTGATGGCGTCGCCTTCGAGTTCGGCGGCGATGCGCCCGTCGTAGAGAACCAGGACCCGGTCGCATTGGTGGACGAGTTCGGGAATCTCGGTCGAGTGCAGCAGGATCGAACCGCCCGAAGCCACGTAGTTTCGCATCATCACATAAAGCTCGTGCTTGGTGCCGACGTCGATGCCTCGGGTGGGATCGAACAACAGCAGGATGCGGCTCTGCGCCACCAGCCATTTGGCGATGGCGATCTTCTGCTGGTTGCCGCCGGAAAACGCACCGGCCCGCGTCCACAGCGCCCGACGGTCGACCTCGACAGTGGCGAATGCCGCCTCGACGGAGCGGGTCTCAGCCTGCGCGTCGACAAGGCCTAGCCGTGTGAAGCGCGATATCACCGGCAGGGTGGCGTTCTGGCTGCCCGACAGCTTCAGGAACAGGCCTTCGGATTTGCGGTCTTCCGGCACCAGGCCGATGGCCATGTTGGGGCGCAAGGCATCGGCCGGCGAACCGAGCCAGACCTTGCGGCCGTCGACGAGGATGTGGCCGCGCTCGATCTCGGCCATGCCAAAGCAGGCGAGGAACAGGTCCTGCTGGCCCATGCCCTGCAATCCGGCGACGCCGAGGATTTCGCCCTTGCGCAGGTCGAAGCCGGCGCCGTCGAGCTTGCGTCCGACCTTGAGGTCGCGCACGCCCAGAACCGGCGGCCCGAAAGCCTGGGCGCTGTCCGGCTTGGGCGGGAAGGTCTGTTCGATGCTGCGGCCGATGATCTTTTCGATGACGTCGCCATCCGAGACATCGGCAACCGGCGCGGTGACGATGTGGCGGCCGTTTCTCAGGATCGTCAGCGTGTCGCAAAAGGCGCGGACCTCGCGCATGCGGTGGGTGATGAAGACGATGGTGGTGCCTGCCGCCTTCAGCCTGGCGATGATGTCGCCCAGCCAGTCGACGTCGCGGCCGGCGAGCGTCGAGGTCGGTTCGTCGAGCAAAAGGATGCGCGGCTTGCGGTAGACGGCACGCGCGATCTCGATCTTCTGGCGCACCGAAAGCTCGAGCTCACTCACCTCGGCATCGAGATCGACGGAAAAACCGAGATCTTCGATATGGCGGCGGACGGCCTTGCGGGCGGCACCGCGGCGGATCAGGCCGGAGATGCCGACGGGGGCGTAAGGCAGCATCATGTTGTCGAGGACGGAGAGGTCGCGCACCAGGGTCATCTCCTGGAATGCTGTCTGCATACCGAGCGCATGTGCTGCGCGCGGTGCGCCGCAAGCGATCTCCTTGCCGAAGACACGGACATGGCCTTGGCTCGGCCGGACCAGTCCGGACAGCAGCTTCACCAGTGTCGACTTGCCCGCTCCGTTTTCACCGAGCAGGGCATGGACGCTGCCGGGCGCGATCGCAAACGACACGCCGTCCAGCGCGACGGTCGGTCCGAACGCCTTGCTGATGCCGTCGATCTCGATGGCGGGATGCTCGGAATGTTCTGTCATTGTCCTCGATCGCCGGGCTTGGCATGGACCGACGATGCACGGACAGAAAATGTCCGCGCATCGTCAAGATCGCCTTGGGAGGCTTATTCTTCCGGTTGTCCGACGAGGGCAGCCGCGAGGCCGACCTCGGGTGTCTGGTCCGAGAAGATCGAGGCAAACCAGCCCGGATTGGAGACCAGCGACGGCTTGAAGGCGTTGCAGCCGGCCTTCATCTCCGCCCATGTGCCTTCGTCGCACAGCTTGATCGTCTCATTGGTGACGACCGGCAGCGGCAGGATGGTGGTCTTCGGCACGTCCTTGCCTTCGATCGACTCGACGGCAAGCTTCAGCGCCAGCGCACCCGAATAAGGCGGCGAGGCGTAGGAAATGCGTTGTGCGCCGGCCGGCGCGTAAGGGGCGGCCGCACCTTCGACTTCGGTGCCCTCCGGCAGCATCTGGATGCGGCCGCCATTGGAACCTTCGCCGGCGCAAGGCAGGAGTCCGCTTGTCTTCTTGCCGGCCTCGAGCTGCATCGAGTTGGCGGTGAAGCAGCCGACCTGCATCCACAGCCCGTTGATGTCGTCCCAATTGCGGGTGGCCAGGATTTTCGAAAGTTCGGTGCGGGCGACCGCCTGGCTCCACATGCCGACAGCCTCGCCGACGATCTTGATATCAGGATATTTGGCGAAGACTTCCTTGGCGGCTTTTGTCCGCTGATCGTCGACGGATGTTCCCGGGACACCCGTGATGGCGATGATGTTGCCCTTGCCGTTGAGCTTCTTGACCAGCCATTCGGCGGTCACCCTGCCGGCTTCCAGCTGGTCGATGTGGACGTTGTAGGCACAAGGCTCGGTGATCTCGGCGTCGTAGGCAAAGACCTTCACGCCCTTGTCGCAGGCATTCTTGACGACCTGGTTGAGCGCGGTCGGCGAGATCGGATATACGACGATGGCCTCGGCGCCGCTTTGCACCATTGCGTTGATCTGCTGAATCTGGCGTTGCGCGTTGGGGCCAGCGACCTGGACCTGCAGGTCGACCTTGTCGGCCAGGCTCTTGTGAGCGGCCATGGCCTTGACCATGTTGGCCGCCTCCGCCTGCCAATCATTGCCGATGTAGCTCATGCTGAGAAAGATCTTGTGCTTCTCGGCGGCCTGCGCGGCGGACAGGCCGAAGGCGCATGCAGCCATGCCGGCCAGCAGCGCGAGCCGCCGGACTTTCGATCCGATACCCATGTGAACTCCTCCCAAACAGAACGATCGAATGCCTCCCAAGGGCACAAAACGTAACCCTTGCCATTCGATGCCGACGACCGTAACATGATTTGATCAAAGATCAATGATGAAATCGCTTAATATCAAAACGGGCGCCCGTGGGCGCTTGACGCGGCACCTTGAACCTTGCATTCCGGATGCAGGTAGCGTCGCCCTTGGGCGGGAAGGTTGACGGGAGATGGCTGGATCGGCGTTCAGAAAGCCGGGGGTCGAGATCGCACCCCTGTCCAGGGAAACCCTGCAGGACAGGGTCTATCGCCATGTCACCGAACTGATCCTCGACGGTAGCATCGTGCCGGGCGAGATGGTCACGGTTCAGAGCCTTGCCGATGCTTTTGGCGTCAGCCCGATGCCGGTCAGGGAAGCGTTGCGGCGCCTGACGGCCGCCAACGCGCTGATGGTGGTTTCAGGTCGGTCGATCGGCATTCCGGCATTAAGCCGCGCACGCCTCGTCGACCTCAGGAATGTCCGGTTCGAGATCGAGGCGATCGCGGCCGCATGGGCTGCGGAGCGTATGGGCGACCAGGCCGTGGCGCAGTTGCGCCAGCATCTGGATGCGCTCGAACAGGCCAATGCCGCCGGCGACGTCAAATCCTACCTGCGCGCCAACTACGCCTTTCATTTCTCGATCTATCGGGCAGCCGGTTCCGAGAACATGCTCAACATCATCGAGAACCTGTGGCTGCAGATCAGCCCCTACTTCAACATGCTGCACGATTCAGGAAACTACTCGACCGCCAACGAACACCATCAGGCGATGTTCGCGGCATTGAGAAACCGGGACGCGGAAGCCGTCAGCGCCGCGGTCCGCGCCGACATCGACGCCGCTTTCGACGTGCTGGTCGATCTTTTGAAGTAGCGCCCGACCCAGTCTCCGACCGCCTATCACATGCCGGCTCATCCCTGGTGATGGCAGAGCGCCAATGCGCATTTAACGGCCAGTGCGGGCTTCTTCGGGCTGATCGTATCCCCTGAGCGCGCCATCCAAGGTTCTGTTCACGGAGCAGTTCGTGGGCGAAACATCATTGTCATCTTCGTGCTGGAGCTTGCTGGGCGGCAGGCGATTACGCCGCAAACGCATGACCCTGCGCGCACGGTCATTATCGATTGCCAAAATCTGGTAGCGTGATTATACCAGTTGATAAGTAGACGACGGGCGATACCGTCGGCTGAGATGGAGTAGTGACCAGATGACAACGATTGCGCTGTTCGGGGCTGGCGGAAAAATGGGCTACCGCCTGTCGACCAATTTTCGCGGGTCGCCCTACACGATACGCCATGTCGAAGTCAGCGATGCCGGCCGCGAACGGCTGAAGACCGGACTGGGTTTCGATACGGTCAGTGCCGACGAGGCGCTCAAGGACGCCGATGTGGTGATCCTGGCCGTCCCAGACACGCATATCGGCAAGGTAGCGGCCAGCATCGAGAGCAAGCTGGTATCAGGCACGATGGTGGTGGTGCTCGACGCGGCAGCACCCTTTGCCGGCCATCTGCCGAAGCGGCCGGACCTCACCTATTTCGTCACCCACCCCTGCCATCCGCCGATCTTCAATGACGAGACGGACATGGCCGCGAAGAAGGATTATTTCGGCGGCGTGAAGGCCAAGCAGCATATGGTCAGCGCCCTGATGCAGGGGCCGGAAGAGGACTACGCCAAGGGCGAGGCGATCGCGAAGATCATATGGGCGCCGGTGATGCGTTCGCACCGCGTCAGCGTCGAACAGATGGCGCTGCTCGAGCCTGGCCTTTCGGAGACGGTGTGCGCCTCGTTGCTGGTGGTCATGAAAGAAGCCGTCGACGAGGTCGTGGCGCGCGGCGTCGACCAGCAGGCGGCACTCGACTTCCTGCTCGGCCATATGAACGTGCTCGGCGCCGTCATTTTCGGCGAGACCAAGGGTGTTTTCTCGGACGCCTGCAACAAGGCGATCGAGTTCGGCAAGCCGGTGCTGATGCGTGACGACTGGAAGCGGGTGTTCGAACCGGAAGAGATCGCCGCCAGCATTCAGCGGATCACCTGAGAGAAGACAGGTGCTTGACGCAGCACCTCGAGGGCCCGGCATGTCATTGCCGACCCTCGGTTTTGGTAGCTCATCAGGTACATGTCACCTGAACTTGTGGTTGACTCATCATACCAGTTGGCTTAGCTGTTCATGGCTCGGATCGACAAGGTTTCGCAGGGAGCAGGATGCCTGGGCGAGTGGAGGAGGGCTGGGGAGCAACGATCCGTCTTGGGTAAGCCGGCAACGGTTTTTTGACCCAAGCGATCCGCGGCCCGCGCTGCCTGACGAATTCGGATGCAGACAAAGCCATTGGCCGATCAAGGCAATTTTTTCAAACGGGAGGACTTCATGAAACTCACACGCAGAATGACGCTTGCGGCTTTCGCCGGCATGCTGGCGCTTGGCACGGCAGTGCCCGCCTACGCGGCGGATCTCATCGCCATTATCACGCCCTCGCACGACAATCCGTTCTTCAAGGCGGAAGCCGTCGGCGCCGAAGCCAAAGCCAAGGAACTCGGCTACGAAGCGCTGGTGCTGGTCCATGACGACGACGCCAACAAGCAGTCCGAGCTGATCGACACCGCGATCGGCCGTGGCGCCAAGGCGATCATCCTCGACAATGCAGGCGCCGACGCCACCGTCGCCGCCGTGCAGAAGGCCAAGGACGCAGGCATTCCGTCCTTCCTGATCGACCGCGAGATCAACGCCACCGGCGTCGCCGTGGCGCAGATCGTGTCCAACAACTACCAGGGTGCCCAGCTCGGCGCGCAGGAGTTCGTCAAGCTGATGGGCGAGAAGGGCAATTTCGTCGAACTGGTCGGCAAGGAATCCGACACCAATGCAGGCATTCGCTCCAAGGGTTATCACGACGTAATCGACGACTATCCGGACCTGAAGATGGTCGCCCAGCAGTCGGCCAACTGGAGCCAGACGGAAGCCTATTCCAAGATGGAATCGATCCTTCAGGCCAACCCCGACATCAAGGGTGTGATCTCCGGCAACGACACGATGGCGATGGGCGCCTATGCGGCACTTGCCGCGGCGAACCGCAAGGACGTCATCGTCGTCGGCTTCGACGGATCGAACGACGTACGGGACTCCATCACGTCGGGCGGTATCAAGGCAACCGTGCTGCAGCCGGCCTTCGCGCAGGCGCAGATGGCGGTCGAGCAGGCCAACGACTTCATCAAGAACAAGAAGTCGCCGGCCAAGGAAAAGCAGTTGATGGACTGCGTTCTGATCAATGGCGACAATGCCGCCAAGCTGGAGACCTTCGCGCTGACGAACTGAGCCAGCGTGATTTCAATAGCGAGGGGCGAAAATCGGTTTTCGCCCCTCGCCGCCATTTTCCGTGGGTCGCCCACGATGCTGAACGACAGGCCGCCATGCTGAACACCAAGCCGAACTGGCCGATCCTTACCGTGATGGTCAGCATCAGCCTGACCGCCTGCAAGATCCTGCCTACGAAATCGGAAGCCGGAGACAACGCTCCCGCCTTCAATCCAGACAAGATGGTCGAAGAGACATGGGCGGCAAAGGTCGTGCCCTATCTCCAGCAGAAAGCCGGACCGTTTGCGCAGGTTCACACCCTGGCGACAACCGATCCATCGGCTGCCGGCGCCAAATACGGCAATCCGAACAAGCAGGCGAATTCGCCTTGGACTTTCGCGGTTCGCCTGGAAGGCAAGATCGTCGCGGCCAACACGCAGTCGCGGGCGGCAACCGTCGACGTCGATGTCGACGGCGACGGCAAGGCCGATGCACGGGTGCAGATCGGACCGGCGGTGCGCGGCACCGCGCTGCGCGACAGCCTGGACTTCATCCAGTTCAACGACTTCACCAACCAGATCGACTTCGCCCAGTTCGGCAAGGCGTTCAACAGCTACACCGACAAGACGGTGCTGTCCAAGCTGCCGCGCGAGGCGCTGGAAGGCCGCAGCGCCAAAGTGCTGGGCGCCTATACGCTGGGGAGCGGCCAAGACCTGCCGCTGGTGACGCCGGCGGAGGCAGAGATCGGGCCGAAGCCATGAGCGCGACAGCAGAGCGCGAAATCATCCTGAAGCTGGAGGACGTCTCCAAGGTCTATTCTGGCACCGTTGCGGTCAAGCGCGCCAATTTCGAGGTGCGCAAGGGCGCGGTCAACGTGCTGGTCGGTGAAAACGGCGCCGGCAAGTCGACGCTGATGAAGATCATCGCCGGTGTGGAACGGCCGACCGCCGGCCGCATCCTGCTGGAAGGCGAAGAGGTTTCCTTCTCGTCATCCGGTGATGCGGTGAACCGTGGCATCGGCATGGTGTTCCAGGAGTTGAACCTGTTCGGCAACATGAGCGTCGCCGAGAATATTTTCGCCACGCGGGAGATCACCAACCGCTTCGGCAAGATCGACCGCAAGGAACAGGAGCGCCGTGCGGCTGAATTTCTGGAACGCCTGCAAGCCGGCATACGGCCCGACATGCTGGTCGAGGATTTGCGCATCGGCCAGCAGCAGTTGGTCGAGATCGCCAAGGCGGTTTCGCTCGATGCGCGAATCCTGATCATGGACGAGCCGACCTCGGCGCTGAGCGCTGCGGAGGTCGAGATCCTGTTCAAGGTGATCGCCGACCTCAAGGCGCGCGGCGTGGCCATCGTCTACATCTCGCACCGGCTGGAAGAGCTGATCCGCATCGGCGACTACATCACCGTGCTGCGCGACGGCCGCATCACCGGCCAGGAGGAGATGAAGAACGTCGACACGCAATGGATCGTTCGCCAGATGATCGGTTCCGACGCCAAGGATTTCGCCAAGGCTGACGGCCATCTTCCGGGCGAGGAGATCTTTCGAGCCGAGGACATCTGCCTGCCGCGCGCTATCGGCGGGCTTGCCGTCGACCATGTCTCGCTGTCGCTGCGCGCCGGCGAGATCCTCGGCATCTACGGCCTGATGGGCGCCGGTCGCAGCGAATTGTTCGACTGCATCATGGGCCGCCACGGCCATTCGACAGGCGCGATCTTCATTGGCGGTAAAAAGGTCAAGGAGCGCGACACGACGCGGCGCATCCGGCGTGGCCTGGCATTGATCCCCGAGGATCGCCAGCGCGAAGGGCTGGTGTCGATCCTCTCGGTCGCCAGCAATCTGACGCTAGCCAGCCTGTCGCGATTTGCCCGCCTATTCCATATCCGTGGCGCCGACGAAAGGCAGGCGGTGACGCAGATGGTGCGGGAACTGGCGATCAAGGTCGCCGACCCGGCGCAGGAAGTGTCTTCGCTGTCGGGCGGCAACCAGCAGAAGGTGGTGATCGGCAAGGCGCTGCTCACCGAACCCAAGGTGCTGCTAATGGACGAACCCAGCCGAGGCATCGATGTCGGCGCCAAGGCAGACGTCTTCCGCACCATGCGCAAACTGTCCCGCGACGGATTGGGGATTTTGTTCGCCACCTCCGACCTCGATGAGGTGATGGCGCTGTCCGACCGCATCGCGGTGATGAGCAACGGAAAACTGACCGGCATGTTCGACCGTGCCGAGGCGACGGAGGCGGCACTCGTCGCTGCTTCGGCGCTTGGCCACGGACCGGTCCCACACACGGAGAGCACCGCCCATGACTGACATCCCAGCCAAGGCGGCCGCTCATTCCGCTTCCAGCGGCTCCGTGCTGTTGACGCTGATGAAGCTCAGGACCTTCATCGCGCTTATCGCCGTGCTGATCTTCTTCTCGATCGCGGCGCCGAATTTCCTGTCGACCGCCAATCTGATCCTGATGTCGAAGCACGTGGCGCTGAACGCGTTCCTGGCGATGGGCATGACCTTCGTCATCATCACCGGCGGCATCGACCTTTCGGTCGGCTCGATCGTCGGCCTGTGCGGCATGGTGGCCGGCTATCTCGTGCTCAATGGCATCGACCTGCAGATCGGCTACACCATCTATTTCAACGTCTTCGAGATCGCGCTGATCACGCTTGCCGTCGGCATATTGATCGGCGCCGTCAACGGCTTGCTGATCACCCGGCTGAACGTCGCGCCGTTCATCGCCACGCTTGGCGTGCTCTATGTCGCGCGCGGCCTGGCGCTGCTGTCGTCGGATGGCCGCACCTTTCCCAACCTCGTCGGCAAGCCGGAGCTTGGCACCACCGGTTTCGGTTTCCTCGGTGCAGGCCGGCTGCTTGGCCTGCCGGTGGCGATCTGGATCCTGATCGTCGTTGCACTGGGAGCCGCCTATCTCGCCAAATACACACCGCTCGGCCGCCATATCTTCGCCGTCGGCGGCAATGAACGGGCGTCGCGGATTTCGGGCGTCCGTGTCAACATGGTGAAGATGTTCGTCTATATGTTCTCCGGTTTCTGCGCGGCGATCGTCGGCCTGATCATCTCGTCCGAGCTGATGGCCTCGCATCCGGCAACAGGCGAAAGTTTCGAGCTCAACGCCATTGCGGCGGCGGTGCTCGGCGGTACCTCGATGTCGGGCGGGCGCGGCACGATCGGCGGCACCATCGTCGGCGCCTTCGTCATCGGCATTCTTTCGGACGGGTTGGTGATGATGGGTGTGAGTTCGTTCTGGCAAATGGTGATCAAGGGTCTCGTCATCATCGTCGCCGTTGTCGTCGACCAGGCACAACGCCGGCTTCAACAGCGCGTCACCTTGATGCAGATGGCGAAGGCGGGTTGAGCATGGCGGAGTTGCGTGGAGCGCTGATCGGCTGCGGCTTCTTTGCCGTCAACCAGATGCACGCCTGGCGCGGCATTGCGGGCGCTTCGATCGTTGCTATCTGCGACCGTGACCCGGAACGGCTCAAGATCGTCGGCGACCAGTTCGGCATAGCGAAGCGCTATACCGATGCGGCGGAACTTTTTGCCGGCGAAAGCCTGGACTTCGTCGACATCGCCACCACCGCGCCCAGCCATCGTCCGCTTGTCGAAATGGCGGCCGCTCATCGCGTTCCGGTGATCTGCCAAAAGCCGTTCGCGCCGACGCTCGCCGACGCCAAGGCAATGGTCGGGGCATGCGCGGAAGCCGGCGTGCCGCTGATGGTGCATGAGAATTTTCGCTGGCAGTCGCCGATCCAGGCGGTGCGCGCCGTGCTCGACAGCGGCGAGATCGGCACGTCTTTCTTCGGGCGCATCTCCTTCCGCTCCGGCTATGACGTGTTTTCCGGCCAGCCCTATCTAGCGACGGGAAAGCGCTTCATCATCGAGGACCTCGGCATCCATATCCTCGATATCGCCCGCTTCCTGCTCGGCGACGTCTCGACCATCACGTCGCGAACCGCCCGCGTCAATCCTAGTATCGCGGGCGAGGATGTGGCGACGATGCTTCTGGACCACAAGAGCGGCGCGACCTCCGTGGTCGACTGCAGCTATGCGACGAAGCTTGCCACCGAGCCGTTTCCCGAGACGCTGATCGAGATCGACGGCAGCGACGGAACGATCCGGCTGGCGCAGGGATACCGGCTCACCGTCACCGGCAAGAACGGCACGGTCGTCACCGACGTCTCGCCGCCGCTGCTGCCATGGGCGTCGCGGCCCTGGCATAACATTCAGGAAAGCGTCGTCGCCATCCAGCAGCATTGGGTAGACTGCCTGGCGAAGGGAATCGAACCGGCGACCTCGGGCGCCGACAATCTCAAGACGTTCGCACTGGTCGAGGCGGCTTACACCGGTGCCGCGAGCCGGCAACCGGTGCAGCTCGACGCCTTGCTTAAATGACCGCCGACGCATTCCTGCTCTACGGAACGCATGCCGTCGAGGCCGAACCAATCAGGCTACGCGCAGGCGCGCTCAGCGCCGACTTCGTCAACGGCAATCTGCGCACCATCCGGCATGGCGGCACCGAGGTGCTGCGCGCCATTGCCTATATCGTGCGCGACCGCGACTGGGGCACTTATGAGCCGGTGCTGACGGGCCTCGTCATCGATCAGGACGCGGAGAGCTTCGCGATCAGCTATTCGGCAAGCTGCATCGGACCCGATGGAAGCCGGCTCGGCTTCCACGCAACCATCAAAGGCTTCGCCGATGGCCGTCTGGTCTTCGACGTCGGCGCCCTCCCCGAAAGCGATTTCGAGACCAACCGCTGCGGCTTCTGCATCCTGCATCCGATCGCAGGGCTGGCCGGCAGTCCAGTCACTGTCGAGCATACGGACGGCATCGTGGTGGCGACGAAACTGCCCGAACTGATCGACCCGTGGCAGCCTTTCAAGGATATCCGCGCCATCACCCATCAGGTTCGGCCTGGTGTCACCGCCGAATGCCTAATGGAAGGCGATACATTCGAGATGGAAGACCAGCGCAACTGGTCAGACGCCTCCTACAAGACCTATGTGCGGCCGCTCGCGTTGCCATGGCCCTATGTGCTGCCTGCCGGCCAGCCCTTGCGCCAAACGATCAGCCTGCGCATCACAGGGAAAGGCAACGCGCCGGCTGCCGCCATGGTCAGCGAACCGGTCCGCGTCGAACTCGGCGAAGCCGGGCCAAGGCTGCCCGATATCGGCGTGGTCATCTATCCCGAGGATGTCGAGAGCGCACTTGCGAAGCTCTCGATGCTGTCGGCGCTCGGCCCGCAACAGCTGATCTTCCACTACGACCCGACGCGCGGCCACGGGCTCGACGCATTGCAGTCCTTTGCAAAACTTGCCGCCGCCTATCCGGTGCAGACGACCCTCGAATGCGTTGTTGCCTGCGCTGGCGATCTTGACGCCGAGCTGTCAGGCGTCGCCGACCTGGTGCGCCGGGCCGGACTGAAACTCTCGGTCATTGCCGTGTCGCCTTCGGTCGACCGGCAGTCGACGCCTCCGGGCAGCGCGTGGCCGGACTGCCCGACGCTCGAAGACGTCTTTGCGGCTGCGCGGCGCGCCTTTCCCGATATCCGCCTCGGTGGCGGTATGTTCAGCTATTTCACGGAACTCAACCGCAAGCGCGTGCCAGCGGCCCAGCTCGATTTCGTCACCCATTGCACCTGTCCGATCGTGCACGCCGCCGACGACCTGAGCATCATGCAATCGCTGGAGGCGCTGCCTTTCATCACCCAATCGGCACGGGCGATCTTCGGGGCAAAATCCTACCGGATCGGTCCGTCGACGATTGCCATGCGGCAAAACCCCTATGGCGGCGCGACCAAGCCCAATCCCGGGGGACAGCGCATCGCCATGGCCGACCGAGACCCGCGCCATGCCGGCCTGTTCGCAGCAGCATGGACGATCGGCTATGCAGCACGCGTCGCGCCCGCCGGACTGGAACAGCTCACGCTCTCCAGCTTCACCGGACCGTTCGGCGTGTTGGCGTCATCCGGAGAACCCATTGCGGCAGGATCGCCCCGGCCACTCTTCGGGGCTATCAAGGGGCTTTGCGAACTGGCCGGCCTTACGCAGGTGGCGGCAAGGACGAGCGATGAAACCAAGGTGCTGGCGTTGGCCGGACGCTCGGCCTCGGACGAGACGGTCGTGTGGCTGGCAAACCTGACGGCGGACGACGTGCCGGTCGACATTTCAGCTTTTGGCCGCGGCCATCTCGTGATGACGCCTTACGCGATCACCCGGCTCGGCTGAAGCTACTTTTCGGAGTTCATCACATAGAGCGCGCGCGAGCGTTCGAGATGCTTGATCATCGCCTTCTCGGCGCCATCCGCATCCTTTTTCTCGATGCGGCCGATGATCTCTTCGTGCTCGGTTAGCGTGAACTTTTCCTTGCCGGTCCAGATCAGCATTTCGGTGTGGTATTCCTTCAGCCAGCCGAGCATCGCCTCACTAACGGCGACATAGATCGGATTGCCTGAGATCGCGGCGATCTGGGTATGGAATTTCATGTCGGCGGAGATGAAGGCTTCGGAATCGCCACGGAAGCCGCGCTGTTCGGCAACGGTGGCCCTGAGGCGCTGCACATCCTCGGCGGTGGCCTTTTCGGCGGCTTCCCTGACCATGCCGCGCTCGAAGAAGATGCGCGCGGTCTTCAGGTGCTCAAGCGTGTCCTTCGATGACGACAGGATGATCTTGGCGGCGCCATCGACCTGCTTGATGATCGACTTTGCCGTGAGCTGCAGCACCTTGGCGCGCTCGCCATGCGAGATCGCGACCAGGCCCATATTGCTCAGCGCCTGCATCGCCTCGCGAATCGCCGGCCTGCCGACCTCGAAACGCTCCATCAGTTCGCGTTCCGACGGCATGTCGTCGCCCGGCATCAATTCGCCGCTGGTAATGAGGCGTTTCAGCCGCAAGAAGACCTCATCGGAAAGCTTGCGCCGGACAATCGGTTCCGAACGGTGCATCGTCGCGAATCACTCCCTTGACCCGGCCCTATCTAACACTGCCGCCACAATTCCCGGAATTGCCGTCTGTCGATCTGCCTAAAACTTCTAGCCGGATATGCCTTGCAATACTTATGTACTCATTATACCAGATTTAGAACACCGGTGAACCTTTTTCGAACGCCTCGGCTTAAGACAGCAGACCATGATCACCCTCACCTATCGCATCGAAACGCCTGGAAGCATCGAAGCGCTGGCGGCCAAGATCGCCAGCGACCAGTCGACCGGCACCTTCGTCGCGCTGCCCGGCGAGACCGAGGAACTGAAAGCCCGGGTGGCGGCGCGCGTGCTGGCGATACGGCCTCTGGCCGATGCCGAGCGGCCGTCGCTTCCCGACAGCGGCAACGGGCCGTTCAGGCGCGCCGATGTCGATATCGCCTTTCCATTCGATGCCATCGGCACCGACCTTTCGGCACTGATGACCATTGCCATCGGCGGCACCTATTCGATCAAGGGCCTCACCGGGATCCGCGTCGTCGACATGAAGCTGCCGGAGGATTTTCGCGGCGCGCATCCCGGCCCACAGTTTGGTGTCGCCGGCAGCAGCCGATTGACCGGGGTGACGGACCGCCCGATCATCGGCACCATCGTCAAGCCGGCGCTGGGCTTGAGGCCGCGCGAGACGGCGGCAATGGTGGCGGAACTGATCGCCGCCGGCGTCGATTTCATCAAGGACGACGAGAAGCTCATGAGCCCAGGCTACTCGCCGCTGGCCGAGCGGGTGAATGCGATCATGCCGCTGATCCTCGACCATGAGCAGAAGACCGGCAAGAAGGTGATGTATGCCTTCGGCATCTCGCACGCCGATCCGGACGAGATGATGCGCAACCACGATCTGGTGGCGAAGGCCGGCGGCAATTGCGCTGTTGTCAACATCAATTCGATCGGCTTTGGTGGCATGGCGTTCCTGAGGAAGCGCTCCAGTCTGGTGCTGCATGCTCACCGCAACGGCTGGGACATCCTCACCCGGCACCCCGGGCTAGGCATGGGCTTCAAGGTCTGGCAGCAATTCTGGCGACTGCTCGGCGTCGACCAATTCCAGATCAACGGCATCGCCTCGAAATATTGGGAGCCGGATGACTCCTTCGTCGAGTCGTTCAAGGCGGTGACGACGCCGATCTTCTCACCTGAGGACTGCGCCTTGCCGGTCGCCGGCTCCGGCCAGTGGGGCGGGCAGGCGCCCGAGACATATGCGCGGACCGGCCGGACCGTCGATCTTCTCTATCTCTGCGGCGGTGGCATCGTCAGCCATCCGGACGGGCCGGGCGCCGGCGTGCGTGCCGTGCAGCAAGCCTGGCAGGCGGCGGTCGACGGCATTCCGCTTGCCGACTTCGCCCTGAACCACCCTGAACTGGCGCGGTCGATCGAAAAATTCGGCGACGGCAAGGCAGCCTGAAGCCATGCAGAACCTGCTTCTCAGCTATTATGGCGACGACCTGACCGGCTCGACCGATGTCATGGAGGCGCTTGAGCTCGGCGGCGTGCCGACCGTGCTGTTCATGCGCCAGCCGGACGATGCCTTGCTTTCGCGGTTTGCCCATTGCCGGGCGATCGGCCTCGCCGGCACCAGCCGCAGCGAGACGCCGCAGTGGATGGACATGCATCTGCGCGATGCCTTTGCCTGGCTGAAGACACTCAACGCCGCGATCTGCCACTACAAGGTTTGCTCGACCTTCGATTCCAGCCCAACGGTCGGCAGCATCGGCCGGGCCATCGAGGTCGGCCGCTCGGTGTTCGCGCAGGATAGTGTGCCGCTGCTGGTCGGCGCGCCGCAGCTCAAGCGCTACACCGCCTTCGGCCATCTATTCGCCGCCTATCGCGACCAATATTTCCGCATCGATCGCCACCCTGTGATGAGCCGCCATCCGACGACGCCGATGGATGAGGCCGATCTCCTGATCCATCTGTCGCGGCAGACGGCGCTGAGCTCCGGGCTGATCGACCTTGCAACGCTGCAGTCCGCGTCGCGATCGGCCGCGTTCGATCGCCTGACCGGAAACGGCACCCCCATCGTGCTTCTCGATGTCGACAATCTGGAAACGCAGGCTCTGGCCGGCAAGGAGATCTGGCGCGTTCGCAAGCCAGGCGGTTCTTTTGTCGTCGGCTCGTCCGGGGTCGAGTATGCATTGCTGGCCGAATGGGCGTCGAATGACATTGTCGGCGCTGGACAAGGTTTTACGCCGCCGGGCGCAGCCGAGCGGATAGCCGTCGTGTCGGGCAGTTGTTCGCCGACCACCGAGCGGCAGATCCGGCATGCCCTGACCGACGGTTTCGACGGCATCGAGGTCGATCCCGTCGAGCTGGTTTCGGAGTCTTCGCAGCAGGCGATCGCGCGCGCAACGGCAAGCGGCCGTGCCAGTCTGCAAGCCGGGCGCAGCGTCATCCTCTACACCGCGCTTGGCCCCGATGCCGACAGGGGCGCCGAAATCGACCGGCAGGAAGGCGCCCGCCACAGGCTTGGCCGCGGCCTTGGAGAAATCCTTCGCAGCCTGACGATCGAACAGAATTTGCGGCGCGTGGTCATTGCCGGCGGCGACACGTCGAGCCACGCACTCGGCGAGATGGGTGTCGATGCCCTGACAATTCGCATGCCGCTGCCCGCTTCGCCTGGCTCGCCGCTCTGCGTTGCCCACTCGCGCGTCAAGGCGATCGACGGCTTGGAGGTCGCGCTCAAGGGCGGCCAGGTCGGAACCGATCGCTATTTCTCAGCCATCCGCGACGGCCTCGGCACTTGAACCAGCCGACACCTGGATTTCAGGAGCCGCTGTGCGAGAGCACTTCAACACGCGAAATGCGCCTTGCCGGGTGGAAATCCCGGTAACACCCGGTACTATCTGCGAAAATGCCGAAATCGGGAGGACGTCGGGTGCAGACCAAGAAGATCATCAACGATGGCAACCGCGCCGTTGACGAGATGCTGGAAGGCATCCTGGCAGCGCATCCCCGCCATCTCAAAAGCGTGGACGGCAGTCCACGCTCCATCATCGCCCGCGACGGACCGCGCCAGGGCAAGGTGGGCCTCGTGATTGGCGGCGGTTCGGGCCACGAGCCGAGCTTTCTCGGCTTTGTCGGCAAGGGATTGGCTGACGCTGCGGCCATCGGCAATGTCTTTGCCTCGCCGCCGCCGGACCCGATCCTCGAATGCGCCAAGGCAGTCAGCGGCGGCGCCGGCGTGCTCTTCATGTACGGCAATTATGCCGGCGACGTGATGAATTTCGACATGGCGGCCGAGATGGCCGCCATGGACGACATCGAGGTGCGCACGGTGCTGAGCACCGACGACGTCGCCTCGGCACCGCGCGACCAGCGGCACAAGAGGCGCGGCGTCGCCGGCAATTTCTTCATCTTCAAGGCGGCCGGCGCCGCCTGCGACCGGATGTTGTCCTTCGACGAATGCGAGCGCGTCGCCGGCAAGGCCAACGACCATACCTTCACCATGGGCGTGGCGCTGTCGCCCTGTTCGCTGCCGCAGACCCGCCGGCCGAATTTCGAGATCGGCCCGGACGAGATGGAGATCGGCATGGGCATCCACGGCGAGCCCGGCATCGCGCGCGAAAAGTTGAAAACAGCCGACGAGATCACCGACGAGATGCTGGACAGGATTCTCGACGAGATGGCGCCGGCGCGCGGCGACAAGGTCGCGGTGCTCGTCAATTCGCTGGGCTCGACGCCGCTGATGGAACTCTACATCATGAACCGGCGCGTGAAGCAGAGGCTCGATGAGATCGGTGTGTCCATACACGCAAGCTGGGTCGGCAATTACTGCACCTCGCTCGAAATGGCCGGGGCCTCGATCACTCTGCATCGGCTGGACGGCGAGTTGCAGACGATGCTGGACCACCCCTGCGACTGCGCCATGTTTCGCGCCGGCTAAACCCACTTCTGTGGCAAGGACTAAGACATGACGACAATCGACACCGCCCGCCTTGTCGCGATGTTCGCGGCGATCGCAACCGCCATGTCGGCCGACAGGGACCGACTATGCGCGCTTGACGGAGTTATCGGCGACGCCGACCACGGCATCGCGATGGAGCTTGGATTTTCCGCGGCACGCGATGCAGTCGCCGCACTGGACACCGAGGCCACTGATCCGACCACCTTGCTGAACACGGCGGCAAAGTCGTTCCTGAATGCGGTTGGCGCCTCCTCCGGTCCGCTCTATGCGACCGCGTTCATGCGCGCCGCGGCAGCCGTCAAGGGCAAGACGACGCTCGACGACGCGGACGTGGTCACTCTGTTCCAGGCGATGGCCAAAGGCATTCAGGATCGCGGCAAGGCCGAGCCAGGCGAAAAGACGATGATCGATGCATGGGCGCCGGCTGCGCAGGCGGCGGGCGAAGCGCTGACCTCCGGCAAGGATCTGGCGGGCAGTCTCGAAGCTGCTGCACAAGCGGCAAACGCCGGCGCGGAGGCGACCAAGTCGATGGTCGCCACCAAGGGCCGGGCATCGCGCCTCGGCGAACGCTCGCTTGGCCACATGGACCCGGGCGCCGCCTCCGCCGTGACCGTGATCGAGGCGATGCGGGTCGCCTTGACCATCTGATCAGTAACGGGCCTTCCGCGCCTCAGCGCTTGGCGTCGAGCTTGTCGATGGCCTGCACGTTTGTGGCGGAGGGGCCATTCGGATCGAACTCCGAGGCCAACCATGCGTCGGCGATCGATTTCGCCAGTTCGGGACCGATGACGCGGGCGCCCATGGTGATGATCTGGGCGTTATTGGACTTGGCGGCGCGCTCAGCGGAATAGGTGTCGTGGGTCAATGCGGCGCGAATGCCCGGGACCTTGTTGGCGGAGATGCTGACGCCGATGCCGGTGCCGCAAAACAGGATGGCCCGGTCGTAATTGCCGTCGAGAATTTCGTGGCCGACCGAGGCGGCGATATCGGCGTAGAATCCGGCCTGGCTGAGGTCGACGACCTGCAGTTCGGGTTTGGTGGCGAGATGCTTGGCGATGACGTCGAGCAGCGGCTTGCCGGCACTGTCGGCTCCGAGTGCGATCTTCATGATGATGAACTCCTTTGCTTGGTCTTTCAGCGGTCAGCGCGCGATGGCGGCCGACGCCTTTTTCAGAATGTCGATATAGCCTTCCGCTTGCCACGCCGAGCGGCCGATGAACAGGCCATCGATATGCGGCTGGCCGATGAGGTCGGCCGCGTTGCCTGGATTGACGCTGCCACCGTAAAGCACAGGTGGAGCAATCGGCAGCCGGTCGGCGGCAACCTTCTTGATCAGCTGTTGCTGTTTGTCGGCATAGTCGGCGCTTGCGGGAATGCCCTTCTCGCCGATTGCCCAGACGGGCTCGTAGGCAAAGAGGATTTCCGCCTTCACCTGATCGCCGCTCAGCTCTTGCAGCGCGCCGAGAACCTGTGCCGTCAACACCGCCTCGGCGCGGCCTGCTTCGCGCTCAGCCAGCGTCTCGCCGACGCAGATCAGCGGCACGAAACCGTGCCTGACAGCGGCCGCCGTCTTCAGTCCCACAGTCGCATCGGTCTCGCCGAAATGCTCGCGGCGCTCGCTATGGCCGAGTTCGATTACGTCCAGCCCGCAATCTTTCAACATCACCGGCGAGATCTCCCCCGTCCAGGCGCCGGCATCGGCCCAATGCATGTTCTGGGCACCGATCTTGACGCGGGTGTTGGCCAGCGCCGCCTTGACCTGGCGCGCTGCGGTGAACGGCGGAATGACGAAGGGCTGTATTGCCGGATCGAAATCGGGCACAAAGGCCGCCAGCGCATCGGCGAACTGCAACGCCTCCGACAGCGTCTTGTTCATCTTCCAGCTCGTGCCGACCCAATATGGGGCCATTCTTTTTCTCCTTCGGTACTTTCGCGGCCGACATCGTAGCCGGCTTTCGGGCGACGTGTTCGCTCAACCTTGAGGCTTGAGATCGTCGCGGCCACTGTCGATATAAGGCGCCCAGAAATCCACCGACTCGCGGATCATCTCGATAACCTGATGGTCGACTGGTTCTCTCTCCCTGAAGGAAAGTTCAAGGCAAATTTCATTGTCGGTTCCGCCACCCTGCCTAACCGCGTCCAGCAGCTTTTGCGGAAGTATGCGGCCATCCTTGTTGTAGGCGGCCGTGAACGGCCAGTGCCCGCCCTTATTCATCGACGACTGCTTGATGTGGATGATCGGCGATTGCAAGGGAAACGCTTTCGCCCAGGCGTAGGGATCGGTGTCGGCAGGGTTGGGCGAAGTGACGTCGCCATGGTCGATGTCGACCATCATCTTCATCGGTATGGGCAGCTTCGCCGCATCGATGGCGCCTTGCAGCGTGGCGCAGCTTTCGATCGTGTGGCCGAACTCGCGGCCGACCGACATCGGCTCCCAGAACAGGTATGTCAGACCCGCCGCCTTGGCGTGTTCGGCCACCTCGCGCCAGCATTCGAGGGCGATATCGAGAAGCACTGCCCGCCGTTGCGGATCGTCAAAGTCCTTGTGGGTGAAGATGGCGAACTGCGTGCCCATGCCCGACGCACCGAGTTCCGCGGAAATATCGGCGAAGGTCTTGAACCAGTCGACATAGTAGCGCCGGACATCCGCGTCCGGATGGCCGAAGTGATTGAGCCGGCCATAAGGTCCGGTCATGCCGGAGGTGATCCGCACGCCGGTCCGCGAAAGCGCCCTGTCGAACAGGCGCAGGAATTTGGCAATCGTTGCCGCCGGCCAGCCCGGATTGACGAATTCATGCGTCAGCTGCACGTCGCGGATACCGATGCCATAGGCAATCGCGTCGATCAAATCGTCCGGATCGGCGAAACGGTTGACCAGCGGATTGGTGTTGAGGGAAAGCGTGAAGGCCATCAGTCTGCCGTCGCCATGATGTTATCGAACCAGTCTTCGAATGCTTTCCGCTCGGCCGCATTGAGATGCAGGCCATGTTTGGTGCGGCGTTCCAGAATATCGGCTGATGTGCCGGCCCATTCGGTCTCGGCCAGGAACCTTGCCTCCCGCTCATACAGGTCGGGACCGAAGCGGCGGCCGAGATCCGCCTCGCGCTGTGCGCCGGCGAGCAATTGCCTGGCACGGGTGCCGTAGCTTCGAGCGTAGTGCTTCACCAGCGACGGGCTGAGCCATGAAAACTCGGAATGCAGATCGCTCAGGAACTGCTCGAAGTCCGCATTGGGCAGGTCGCCTCCCGGCAAGGGAATTTTGGCCGTCCAGGCTTTCTTCATCGTCGGAAAAAACGGCTGGATCTTTTCCAGCGCGTGTTCCGACAGCTTGCGGAATGTGGTGATCTTGCCGCCGAATACCGAAAGCAGCGGCGCGTTGCCGTTGGAGGCGTCGAGTTCGAAAATATAGTCGCGCGTCACCGCGCTTGGATTGTCGGCATTGTCGTCATAGAGCGGACGCACGCCCGAGAAACTGTAGACCACGTCTTGCGCCGTCAGCTGCTGCTTGAAATAGCGATTGACGACCTTGATCAGATAATCGACTTCGCTGGCCTCGGCGGCCACTTCCTCGGGCCTGCCTTCGTAGGGAATGTCGGTCGTGCCGATCAGCGCCAGATCGTTCTCATACGGATTGACGAAGATCACCCGCTTGTCGTTGTTCTGAATGAGATAGGCTTGCCGCCCCTCCCAGAATTTGGGCACGACGATATGGCTGCCTTTCACCAGACGAACATTGCGGGTGGAATTCTGGCCGGCGACGCGGCTGATAATGTCGTTGACCCAGGGGCCTGCCGCGTTGATCAGCGCCCGCGCGCGGACCTTCGTCACCGCACCCGTGCGACCATCCTGCATGTCGATCGACCACAGTCCGTTTTCGTGGCGGGCCGCGACACAGGCGGTGCGCGTGAGCACTCTGGCACCGCGCTGCCTGGCATCCAGGGCGTTGAGCAGCACCAGGCGCGCATCGTCGACCCAGCAGTCGGAATATTCGAAACCGCGCTTGAATTCGTCCTTGATTGGCGCGCCTTCCGGCGCGGTCTTGAGGTTCAGTGTTCTTGTCCCCGGCAGGCGTTTACGGCCGCCAAGGTGGTCGTAGAGAAACAGCCCGAGCCGGACCAGCCATGCCGGCCTGTCTTGCGGGCTGTGCGGAAGAACGAAGCGCATCGGCCAGATGATGTGCGGCGCTGCCTCGAGCAGCACCTCGCGTTCGATCAGTGCTTCGCGAACCAGCCGGAATTCATAATATTCGAGGTAGCGCAGGCCGCCATGCACCAGCTTGCCGGAGCGCGAGCTCGTGCCTTGCGCGAGATCGTCCTTTTCGCACAGGATGACGGACAGCCCGCGACCTGCCGCATCACGCGCTATGCCGGCTCCATTGACGCCGCCGCCGATCACGAAGAGATCGACGACATCTGTTGTATTGCTCAAGATCTTGCTCCTGTGCGGTGCGCCATGCCCTTCCACACCGGCCGAAGCGCCTGACGCGCTGCAACGAAGGAAGGGAAGAGGGCATCGTAGGTATGCGAAAGCGCCTCGTCATAGGCATCGCAGTCGCCGAGAAGCGGCGTCACCCATTCGGCGGCGCAGTCTTCCATCGAGCCATAGACGCCGAGGCCGACGGCCGCCATCATCGCGGCGCCTGCCGCGCCGGCTTCCTGGCGACTGCTGGTGCGCACCTGCGCCCGGGTCGCCGCCGCGATGATGCGGCGTAGGGAGGGGCTGCGCGCGGCGCCGCCCGACAGGCGGATCTCGCTCGGCACGGCGCCCATCGCCTGGTAGCAATCGCGTGCGGCGAAGGCCAGTCCCTCGAGGACGCCGCGTGCCAGATCGCCAAAGCCGTGCTTGACCGAAAGGCCGATGAAGCCAGCGCGTGCGTCAGGGTCGACGAACGGCCCTCTTTCACCGGCCAGTGATATGTAGGGCTGGTAGATCAGCGATCCCGGCTCCGATGCTTCCACCCAAGTGTCGAGGGCCTTCAGCAACTCGTCATGAGAAGACTTGCCGCCAGCCGTCGCGAGCACGTCGCGCGCAAGGCCAAGCACCCAGTCTATGTTGAGCGTCGCCGCCATGTTGGATTGCAATTGTGCAAAGGCGCCTGGAATAGGCATGGCGATCGTGTAGCCGGAGCCATCGTCGTTCAGCACGACATCGTCGGGAGTGGCGGCAAAGCGTGTGTGTATGCCGGTCGAGCCGATGACCGTGCAGCCGACATTGCCCGAGGGATCATAGAGGCCGGCTCCGAGCGCCGTCATGACCATATCGACGTAACCCAGCACCACCGGCGTGCCTTCGAGCAGGCCAGTCTCTGCCGCCGCCGATCGCGACAGCGGATGATGGTCGGTGGTGCCTTCGAGCATGGGAGGCAACAGGCGGCGATGCGTCGTCAGATCCAGGATGTCGAGGGCTTCGTCGGAATAGCTGCGCGACCGAAAATCGCCGAAGGTGAAGGTTCCCTCGGAGGGATCCGTGGCGCGTTCGCCCGTCATCTTGAAGTAGAGCCAATCCTTGCAATGCAGTGCGGTCGCCGCCCGCTCCAGCATGTCGGGATGGTTCTTTTTCATGAAGGCAAGCTGGGCGCCTTGCTGGCAGGAATTCAGCCCCGTGCCGGTCAGCTCGAACCGCCTGCGATCCCGGGGATCGGCGCGCATCTCGTCCACCAGATGTCCAGCTCGGGCATCAAGCCACAGCCAGGCGCGCGAGACAGGCAAGCCGTCGCCATCGATCAGCCAGGTTCCGTCGCCCTGCCCGGTGATGGCCACCGCCGCGGTTCGTTGCGCGAGGTCGGGAACCCTGGCCGCGAGATCGCGAACGGTCCGCGCCATGTCGCGCCAGGTCTGGTCGAGGTCCTGCTCGGCGCCGCCGCCTTCCAGCGTGACGAAGCTATTGGGCACCGACGTCATGGCGAGCTGCCGCCCGGACAGGTCGAAAGCGATCGATTTGATCACCGACGTTCCCGCGTCGATGCCGATCAGCAGGTCTTTCATGCCGCAAATTCCGGTTGGTTGCGAAGGCGGTTCACGAGGGCAGTCATTTCGTAGAAGAGGCAGGGAGTGTCCGCAAGGACACCCCCTGTACAGGTATTACTCAGACAACACGAAGGGTGCGGTGTACTTGTCGACATTGTCCTTGGTGATGAGAAGGCAATCGAACAGCTGCTTCTCGGTCGCCGCACCGGTGGCACCCGTCTTGATAAACGAATCCGCCTGCTGCACGGCCTTGGCCGAGAAGATGGCGACCGGCTGAAGCACGGTGTACTGCAGTTCGCCGGACTTGATCGCCGCAACCGCATCCGGGGAGCCGTCGAAGCCACCGACCTTGATGCCGGCGAGCTTGCCGGCTTCCTTCAGCGCCGCAACCGCGCCAAGCGCCATCTCGTCATTGCCGCTGATCACGGCGATGATGTCGGGATTGGCCTGCAGCATGCTCTGCATCTTGTCGTGGCCCTGGGTACGATCCCAGTTGGCGACCTGCGAAGCAGCCTTTTCGAGATCCGGGTACTGGCTCAGCACAGTCGCGTACCCGTTCGAGCGCGTGGCGGCGTTGTTGTCAGACGGGGCGCCGAGCAGTTCGACATATTTGCCCTTTTCGCCGACGGCCTGCACCCACTGCTGGGCACCGAGAGCAGCACCCTGCGCGTTATTGGAAACGAGCTGACCCTTGGCGAGGCCTTCCTGATTGATCTCGGCATTGACGAGGAACACCGGGATGTTGGCTGCCATCGCCTTCTTCACCGCACCGACAGAGCCGTCGGCGTTGGCCGGATCGAGGATGATCGCCACCGACTTGTTGGTGATGGCGGTGTCGATCAAATTGCTTTCGGTATTGGTATCGCCCTTGTGGGCACCGACATTGGCCGTATAGCCAAGCTTTTCAGCCTCGGCCTTGGCGACGTTGCCCTCGGTCAGCCAGTAGGGGTTGGCCGGATCGTTGACGATGATCGAGATCAGGCCCGCGGCTGACGCGGCGGCCGTGAACCCGACGACCATCGCGGCGGCGAGCAGACTTTTCAGCATGGTTTTCATGTACATTCCTCCAATGATTACGCGGTGTTGCTGCCAGTTCAGCTGGCAGTCTTCCCTTGGGCAGGATTGGCCGGTTCGGCCTTCCCCCGTTTCTGAGAAGTCGGTTGGCCACCTGTCGAAGCTGGGAGCTTGCTGCGGCGGCGATACTGAACGGCATTGAGCAGCACGGCGAGCACGATGACGGCGCCCGTGAACACTGTCTGCCAGTAGGATGAGATGCCGATGATCACCAGACCGTCGGACAGAAAGCCGATGACGAAGGCCCCGAGCAGGGTTCCGCGGATGTTGCCGCGGCCGCCGGTCAGTGCCGCGCCGCCGATGACGACGGCCGCGATGGCCGTCAGTTCGTAGGTGGTGCCGGCGGTCGGTCCAGCCGACGTCAACTGCGAGGACAGGATCAGGCCGGCAATAGCGGCACAGATACCCGACAGCACATAGACGGAAATCTGCACGGTCTTGACCGGAACGCCGGAGAGTTCGGCCGCGCGCTCGTTGCCGCCCGAGGCGTAGAGCCAGCGCCCGAAAGCGGTGCGGTTCAAGACGATGCTGCCGATGAGCGTGATGACCACGAGAACCACGACGCCCGTCGGCACGCCGAACAAGCGGTTGAAGCCAAGCGCATCGAAGCCGGTGTTGCCGAGCTCCGGCTTGCCGCCGAGATTGTTGTAGGTCAGGCCGCTGGTCATCAGCAGCGCCAGGCCGCGCGCCATGTACATGACGCCGAGCGTCGCGACGAAGGCCGGAACCTTGAAGCGAGCGATCAGCACGCCATTGATCAGCCCGACGACGGCGCCGAGCATGCAGGCCAGCACCGCGACCACCCAGACCGGCGGATAGAGAACGACACCAAGCCAGGTCAGCGTCACCCCTTGCATCAGGAAACCGGCAACGACGCCGGCCAAACCCAGCGTCGACCCAACAGACAGATCGATGCCGCCATTGAGGATGACGAGCAGCATGCCGATCGCGAGGATTCCGAAGATGGCGACATGCGAAGCCATGGTCAGGAAGTTCGCCACCGAGAGGTAGTAGGGCGACAGGATCGAGAAGACGACGATGATGACGATCAGGGCAAAGAAGGCGCGGCCCTCGAGCAGCAACTTGGCGAGATCGAAGCCTTCGCCGCCCGCGCTTGGACTGGACTGTTTTCTGGCCTGGCTGACGTCGGTCATGGGTCTGGGCTCCGAAATTCTGGTGATCAGGCGACCACGGCTTCGCCGGAGGCGGCCATGATCTGCTCTTTGGTGGCGTTGGCGCCGAATTCAGCTGAAATCCTGCCACGCCGCATGACGACGATGCGGTGGGCAATGCTGAGGCATTCGTTGACCTCAGAGGTCGAGAAGACGACGGCAAGCCCTTGAGCGGCGCGTTCGCTCAACAAGCGGAAGACCTCGGCCTTGGCGCCGACATCGATGCCGCGGCTCGGCTCGTCGAGGAGGATGACCTTGGGGTTGGTCGTCAGCATCTTGCCGATGACGACCTTCTGCTGATTACCGCCAGACAGCGATCCGATCATGGCGTTGCCACCAGCGGTCTTGACGGTCACCTTGCGGATCGAGTCTTCGACCAGCTCTCGCTCTCTGGAACGGGACAGAAACAGCCCCTTGGCGAACGCTTCGATGCTGGCGAGCGAGAGATTGCGGCCGACGGTCATCGTTTGCACCAGCCCGTCGCGCTGGCGGTCCTCGGGGACCAGCACAAGCCCTCTGGAGATGCGCTGGGCAATGCTCAACCCCGACACATCCTCGCCTTCCAGCAGCGCGCGGCCGCCCGCCATCGGCACCCGTCCGGCGACGGCTTCCAGCAATTCCGTGCGCCCGGCGCCCATCAGCCCGTAGATGCAGACGATCTCGCCGGCCCTGACATCCAGCGACAAGTGGTCGACGACGGAATAGCCTGAGCCCGAAGTGTCGACGACGCTGACATCCTCGATCGAAAGGGCGACCTCGCCGAACGCATGGCCGGTCGGCGGCGAGCCGAGATCGAAATTCTCGCCGACCATGTTGCGCACGATCCACTCGAGATCGATATCCCTGGCTTCGGCCGTTGCCGTTATCGCGCCGTCGCGCAAGACAACGGCGTAGTCGGTGATCTGCAGCGCCTCTTCGAGGTGATGCGATATGTAGACGATGGAGACGCCGCGGCTGGTCAGGTCGCGGATCACCTTGAACAGCACCTCCACCTCTGTTGCGCTGAGCGCCGAGGTCGGTTCGTCCATGATGAGGATGCGGGAGTCGACCGACAGTGCCCGTGCGATCTCGACGATCTGCTGCTGGCCCAGGCGCAGATCCTCGACCAGCGTCATCGGGTCAATATCCTCTTCGAGGTCGGCCATCAGGGCGCGCGCCTGGCGCGACTCCTCGGCGAAGTCGAGACCGGTCCTGGTGCGCAGTTCGCGCCCCATGAAGATGTTGTCGCGAACGCTGAGGTTCGGCGCCAGGCTGAGTTCCTGGTGGATGATCGAGATGCCGCGATCGCGTGCGTCGGAGGACGAGGAAAAGCTGACGAGGTTGCCGTCGAGCACGATGTCGCCGGATGTCGGCGTGACCACACCGGACAGGATCTTCATCAGCGTCGACTTGCCGGCGCCGTTCTCGCCGAACAGCGTGGTGACCTTGCCGCGATGGATGTCGAAATTGACGCCCTTGAGTGCATGGACGCCGCCATACGACATGACGATGTTGCGCGCCGAAAGCACGGCGTCACCAGTCGCGGGTCCGGTGTCGGCAGTCAGATTCATTTGACGTCCAGCCTCACGGGAGTGACGAGCCAGCTCTTCGGATTGACCAGCTTGAACGCGCCGACCACCGATATCGTCTTGCCGGTCAAGGCGCTCGTATCGAGCTTTGCCAAGACTTCCTTCTTCATCTCGTTGTTCAGCGCCGAGCCGGCGTCCTGATACTCGATCTGGTTGGTGAACTGGCCGAATGTGATCTTGCCGGTGGCGTCGCGCAGCTCCGTTCCGTTGATCGCCGGCCCGGTCTGCACGCGGATCATCAGCGTATCCGGGACGCCCTCGACGGCGACCTTGTAGATGCCCGATTTTCCTTCGCCGACGACGCCGCTGAACTTGACGGAAATGACAGGCCCGACACCCGCAGGCACGCCGTATTCCTTCTCTGCCGTCGCCCTGTCCTTGGCGATCGCCGTCGCCACCGTCACCGCGTCTGCGGCACGCGCTTCGACATCGGCCTGCACCTTGGGAAACTCCGACTTGCCGTAGTCGGTCGCGGAAAAGACGGCGCTGCGAACGTCGCCGGCGGATCCGATCCTGACCACCTTGGTGTCGAGCGCCATCGCGCCGAGCAGGATGACAACCGCGGCGCCGGCAATTGCCCGGCGCAAGCCGGGCGAAGCCGGCCTGGTCGGTGCGGTGGCAGCCTTCGCGCTCATGACGCAACCGCCGGCAAAGCTGATCTGCGCTTGTCACGCATTTGACGATCCTCCGTTCACATGGCGCTTGGCACCATTGGGTTTGTTCTGTTCGACAAGGGCACGGGCGGTGGACTCGTCAGTGATCAGGCCGCTCAGATAGCGGCTTTCGAGCACCGCCTTGATGGCGCGTATTTTCACCTTGCCGCCGGCGACTGCGACGATCCGACGGCCCTTCAACTGGTCCCGCGGAAGCGCCAGGATTCTGTCCGACAGCGCCGTTTCCACCGGGCGTCCCTTGTCGTCGAAGAAGTGGGCGAGCAGCTCGCCGACGCCGCCATCGCGTTTGACCTCATCGATTTCGGAATGTTCGATCATGCCGGTAGCGACTAGCGAAGCTTCCCGCTCGGCAGTCCCTATGCCGACGAACATCAGGTCGGACCGGCTTGCGAGGTCGAAAACATCGCTGATGCCGCGCTGGCCAAGCAGCACTTCACGGTCCTCGGCGGTGTTGGCGACGAAAGGCACCGGCATCACATAGGCCTGCGCGCCGGTCCGCTCGGCCAGCCGATGCATGACATCGTGCGGGTTGGCCGCGAATTTGCGCGTCACGCCGCCAAGCAGCGAGACGAAACGGATATGGGCAGCGGCGGTGCGCGTCAGATACTCGACGCTTGCGGCAAGGGTACGGCCATGGCCGACGCCGATCAGCATGTCCTCGCCGCGATCGATCTCCCGCTTCAGAAACTGAGCGCCGGCGATGCCAAGGGCCTTCAGCGGCAGCTCGTCCTGATCGAGATCAGGAACGACCTCGCAGTAATCCAGCCCGTAAGCATCGATCAGCTGCTGCTCGAGGTCGATGCATTCGCCGACATCGCCGTCGATGATTACCCTGACAAGGCCATCCTGGGTGGCCCGGGTGATGAGCCGATGCGCCTTGAGGCTGGTCAGGCCGAGCCGCTTGGCCACCTGGGCCTGCGTCAGACCCCCGGCATAGTGAAGCCAGGCCGCGCGGGTGGCGAGGCTGGACTCATGATCGCGGTTAGCGGCTCCGCCGGATTTCAAGACATCTCCTCCCTGAGATGATATTATTATCTTTGTGTGCAAAAATTTTCACATCCCTGCTTCGCTGTCAATCCCTCGCCGGATTTTGCGCATGCACATACGGGGAATTCACAGGTCTCGCCCTTCCCGAAACGCCGGTCTGCCGACATTTCGGCGGGCAACATCGATCTATTAGGAGGTGAGCATGTTACTTGATCATACGGCTATGTTAATTTAACGTCAATCTGTGTTATTTCGTGCCTGCGCCAGTAGAATTGCACAGCCATCGGCTATCCAATTTTTTTCTAACTAACTGTTTCTCGGGAATAATATCTAATATCTGCAAAATCCCAATCCGCCTGTGAGTTGAGCGATTGGGGATGCGGCGCATCCTTAGGCAAACCGACCGGATTGCCTTGGGAAAGAGCATCGGCGACGGAATGATCAGCCCAGCCGCATCAGGTTCCGGTTCTCGAGTTCCAGGGCGGCGGCCTCGACTTCCTCTGCGAGGCGCCCGGCGCTCCAGCCCAGCGCCCGTCCGGCAATCGTCGCAATCTCCTGCAGATCCCGGCCCGTCAGTGACCCTGATATCGCCAGGGTGCTGCGGCGCATGACGATATCGGCCAGATGTTCGACGAACTCGGTGCGGACGATGTAGTCGATTTCCGATTTGCTGTAGCTTTCTGAATCCGGCAGCCGACCCTCATCACCCGACCCATGCGTGGCGATCTGCGTGGCTCTGGTGCCATATCGCGACAGCAGCTCATCGAGACGCCGTTCTCCAGCGCCCGTTTCCGAGTGAGCCAGAGCCAGCCAACTTGCTCGCGCTGCGGCATCGGCCGGGAAATCCCTGCCGCCGCCGATCGGCATGGCCTGCGTCGTCACCTTGCGGCTGCGCTGCAGGCGGCCGAGCACGGTGTCGGCGACTTCCTCGGCGAAGCCGCGAAAGGTCGTCCACTTGCCGCCGATCAGCGAGATGACTGCGAAAGGTCTGTTCCCATCCGGCTCGGCGACTGGCGCCGAGTGGTCACGGCTGATCAAGCCGGGCACCGATGCATCCGAGGCCGGCAGCGGCCGGATGCCGCTATAGGCATAGACGATCTGGTCGCGCTCGAACGCCATCCCCGGCAGCAGCGTGCGTACGCTGTCGAGCAGGTACTCCACTTCGTCAGGCTCGCAGCGTACCGCGTCGGGATTGTCGGCCTTGATGTCGGTAGAGCCGACCAGCGCCAGGCCGAGATAGTCGTAGACAAGGCAGATGCGGCCGTCATCGGCCTCGAAATAGAGCATGCGCCCGGCAAGGCTTCTGACCAGTTCGTCATGCTTCAACAGGATGTGCGAGCCCTTGGTGCCGCCGATCATCTTCGACGGCGCGCCAAGCAAACTGTTGACGTCATCGATCCACGGACCGGCGGCATTGACCACCAGCTTCGGCCGCACCGAAAAAGCTCCGCTATTCTCCGGCTGGAAGGTCAGCACGTCATTGGCGGACTTCACCAGCGCCGTGTAGTTCGCGCTGGCCGAGGCCGGGTTTGCCTGCAGCCCATCGAGGATCAGCTCGAGCACCAGCCTTTCGGGATGACTTATCTTGGCGTCGTAATAGGTGCCGGTGGCGACGATCGAGGGGTTGAGCGCCGGCATCTTGCTGAGCGCCTGGCGCCGCCCGACCATGCGGTGACGCGGCATGACCTGGTTTCGCGAGCCGTAGAAATCATAGATCATCAGGCCGATCTTGATCAGGATGGCGCCGCGGCTGCGCGGCGCGCTGGTCGAGCCGAACAGCGTTCGCAGCGCCGCCAGCATGCCCTTGCTCCAGGAAAAGATCGGGATGACGGTCGGCAGCGGGCTGACATAGTGCGGCGCGTTTTTCAAAAGCAAATTGCGCTCGAGCGTCGATTGCGCCACCAGCCCGAATTCGCCAGTTTCTAGATATTTCAGGCCACCGTGAATGAGCCGCGATGGCGCGGCACTGGTGCCGGAGCCGAAATCCGCCTTGTCGACGATCAGGCAGTTGACGCCCTGCGCGCACAGATCGCGAAACAGTCCCGCCCCGTTGATGCCGGCGCCGAGAATGACGACGTCGACCTCGCCGGTCCTGGCCATGGCGGCCAACCGCCCGGCGGGATTTTCCGTAAATGTTGCTTCGCTTGAGCTCATGGCGCTTTCGTCTTGACGATGCGCAGCTTCACGCCGGCCCGTTCGAGGACTCGCGCCCGCGCATCGCCCAGGCCTTCGGTCGCCAGGACGACGTCGAAGCTGGTCAGATCGTCGAACACATGCAGTGCGATCCTGTCGAACTTGGCATGGTCGATCAGAAGGATGCGCTTCACCGATGCGGCCATCATCGCCTGCTTGACCCGCACGACATTGGGATCCTGGATGAAGGCCGTGGTTCCGGTGATGGCCGAAGCCGAACAGATCAGCACATTGGCGCGCAACTGCGCCACGGCGTTCTCGCAGACGATGCCGATATAGGCGTTGTAGATGTTGTGGTACTGGCCGCCGAGACAGATGAAGTCGAGTTCGTCGACATTGGTCAGCAGTGATGCCGTCGCCACGGAGTTGGTGATGACGGTCAACGGCTTGATGTCGAGCAACAGCGTCGCGACGGCGTTTGCCGTCGAGGAATCGTCCAGCATCACCACTTGGCCGGCCTCGACATAATCGAGCGCTGCCCGCGCCAAGGCATCCTTCTCGGCCCGGTTGACCGTCACCCGGTAGCGGAAAGCGCTTTCGTAGAGGCCGGACGGCTGAACCGTCACCGCACCGTGCAGCTTGCGCAGCACACCCTGCTGCGCCAGCCGGTCGATGTGCCGGTGGATGGTCATGCGCGATACGCCGAAATGCTCGACCAGATTGTCGATGCGCACCTGGCCGAGCTTGATCACATAGTCGGCGATCTCTTCGCGTCGTTCGTCGGCCTTGATCATGCGGTTCCCCCAGTGTCTTGCCGCGCCAGCTTCTCGATCTCCGGCCAATGCGGTTCGAGCGCACCGGCTATGCGGCCATAGAGGGAAAAGCGCTCGTTGAACACAGCACTTGAGGCCGCCTTCGGCTCGTATTGGCGTGCCGTCATGCCGGCCTGCCTGGCGCCTTGTTGCGGCGTCGCGAAGATGCCCACCGCGGCACCCGCGCAAAGGGCAGCGCCAAAGGCAGCGGCCTCATCGGTCGAGGTGACGGTGACCGGGGCATTCAGCACATCGGCAAACATCTGGACGAAGGCCGGATTGCGTGAACCGCCGCCGGTCAGGCGGATTTCGCTGATGGCAAAGCCGTCGCGCAAGGCTTCGACATGGGTACGATGATTGAAAGCAATGCCCTCCAGAACCGCCTTGAGCATATCGCCGCGATTGTGCCAGCCATGAAGGCCGACAAAGCTGCCGCTGGCGACATCGCCAAAGGGGGAACCGAACAGATAGGGATGAAACAGGATGGTCGACCGCTTTTTAAGCGCCTCGTCGATCTCTGCTGCCAAAACCTCGTGGATCGAGCCACCACCGACCGATGCCCTCTCCTGTTCCGAGCGGCAGAACGTGTCGAGAAACCAATCGTAGTTCGCGGTCGAGGCCGGCGAGATCGCCATGTTGTTCCAGCGGCCGGCGTCGATGGCGTTGCGACAGAGCCAACGCGGATCGACGCGCGGTTGCGAAGAGACCACTTCGTTGATGGAATAGGTCCCGGCGACAATGGCGAGCACGCCCTCCTCATGGCCGCCCATGCCAAGTGCGGAGGCAGTTACGTCATGCAGGCCGCTCGCGACCGGTGTCCCCTTGGCAAGGCCGGTCATGTCGGCGGCCTCGGCGGTAACGTGGCCGGCGATCTCGGCCGAATGCGCCATCGGCGGCAGCGCGTCGAAAAGATCGTCCAGTTCGAAGATGCGCATCGCTTCCAGCGCGTAATCCTGCGTGCGGAAATCCGTGAATGAGGTGCTGGCCTCGGTACGGTCGGTGCCGATCGTGCCGGTCAGGCAAAAGCGCAGCCAGTCCTTGCAGGCCAGTATATGCCCGATGCGGCCATAGCGGTCGGGTTGGTTCTTCCTGATCCAGGCCAGCAGCGCCGACGGAGCCGAAACGTGCGGCGCCTGTCCGGTGCGCGCCAACGCATTTTGGAAGACCCCGTCCGCCGACCATTGTTCGACAATCTCGCCGGCGCGGCTGTCGAGCGACAGGATTCCAGGCCCCAGCGGCCGACGATCCTTGTCGAGCAAATAGAGACCGTCGCCATGCGCGGTTGCCGCCACCGCCCTGATGTCGTCCGCCGGGCGGCCACACAGCGCGATCGCCTCCTTGATTGCGTCGGCGGTGGCTTGCCAGAGGCCGGCCATGTCGCGCTCCACCCATCGCGCATGGGGCATCAATTGCGGAACCCGCCGACGCGCCACCGACAACTGCGTGCCATCGGCATCAAAGATCACCGCCTTGGTGACCGTGAGACCGTTATCGATTCCGAGCAAACTGGGCATGGGCGCCGCCGCTTTCAGCAACTGGTGAAGGGCGCTGCAAGGCAATCCTGCAGGGTGGGATAGAGATGACAGACATGACGACAATCAACGAGCAACGGTGATACAAAAGCGACGCATCCGACGCGGCAAACAGACCATAATAGCATGTTAAGTTAACGTCAACATGTGAGATATTTTTGCGGAAAAGTCTGACGTCATCTGCGACAAAAATTGCCATCCACTCGTACCGCATCCGATGCGGGACGAAGTTCCGGCCAATGCCCAACTGGCCGGATGACCCTCAACCCTGCGCGGCGAGCCAGGGAGCGCGGTACGACTGACGCCGAACGCGCTTCGACTGGCTTTGCAAGTTCCGTGCGCAACGACCGGACAACCCGCGCTTCGGCGCCGTTCAAAGAAAACGCGACGACTCAAGAAGCTCAGCCACCCCGTCCAGTTCCTTGTGCAGGCGATGCCAGCGACGGTCGAGATAAACAAGCGAATGCGCCTCCGGGGGGACCTCGTCCGGCTGCACCTCGCCGTCAAGGAGTTCGGCCGCGACCAGCGTCGCGCCCTCGATCGGCAGGATGCCGAGCCGACGGGCGCGGAACCAGGTCGAAACGCCGGTATAGCGGGGTTCGCCCGTAGGCAGCCGCGCCCAGGCGCCTCCCGGCGGGAAACGTTCCGCGCCGCTCGACGCGCAGAGCTGCGCCAGGTCGATATCAGTGAAGCGCAGCAGGTGGATCACCATGGTCTCGGCCCGTAGCAAGGGCTCGGACGAAGTCGATTTCATGGAGAGCGAGAAAGCGACGACCGGCGGCGCGGCACTTACCGAGATCAGCGAGGATACGGTCATCGCCACCGGCCTGTCGCCGGGGTCGGCCGTGATCACGGCAACACCGGCCGGATGGTGGCGAAAGGCTTCGCGGAAGGCGTTGGTCATCGGATGCGGGAAGCTCATCGACGTCTCTCTTCTGCAGCGTGAATAAGGGCCGGACGGCGTCCGCCGTCCGGCCCTTGCGGACTACTTCTTCTCGATCAGGTCGTAGAACTGCCAGGTGCGATCGCTCCACAGACCGCCGATGTCGCGGCCGGCCGAGGTGACTATCGACGGCGCGATCGTGAAGTGGTTGGCCGCCACCATCATCTCGCGGAAGGTCCGCTGGATCACACCGGCGCGCAGCGACGCGCCGCCGCCCGCGCGGTAGGCGAAGTTGCAGATATCGACGCCAACCTCGTGAATCTCGGATTTGGCCAGATGGACAAGGCTGATCTGCCGCGTCGATACGCTGTTGCCGGCTTCGACCGTCGCCTCGATGTCGCGCCAGACTTCGAAGACGAAGGCGCGGGCAGCGCGATAGCGGGCTTCGGCGCGGCCATAGTCGTGCCAGAACTTCTCGCTCTCGCCGATCAGTCCGGCGCGGCCTGACTTGCTGCGGGCGAACTTGGCAATCTCGTCCAGCATCCGCCGCCCGGTGCCGAGCGCCCAGCCGGTATGACCGATGGCGGCGAGGCCCACGACACCGAGACTGAAGAACTCCTTCTGGCGCAGCGGCGGTGCGGTCAGGATCGGGAAGACGAGATCGTCGGCGATGAAGACATCCTCGGCCGCATAGTCGATGCTGCCGGTGCCGCCGAGGCCCAGAACGTCCCAATTGCCGAGCTGCTTGTGCTGGGAGATCGGGGCATGGGCGCACATGATAATCAAATTGCCCTTGTCGTCCTTGGCGGGCTTGCCGGTGCCGTCGTCGACGAAGGCGGCACTGTGGCTATAGGTGGCGTGGCTGAAGCCGCTGCCATAGCTCCACTTGCCGTTCAGCCGGTAACCACCGTCGACCTTCTTCAGCATGCCGAGCGGCGCGCCCTGCCCCGAGAAACGGTTGTCGGTGCCCGGTGCGAACAGCCGCTCGACCGCGCTATCCGGCAGAAAGGCCGCCGACATCGCACCGATGCAGCAATGCACCATTGAAACCCAGCCGGCCGCCCCGGAGTGCCAGGTGATCGCCGCCAGCAGTTCGAGACCCTGGGTGGGTCGCAGCTGCGCACCGCCGAGGCTCTCCGCGGCGAAGATATGCGACATGCGCAGCGGCTTCAGCAGCTCGAACGTGGCCGCAGTCAGTTCGCCATTCTCCTCATCGGTGGTGGCGTTGGCTTCCAGGGCCGGCCCGATCTCCGCGATCTTGCTGAGCAAGTCGCGATAGTCGGTGGTCGTCCCCCACGAGCCGTGCTTGATGGGTTTGTTCATTGTCTTCTCCTCCTTTTCAAATGCGGTCAGCCGGCGAGGAAATCGCCGATCTTCCTGAGTGTTTCGGGTTTCTCCTGCATGACGAAATGGCCGGCATCCTCGACCAGGATCAGGCGTGCGTCGGGCAGGGCTTCGACGAAGAGCGGCGCCTGGCCAGCTGGCAGCAGACGGTCCCTGGTGCCCCAGACGACCAGCGTCGGATTGGCGATGCGCGCCAGGAAGCGCCGCAGGTTCGGATGGCCCATGCCGAACGGCGCCAGCAACCGGCCGAGCGTCTCTCCTTCGCGGGCGCGATCGGCGCCGAAGGCCTCCGCAAAGGCGGGATCCGAGCCGTCGGGGAAATAGCGCAGCGCCACCGAGACGTCATGCGCCAGATAGGCCGGCAGCTCCTGCGGCGCGACCGCGCCCAGATCGGTGGCCGGATGCGCGGGGTCGTTGAGCCCTGCCGGCGCGATCAGCACCACCTTGTCGAAACGCTCGCGCGCAAGGCCGGCGAGCTCCGTCGCCATCCAGCCGCCCATGGAAAAGCCGATGAGATGAGGCTTCTCCGGCAGGTTCAGAACATCGAGCAGGTTCAGGTAGTGCAGAACCATGTCGGACATCCCGGTCACATGCGGCGCAGCGCCCGAAAAGCCGAAGCCCGGATGGCTCGCGCAAAGCACGCGGAAACGGTCGGCGAGGCCTTCGGCGAAGTCGAAACCTTCAAGCGTCGAGGCGCCGTGCAGGAACAGCACGGGCTTTCCCTCACCAATGGCCTTCACCACCGTTTTGGTGCCAGCGACATCGTATTTGAGCGTTTCGAATTGAACGGCCATTTTATTCCTCCTCAAACAAGGTCCGGCTGGATCAGCACTTTGCATTGCGTTGTGCGGCGGCGAAGGCTCTCGAATATCTGCGGAACCGGCGAGAGGTCGATCCGATCGGTGATCAGCGCCTGCGGTGCGAAAGGTCCGCCGCGCAGCGCATCGAGGGCGACGCCGAATTCGTTGCGCTGATGGAAGAAGACCGAGAAGAGCAGGTTCACTTCCTTGGTCAGCGCGACGAACGGATCCCATTCGTCGCCGCCGATACACAGGCCGACGCCGACCACCGTGCCCTGCAACCGGACCGCCTTGACCGCTGCGTCGATGAGGCCGCGCTTGCCGACGCATTCGAAGACGATATCGGTTGCACCGCCGCAGAGATCGGCAAGGTTCTCCGCCAGCCTGTTGCCCGATAGCGCGAAACCGGTCGCGCCAAGCGCAAGCGCACGGTCACGCTGATGGCTGTGGATATCGGCCACGACCACACACGACGCTCCCAGCCGCCGCGCCCAGAAGGCGACGAGCAGGCCGATCGGCCCGGCGCCCAGGATGGCGACCCGGTCTCCCGGTTTCATACCCGAGCGGATGATGCAATGCAGCGCGACCGAGAGCGGTTCGGCCAGCGCGCCATCCTCCAGCGCAACGTCGTCGGGCAAGACATGGCACTGGCGCGCGGCGACGGCCGCGTATTGCGCATAGCCGCCACCAATCAGCACCATGTCGGGACAGCGGCCTGGATCGCCGCGCCTGCAGGCCTGGCAGTGCCCGCAGCCGTGCATCGGCACGACGGCCACACGCTCACCGATCCGAAGGCTCGCCACCCGTGATCCCAGCGCGATGATGTCGCCGGCGAATTCATGGCCAAGAACGAAACCTCCACCGATGCCGAAAGGCACCGGATCCTCGGTGATATGCAGGTCGCTGCCGCAGATGCCGCAGGCTGCGATGCGCAAGACGACCTCATCCGGCGCCGGCGTCGGATCCGGCACCGTGCCGATCCGCAGCGGACTGCCGACCGTATCGAAGATGGCTGCTTTCATAAAAACCCTCCCTCTCAGCGGTTCGGATCGACGAGCCTGCGTCGGATCGGGAACCATGGCGCATCCCACCGTTTCGAGATCAGGCCCCAGATGCCGGTGCGGGCGTAGAGCGCCACCAGCAGCGTCATCAGGCCGAGGACGACGAAATAGCTCGCGCCGTATTCACCGAACCAGCGGTCCGCGATGAAGAAAATCAGGGATCCGATCAGAACGCCCTCGATGGACCCTATCCCGCCGACCATGACGATGAAGATCGCGACGTTCGCCCACATCGGATCAAAGGCCGAACCCGGGGTGATGCGCAGTTGCGCCATGAAATAGATGGCGCCCGCAAGGCCGCAGCCGACCGCCGACGCGACGTAGATCAGGAAGCGCAGCTTGACGACATTCACGCCCTGGCTCGCGGCCGCGACCGGATTGTCGCGCATGGCGATCAGCGCAAGGCCGAAGCGCGAGCGAAGCAGCCAATAGCTGCCGCCCAGCGTGACGAGCAGCATCCCCGCGCAGAGCAGCGACATGGCGACATTCCGCTCGAAGGCCGAATAGTCCTTCATCACGCGAAGCGACATCCCCGCGCCGGAATTGACGAGCGGGAGATTCGAGGCGGCCAGCCGGAATACCTCGGCCACCACCCATGTGCCGATCGAAAAATAGGGGCCATCCAGGCGATGCAGCAGCAGGTAGATCGGCACGGCCAGCGCGGCCGGCGCCAGCAGCGAAAGGAAGACCGCCACAAACGGATTGATGCCGTAAGTCTGCGCCAGCACGAAAAGCGCATAGCCGGCAGCACCCATGAAGGCGTGCTGGCCCACCGAGACGAGGCCGGCATAGCCGGCTAGCAGGTTCCACATCTGCGCGACGGCGATGTAGCAGCACAGCACCAGAATCGACCGGATCGTGCCGGTCGAGGCCCACCACGGCATGGCGGCGACACCGATCAGCGCCAGCACAGCCAGCGTCATCGCGATGCGACCGGACCGGGTCTGGCGCTGGACCAGGACCTCAGGCACCTCGGTTGCCACATAGGGGATCGCACTCATGACAATGCCTTTCCAAACAGGCCCTGCGGGCGGGTCGCCAGCACGATCAGGAAGACGATGTGTCCGGCGAGCACGCCGAAGCCCGGATCGATGCGGAAGCCGACGGCCTGCGAGATGCCGAGGACCATCGAGCCGGCGAAGGCGCCCCATACCGTCCCCATGCCGCCGATGATCACCGCTTCGAAGGCGTAGATCAGTTGGGCAGGTCCGTCGGCCGGCGCGACGGTCGACCGCAACGCCTGGAAGACGGCTGCAAAACCGAGGATGCCGACCGCTGCCGCTGTCGCCATCGCATAGACAGCGCGCGGATTGATGCCGGTCATTGCCGCTGCCTCGACATCCGCCGACGCGGCGCGGAGCGCCCGGCCGAAGCGCGTGCGCTTCAGCGTCAGGTCGAGGCCTCCTGTCAACCCCGTGGCGACGGCCAGCACGATCAGCGGCAGGAGGCCGACATAGATACCGCCGATCTCGATGGATTGACTCTCGATTCCATGGCCGGGCAACGATCGGCTGTTCGCGGACCATATCTGCAGCATCAGGTTCTGCAGCGCGATCGACAGTCCGAAGGTCGCGATCAGCGAGGGCAGCGGATCGCTCCCTACCACCCGGTTCAGCACGGCCTTCTGCAGCACCCAGCCCATCAGCACCGCGAGCGGCACCAGTACGATCAGCACAGGCAGCGGCCCCAGACCCCAGGCCGTGGCGATCGAGATGCCGATCAGCGACAAAAGGATCACAAGATCGCCATGGCTGATGTTGACGATCCGCATGACGCCGAACATGAGCGCCATGCCGAGCGCATACTGGGCATACATGCCGCCCAGCAGGACCCCCTGCACCAAGGCGTCAAACCACTCCATGGCCTGCTCCAAAATAGGCTTTGCCGATCTGCTCGCGCGTGATCTCGGCGGACCTGCCGGTCAGGGTCACGCGCCCCTCCAGCATGCAGTAGAGGCGGTCCGTGGCGGTTCGGGCGAGGCCGACATCCTGTTCGACCACAATCATCGCCGTTCCGGTGGCGCGGATTTCGGGCAAGGCGGCATAGATCTCGCGGATCACCTTCGGCGCAAGACCAAGGCTGATCTCGTCGCAGAGCAGCACGCGCGGCTGGCAGAGCAGCGCGCGGCCGATCGCCACCATCTGTTGCTGCCCGCCCGAGAGGCTCTGGACCTGCGTGCGGGCCTTCTCCTTGAGGATCGGGAACAGCTGATGCAACCGCGGCAGCGTCCATCCGCCCTTGGCGCCTATGCGCGCGGCCTGGTCGATGGCGACGCGCAGATTGTCCTCGACCGACATGCCGGTGAAGAGCCGGCGGCCCTCCGGCACGATGGCGACACCCTTCTGCACCATGCGGTCGGTGGTGGTGCCGCCAACGGCCTCCCCTTGCAGCAGCACCATCTCGCGCCGGACCGGGAGCAGGCCCATGATCGAACGCAGGAGTGTAGATTTTCCTGCCCCGTTGGCGCCGATCAAGGCCACGGCCTCACCCTGGTGCAGCTCGATGTCGACGCCGTAGAGCGCCTGGAAATCGCCATAGCGGGCCAACAGCCCGTGGGTGGAAAGAACGGCCGTCATGCCTCGATCCCCATGTAGACGCGTTGGACCTCGGGCAGCGCAATCACTTCGGCGGGCACGCCTTCAGCGATCTTCTCGCCGAAGTTCAGCACCAACAACCGGTCGGCCACCGCCAGCAGCGCGTGCAACACATGCTCGATCCACACGATGGTGATGCCACGGTCGCGGATGCGGCGCACCAGCGCTACCAGCGCCTTCGATTCATCGTCGGTCAGCCCACCCGCGATCTCGTCCAGCAGCAGCAGCTTCGGATCCGACGCCAGCGCGCGCGCCAACTCCAGCCGCTTGCGATCGAGCAGAGTGAGAGCGCCGGCCGAGACATTGGCCTTGTCGGAGAGCTCGCAATCGCGCAGGACCTGGGCGCAGAAAGCATAGCTCTGCTTCTCGGACCGGCGGCCGCCTAAAGGGGGGGCGACCAGCAGGTTTTCGAAGGTGGTCATGCCGGAATAGGGACGCGGGATCTGATAGGTCCGCCCGATCCCCATCTGGCAACGCCGGAAGGGCGGCTCGCCGCGAAGCGCGGTGTCGCCGAGCTGGATCTCGCCGCCGGACGTCTTCAAATCGCCGCTGATCATGTTGAACAGCGTCGTTTTGCCCGCCCCATTCGGGCCTAGGATGCCCAGGACCTCGCCCCTATGCACGTCGAAACTCACGTCATGCAGGACGCGGACAGCGCCGAAGGACTTCGACACGCCGTGCGCTTTCAGCAGGATTTCCCTACCCATAACTCTGCCCGCGTTCCCGCTCATGTCACCAGGCGATCGGCTGGATAGCCTGCTGCGGCGCGAAGAGCTGATTGACCGTGTTGTCGACGATCTTCAGGTCATAAGGCCATTTCTCACCCTTCACCCACTGGCCGCCGAAGATCGGCGTCTTGCAGATGTTCTTGTGGGGCGAGCCGTCGAACTTGATATGACCGACCAGCGTCTGCAGATCGGTAGCGACCAGAGCGTCACGATTGGCCGCACGGTCGAGCGGATTGGAAGAGCGCTTCAGGATGTCGAGCGCGACCTCCAGCAGCGCGTGCGAATAGCCAAGCGGCTGCGTCCACTGGCGCTTCGTATCGGCTTCCCATTGGCTGGCGATGTCGCTGCTGATCTGCCCGGTCAGCGACGACTTGAACGGGAAGGCCGGGGTCCACCAGACCTCCGAGGACATGCCGTTGCCAAGCGGCCCCATCGCCTCGACACCGCCCGGGAACAGGAGCGCCGCCGCCACCGTGACCGCCTTCGGCTTGAAGCCCTGCTGGTTGCACTGGGTGACGAAGGTCTTCAGATCGTCGGGATAGGTGATGCCGCCGATGATCTCGCAGCCCTGCTTCTTGAACTCGGCGATCTGTGCGGAAAAATCATTGGTGCGGGGCTGGAAATAGCCGGGCACCACGACCTCGTAGCCGGCCTTGCGGGTCGGCGCTGGCAAGCCATATTCGTCGTTGCCCCAGGTCTCGCCGTCGATGTTCTGCGGGAACAGCATCCCGACCTTCTTGTTGGTCTCCAAATGGTTCCAGAGCCCGACGAAGGTGTTCAACGCCTCGTCGAGGCCCCAGAAGAAATGATAGGTCCAGTCGAAGGTCTGCTTGCCGCCGCCGCGCGGCATGATCACCGCTTGCCAGGGAGCGCCCGAGGAAATGCAGGGCGTTTCATAAAGCTCGGCCTGCTCGGCCGCGGGCAGGATCGTGTCGGTGGTCGAGGCCGGCACGAGCAGATGAACCTCGTCGTTCAGGATCAGATTGCCGGCGATTTCCGATGCCTTGTTCGGATTGGACTGGCTGTCGCGATCGAGGATCTCGATCTCGTAAGTATTGCCGTCGGCGCATTGCAGCTGGCCGCCGAGCAGGGCGCGGATCTTCTGCAATGTGTAGCCATCCGTTTCACCAAAAAGGGCGAGCGGTCCGGTCGTCGGGCTGAGGTAGCCCAGCTTGATCTTCCCCGCCGTCGCGGCGCGCACATAGGCCGGCATGCCCAGCGTGCTGGCGGCAACGCCGGCTCCAATCCCCTTCAGCACGCTTCGACGGCTGGGCCGCAAGCCCGATTTCACCAGTCTGTTGTAGTAGCTCATCGTCGGTTCCTCCCTGGGTTAAGTTTCTCCGGCCCACGGGACCGGTCTCAGTTCAAAGCGTGTTCAGGTCATCCGCAGCAGCGAGCCGCCATCGATGACGATCAGCGAGCCCGTCACGTAGGAAGCGGCAGGCGACGCCAGATAAAGCGCCAGGCCCTTGATCTCTTCCGGGTCGCCGATCCGACCGAGCAGCGACTGGGCCTCGAAGGCCTCGCGGTCCGCCGGATTGCGCAGCCGACCGCCGGCGATGTTGGTGATGAACGGTCCGGGCAGGATGGCATTGATGCGGATGTTGTAGGCGCCAAGCTCCATCGCCATGTGGCGAACGAGATGGTTCACCGCGGCCTTGGCGGGCATGTAGGGCGTGCCCACGATGCTCTCGTTGATCAGCGATGCAATGGACGACGTGACGATGATCTGGCCGCCGCCATTCGGCTTCATGTGCCGGACGGCATGTTTGATCGTGGTGTAGACCGAGGTCAGGTTGATCTCGATCACCTTGTCCCAGTGCTCGTCGGGCAGGTTCTCGATGGCGCCCTCGGGGTTCCTTTCGCCCGTCGGGGTGTTGAAGCCCGGTCCGGCATCAATCCCGGCATTGGCGAACACCACTTCGATCGAGCCCGCTTTCCCGGCCACCTTGTCGAAGGCTGCGGCCATGGCCGCACGGTCGCCGACGTCGACGGCCTCGCCCCAGACATCGCCACCCGCCGCCTTGATCGCCGTCACGGTCTTCTCCAGCCCCGTTGGGTTCAGGTCGAAGATGCAGACTTTTGCCCCATGCTCGGCCATGATCTCGGCATAGGCCTGTCCGATGCCGCTGGCGCCGCCGGTGACGATCACCGACTTGCCCCTGACATCGAACATCTTCTCAAGTGCAGCCATCAGTTTCCTCCCTTGCGCGACAGCACGAAATCGAACTCCACGTCGTAGAACGGGGACGCAATCTCGACCCTGGCGGCAGCTTCGGCGTCCTCGACCTTGCGGAATTCGGCGAGCAGGCTCTTCTTCACGCCGAAGACGGCATCTGAATCGATGTACGGGTCGTCCGGGTCGAAGATGTGCGTGGTCAGCGCTTCGAAGCCCTCGGCCTCGACGATGTAGTGGAGATGCGCCGGACGATTGGGGTGACGCCCCAGCGCGCCCAGCAGCTTGCCGACTGGGCCATCATCCGGGATCGGGTAGTATTTGGGCTTCACGCCGCGAAACCAGTAGCGCCCGTCCGTGCCGGTGCGAAAGACGCCGCGCAAGTTGAAGTCGGGCTGGATGCCCTTCTGCTGCACGTCGTAGAAGCCCTCGTCATTGGCCTGCCAGACGTCGATCTTGGCGCCTGCGATCGGGTTGCCCTCGGTATCGAGGATGCGGCCATGCACGAACATGGGCTCGCCCTTCTGGTCGAGGCAGATGTTGGAGCCCATCGGCAGCTCGGGGGCGTCGGCGACGTGGAAGGGTCCCAGCACCGTCGATTCCGAGGCGCCCGACGGCTTGCGGTTGTTGATCGCATCGACCAGCATCGAGATACCGAGAACATCCGACAACAGGATGTATTCCTGCCGCCACTCGTTGCAGATCTGGCCTGTCCGCGTCAGGAACATGATCGCGCCGAACCATTCCTCCTGTGTCGGCTCGATCTCTTTCACCGCCTCGTGCAGCTTGCGGGTGATGACCTCCATCACCTCTTTGAGCCGCTCGTCCTTGGCGTTCCTGTTCCGCGCCACCACGACCTCGGCCGAGTTCGCTTCGGTGAAATAGCCGGATTCGTGTTCGTCGATCATGCGATCCTCCTCAGCGCGCCAGAACGGATTTGAAGATCCGGCGCAGTTCGGCCGCCGGCTCGGCCGCCAGCGTTTCGGAGCGCCAGGCGACGTGGTGGTCGGGACGGACGATCAGGCAGCCGGTGTCGCGGATCTCCCGTGCGCCGGCCCAGTCGCCGGTATGATCCTCGATCGCGCGGCGCGGGCCGATCACATGGCTGCGGATCGGCAGACCGAGCTCCGCGCCCACCGTCTCCGCCGCGGCGACCCACGCCTCTCCGCCAATGCCGGTCAACAGCGTGAACTCGCCATGCCCGCAAAGATCGAGCGTCGAGACCTTCCTGCCCGAGCGCTCGAAGACCCAGACATGCGGCAAGCGCGCGCCCGGCCAGGTTGTCGGCGCATAGTGCAGCTCGAGATCCTTCTCGAAGGCCGGCTCGCGCTGGCCGTCGGTCACCACCGCGCCCGAGGCATAGCGCTGGTTCATCTCGACGCCATGGGCGTCGAACTCGTACTTCTTGAAGGCGATGGCCTTGCGGAGCGCCTCGCGCTGCGCTTCGGCGACGGGCGTCGCATCGGCGCGAGCCTCCATGTTCCTCTGGATCTTGTCGTGATCCACGCCGCCGTCCATGCCGAGCGCCTCGAAGATCGGTCCGAATTCGGCGATGGACTGGTTCGCCCGTGTCACGATCTGGCGCGCGATCGGTGCGCGCTCGGCCGAGAAGCTGTCCAGAAGCCCGACCCCCGCCTGCCCCTTGATGACCTTGGCAAGCTTCCAGGCGAGGTTGAACCCGTCCTGGATCGATGTGTTCGAGCCGAGCCCGTTCGAGGGCGGATGCCGGTGCGCGGCATCGCCCATGATAAACACCCGCCCCTTCTGCATGTGCGTGGCGAAGCAGTTGTTCACGGTCCAGGTGTTCGCGCCCAGGAGCTCGATCTCGAGCGCGGGATCTCCGACCAGTTGACGCGCGACGCTGGTGGCCAGTTCCGGCGTCACGTCCGGCGGCGGCTGGTTGATGTCGTAGCCCCAGACGATCAGCCACTCGGTCCAGGGCCGCACCATGCGAACGAGGCCCATGCCGATGCCGCCGACGTCGGCGCCGGGCTGCATGACCCAGTAGAGGACGCTTGGCCGGTGGGCGACATACTTCGAGAGATCGGCCCTGAACAGGATGTTCATCGAGCCGCCGACGCCCATCTTGCCTTCGAGCGGCAGGCCCAGATGCTCGGCCACCAGCGAGTTGCCGCCGTCGGCACCGACGAGGAACTTCGACCGCACGGTGAAATCCTTGCCCGACAGCCGATCGTGGCAGGTCGTCGTCACGCCGTCCGCATCCTGGACATGGCTGACATATTCCGTGCTCATGCGTGCCTGCGTCCCGCGGGCGCAGGCCGACTTGAACAGGATCGGCTCCATGAAGGTCTGCGGCAGATCGTTCATGAAGCAGGGAGACGACAGGAGATGTTCGGCCTTCGAGAGCGGGTGGATGCCCCAGCTCTTCATGCGGCCGATCTCCTCGCCGGCCAGGCTTTCGCAGAACACGTTCTCGCCCATCAGCTCCTGCGGCGAGGCGTGCATCATGGCCTCCGCCTCGACATCCGGACCGAGGTCGCGCAGCACTTCCATGGTGCGCTGGTTGGTGATGTGGGCACGCGGCGTGTTCGACAACCAGCGGTAGCGATTGACGATCATGTTGGCCACGCCGTAGCTGGACAGAAGTGCCGCCGTGGCCGAGCCGGCTGGGCCCGTGCCGATGATCAGCACGTCGGTTTCGATATCCGCCATCAAATTCCTCCCTCGATCTTCGGACCGGTCAGCCTGCGGCGAACCGGAAACAGGTGCAGGCCATTGCGGGACGCGATCAGGCCCCACAGCCCCTTTGGTGCAAAAAGCATCACGACGACGGCGATGAGGCCGAGCGTCATCAAGTACCAGCTGCCGTAGTCGGCCAGCGCCGAACGCAGCGCAAAGAAGACCAGCACGCCGAGGATCGGCCCCTCGATGGTGCCGATGCCGCCGATGACGACAATGAAGATGACGTTGGCGGTCCAGTCGGTGACGGCAAAGGCCGCACTGGGCGAAATACGGGCCGTCTGCAGGAAAATCAGCGCGCCGGTCAGCCCGGTAGCGGCCGCGGCGATCAGAAAGACCGCCCATCTGAGCCGGCCGGTATCGACGCCCACCGATTGCGCCGCGTCGACATTGTCGCGCACGGCCGCCAGCGCCAGCCCGAGGCGACTGCGCAGCAGCCAATAGATGCCGCCCGTCACAGCCACGACCAACGCCAAAGCCAGCCAGTAGGCCAGGATGTCGCGTGCCGCGGCCTCGCGGACGCCGAACAGCGTCCGGATCGCATCGGTGCCCAGGATACTGCTCGTCGCCTCGCGCGGCAGCGAGGTGCCGGTGCCGCCACCGAGCGCCTTCCACTGCGCGACCAGCAGTCGCGTCACTTCGGCGATCACCCAGGTGCCGATGGCGAAATAGGCGCCCTGCAAACGGAACGCGAAGAAGGCCGTCGGAACCGCCAGCACCAGAGCGGCAAGGCCGCCCAGCGGGATCGCCAGGACCGGATTCCAGCCGAGCAGGATCACGCCGGCGAACATCGCATAGGCGCCGATGCCAACGAAAGCCTGCTGGCCCACCGACACCAGGCCGCCATAGCCCGCCAGCAGGTTCCATATCTGCGCCAGCGTCAGCATGGTGAGGATGAAGAAGAGATCCTGTATGACGCCACGCGAGGCCACGGCAGGCAGCGCGAGCGCGGCGACGATGAAGATCGGCACGATGATCGCGGTCACGGTTCCGGCGCGGGTGCGGGTTGTCAGTCGATACATGCCGCCCTCAATCCACTGCGCGCGGAAAAAGCCCGCGCGGCTTGAGCAGCATCACGGCCAGGAAGGCGATGTGGCCGGCCAGGATCTGCCATTCCGGACTGAGCGCGGCGCCAAACGTCTGCGCCACGCCGATGATGATCCCGCCCGCGAGCGTCCCCCACAGGCTGCCGAGGCCGCCGATGATCACCGCCTCGAAGGCATAGATCAGCCGCGCCGGTCCGATCGAAGGATCGAAGTTCGCCCGCATGCCGAGATAGAGTGCCGCCAGCGTCACGACGACCATGGCGATCCCGGTGGCGATCGCGAAGATCCGCTTCGGCTCTATCCCCATCAGCCCCGCCGTCACGACGTCGTCCGAGGTGGCGCGGAAGGCACGGCCGAGGGCGGTGTGGTAGAAGAGCGCGTTGAGCGCAATGATCATCACGATCGCCGAGGCAAAGGTCATCAGCGGCATGATCCCCACCGTGACCAGCCCGAGATCGAGCGATGCCCCTTCCAACGCGCCCACCGGGATGCGGCGGCTGTCGGCGGAGAAGGCCTCGAGCAGGCCGTTCTGCAGGGCGACCGACAGGCCGAAGGTGACCAAAAGCGGCGGCAGGATGTCCTTGCCCAGCACGCGGTTCAGAACGGCGGTCTGCAGCAGCCAGCCGAGCGCGAACATCACCGGCATGGCGACCAGAGCGGCAATCCAGGGCGACAGGCCGAGCAGCGTGACGCCCATCAAAACCAGATAGGCGGCAAGAATGATGAGGTCGCCATGGGCGAGGTTCACCAGCCGCATGATACCGAAGACGAGGCTCAATCCCGCTGCGAACAAGGCATAGAGCCCGCCCAGCAGAATCCCTTGCACGAGGGTGTCCAGCCAGATCATCGCCGCGCCACCTCGATCAGGCCATAAGAGCGCTGCGCGAGCAGATGACAGAGCCTCGGTTGCCGCGTCATGCCGCCACTCCGAAATAGGCGGAATGGATGTCTTCGCGCGTGACCTCAGCCGCCCTGGCGGCCAGCGTGACGCGACCCTCCATCATGCAGTAGACGCGATCGGCGACCGCCAGCGCCTTGCCGATATCCTGCTCCACCAGCACGATCGCGGCGCCGCCTTCGCGGATCCTGGGAAGGGCTGCGTAGATATCGCGGATGACGACCGGCACGAGTCCGAGGC